>DATJXL010000294.1:0-5271 GCA_035500135.1 Kofleriaceae bacterium
TCGCGATGTCCGCGATTCCGCCGAGCGGCAGCGCGGCATCCCGCGCGCGCAGCCCGCGCGCCTCGGTGATCTCGGCAGCCCTCGCCTTCGCCTGGTCGATCGCGTCCAGCACGAGCCCACCGCGCACGGCCGCCTCGCCGCGCGTGGTCGCGCACCGGCTCGCCCAGTGGCCGACCAAGGCAGGCCACCCGAGATCCTCCAACGTCTTCGCCGCGATCATGTTCCGACCTGAAGCCCGAGGCGCGAAGCCTCTTCCCTACTACGTCGGAATCAAGTCGGCCAGGCTCGGCACCACGCGGTTACGCCCGCCGCGCTTGGCCGCGTACAGGTTCTCGTCGGCGCGCTTGATCAGCGCGGTCGCGTCGATTCCGGTCTCGCGATGCAGGGTCGTCACGCCGAGGCTGATCGTGAACGGGATCGCCTGGCCGTCGAACGAGCACGGTTTCTGCTCGATCATCTGGCGCAGCTGGTCCGCGAACACGATACCGCCGGGCAGCGGTGTCGACGGCAGCACGCACGCGAACTCCTCGCCGCCATAGCGCGCGAACAGATCCTCGCGGCGAATGCGCGGCCGGATCCGCATCGACAGGTCCTTGAGCACGGCATCGCCCGCGAGGTGGCCGAACGAATCGTTCACCTTCTTGAAGTGATCGACGTCGAACATCACGAGCGTGAGCGGATAGCCGTGCCGGCTCGCCGCCGAGATCTCGCGTTCGAGGAACTCCATGAAGAAGCGCTTGTTGTGGATCCCCGTCATGCCATCCTGGATGGCCATGTTGTGGATCGCCTCGTGGTACGCGCTCTCGATGTTCGAGCCCGACAGGAACTTGTAGATCGCGTCGCCGAAGCGGACCTGGTCGGCGTCGTTGAGCAGCTGGCTGCGCGTGCACCGGATCTCGTTGACGAACGTGCCGTTCGTCGAGTTCAGGTCCTCGACCCACCAGTTGCCGTCGTCATCGAGGAACAGCCGCGCATGCTGGCGCGACACCGAGCTGCGGCTGACCACGAGCCCGGCCTCGCTATCGCGCCCGACCACGTACTGGCTGTTGACGAGCGGGATGCGGCGGCCGATGTCGGGGCCCGGCGGGTGCAGATTGACCAGGCACGCTTCGCCGGCCGGACCCTTTTTCTCGGGTCCGAGCGGCCGTGCCAGGATCAGCGTCCCGCCATCTCGATAGTCGTCGGTCACCTGGGCCCGAAACCGTTAGGTCCGTTCTTGATTTTATATCTCGGTTTACGAGGCAGGTTCAACGCGGCCGACCACGACTTCGAACGTGCGCGAGGCGCCCTTCACGACGGGGGCGAGCGCGCCGATCAGGCCGCGCTCGACGACGCCGCGCGCGTGGTCGCGGCGATCGGCCGGCAGGAGGCCTAGCAGCGCCGCGGAGGCGTCGCGTGCGCTGGCCGCCGCGATCGCCGCCAGCACGAGGTGGCCGCCGGCGACCGCGTCGACCGCGGCGCCTGCAGCCTCGGCGCTCGCGATGGCGCCGAGGGCGATCGCGTCCGCCGCCTCGCGCATCGCCGCGGCCAGGCCGGCCGCGATCCCGGGCACGTGCTCGCCGAGCGCGCGCTGGCTGACCAGCGGGCTGGTGTGGACGAGCTCGATCGCGTCCTCGATCACGACGACCCGCCGGCGCCGGTCCGCGATCGCGCGCACGAGCGCGGCGAGCGCCGTGGTCTTGCCGGCCCCCGACGCGCCGGCGACCAGCACGAGCCCGCGCCGATCCAGCCACGCCGCGAGCTCGCGCGGCGCACCGAGCCGGTCGAGCGCGAGCGGCTCGGCGCCGAGCAACCGCAGGCTCGCGCCCGGCCCGCGGTGATCGCGCACGAGCGTCGCGCGCACGCGGCCGGCGCCGTCGCCGTACGCGAACATCGCGAGCCCGCGCTCGAGCCACGCCGCGCGCGCGTCCGCCGGCGCGATCGCGCCCAGCTCGCGCGATAGCGTCTCGCGATCGAGCGCGCGCGGCTCGCCGAGCGGCTGGAGCTCGCCGCCGACGCGCATCTGCGGCGGCGAGCCGGTCGCGAGGTACACGTCGCTGGCGCGTGCGGCGCGCGCCGCGTTCGTGAGCTGATCGAGCAGCGTGCTGGGGCTGCGCGCGACCGCGGGCGCGACCGGCTCGCCCGCGTACTGGCCGCGCTCGATCGGCAGCTCGTCGCTCGCGTCGGTCGCCGCGCGCTCGGCGCCTCCGCGCGTGTCGGTGGTCGCACGCGGCACCTCGGTGGTCGCACGCGGCACTTCGGTGGTCGCACGCGGCACCTCGGTGGTCGGGCGCGGCTCGACCGTGGGCATGCGCATCTTCACCGTCGACGGGACCGGAGGCGATGGTGCGGGTGCGGGGGCCCCTGCAGCCGCCGGCTCGATCGCGACCTGCCACGCACCAGGCTTGGGCTGCACGGCGAGCGCGTAGCGCGCGCCGCCCGACTCGACCTCGAAGCGCGCCGACCGCTGCTTGTCGATCTGATCCATCACGGCAGGCGGCGCGACCTCGCGCACGATCGCGACGAGCTGTTCGTGCTGCGTGACCTGGGTCGCGTGGCGATCGCCGGTCGGAAACTTCATCGTGACCGCCTGCCCCGACGAGAGCACCGCGCCGGCCGCGCCGAATCGCTCGATGGAGCGCAGATAGACGTCGATCTTGGCCATGCCTGCTTGCCTACTTCTTAGTCTTGCTCGGTTACGTGGACGATTTCCGCGTTGTGGATCAGGTAGTGCTCGCTCGCCGTCCACAGCCGCACGAAGCGGCCCGAACGATTCAGGTGATCGACGACGCGCGGCCGATCCGACGGCGACGAATCGAACAGCACGCCCGCGATCGCCGCACCGGAGCGCAGCTCGATCGCGACGCGATGCTGGCGATCGTAGAGCACGATCACCTCGGACGGTTCGTCGTCCCCGTAGTCGGTCGGCGCCTCTTCGCGCCGGCGCACGCAGATCCACGCGATCGCCTGCTTCGCGTACAGCCGCACGCGGCGGTCGACGCGCACCGGCACGAAGTCCGATTCGTCCTCGAGCAGCGCCGCGAGATCGTCGAGCAGCTGGGCGCGGCCGGTGCGCGGCACGTCGGCGACGAACAGCTCGGCCGCGATCGGGGGCTTGCCCGGCAGCGCGAGGTGCACCTGCACCGCGACGGTCGGCACTACGAGCTCTCGCTTCGCGTCCATCACTGCGAGCCTAGAGCACGTGGCCGGAACCAGCAACGGCTGCGACCATCGCACTCCGGGCGCCTCGCGACGTACGGCCTCGCGCGCTCGTCACGGGCAAGGCAGGTCGACCCCGTGCACGGTCAACCAGTCGACGACGCCGTCGCCGAGCTCGCCCCACTGGTCGCCGCCCCAGCACGACACCGCGCCGCTCGCGAGCGCGCAGGTCTGGTTGCCACCCGCCGCGATGCCGGTCGCGCTCGTCATCACCTGCATCGGCACGGCCGCGTTGTCGTAGGTGCCGATGCCGATCTCGCCCTGGTTGTTGCTGCCCCAGCACCACAGCGCGCCGCCGCCGTCGATCGCGCACGCGTGCCCGCTGCCGACCGCGACCTGCTTCGCGCCGGCGACGTTCATCACCTGCCCCGGCGTGCTCTCGTTCTGGCTCTTGTTATCGCCGATCTCGCCGTCGTTGCCGTAGCCCCAGCACGACACCGTGCCGTCGCTCTTGATCGCGCACGTGAGCGAGCCTTGGCTCGCGAGCGCGGTCACGCCCGAGATGTTCGCGGCGACCGGCGTGGACACCTCGTTGCCGCTGCCGTTGCCGAGCTGGCCCGAGTAGCCCTGCCCCCAGCACTGCACGCTGCCGTCGGAGAGCAGCGCGCAGCTGAAGTCGTCGCCCGAGGTCACCTGCATCGCGGTCGTGATGTTCGAGACCGTGACGGGCGTGTTGCTGCTCTCGCCCGCACCGTTGCCGAGCGCGTCGTCGTAGCCCTCGCCCCAGCACTGCACCTGGCCGCTCTGGAGCGACGCGCAGGTGTGAGCGTGCCCGGCGCTGATCGACATCGCGGGACCGGCGAGGCCCACGACCGCGACCGGCACCGCCGACCACGAGCCGTTGCCGGTGCCGAGCTGGCCGTTGTCGTTGCGGCCCCAGCACACGACCGCACCGCCGGTGACGATCGCGCACGTGTGGTTGCCACCGTTCGCGAGCTGGCGCACGCCGGAGAGCCCCGGCACCACGGCCGCGGTGCCGCGATCGTCGTACGTGCCGTCGCCGAGCTGCCCGCTCTCGCCCTGGCCCCAGCAGCTCGCGGTGTTGTCGGCGAGCACCGCGCAGGTGTGCGCGCCGCCGGCGACCACCGTCGCGGCGTTCGCCAGCGTCATGACCGGAGGTTGTGGCGATGGCTGCGACGTGCGATCGCCGTCGCCGAGCTGGCCGCGGCCGTCGTAGCCGACGCACTGGATCGATCCCGACGCGAGGTGCGCGCACGTGTGATCGTCCCCAGCGGCGACGTCGTCGACGTCTTGCAGGTACGACAGCTGCGGCGACAGCTTGTCGTTGTCGTCGTCGTCGAACAGCTCGCCATCGCCATCGTTGCCCCAGCACCACAACCGTTTCTGGTTGTCGATCGCGCACTGGTGGTACGCGCCGGCGGCGAGCGAGCCGGCCGGCACCGGCAGCGCGGCCATCACCGGCACGAGCGAGTTCTTGCCGCTGCCATCGCCGAGCTGGCCGAACGAGTTATCGCCCCAGCACAGGACGCCCGGCGGCGTCGCCGCGCAGCCGTGACGCCGCCCGAGCGAGACCGCGGTCGCGTCGCTGACAGCCATCACCGGTCCGGGCGTCGGCCGATTCGTCATCGTCGTGTCGCCGTCGCCGAGCTCGCCGTGCTCGTCGCCGCCCCAGCACTGCACCGAGCCGTCCTGCAGCGCCGCGCAGGTCGTGTCGTCGGCCGCGGCGAGCGCGACCGCGGGGGCACCGAGCCCGGCGACCGGCGTCGCCATCAACCTCATCATCGTCGTGCCGTCGCCGAGCTGACCGGAATCGTTGGTGCCCCAACATTCCACACCGGCGCCGACGATCGCGCACGTGTACGAATCCGCGGTCGCGATCGCGGTCGCGCCGGTCACGTTCTTGACCTGCACGGCGGTGCGACTGTCGGCGGTCGTGCCATCGCCGAGCTGGCCGTTGGAGTTCTGGCCCCAGCAGAACACGTTGCCCGAGGAGTCGAGCGCGCACGAGTGCGCGACGCCCGTGGCGACCGCCTTGGCCTTGGTCACGCCCATCGCCTGGACCGGTGTGACGCTATCGGTCGCGGTACCGTCGCCGAGCTGACCGAAGTCGTT
>DATJXL010000295.1:0-37072 GCA_035500135.1 Kofleriaceae bacterium
CCGAGGCGGATCGCGGCGCACGCCCGCACTGGAACGAGGAGCGTGGTGGTTCCACGTGACGAGCGAAGCGCGGACGTACGCCGCGAGGTGACCGGAGCGTGACGGTCGCAGCCGGCGATGATCTGATCAGGTGGTGCTAGGGTACGCTCGCGAGATGTCACGTCTCGCGGTCATCGCGGTGATCGTCACCGCCGTCGCACCTGCACGGGCGGATGGTCCCAAGCCGCCGCCGACCTCGCAGATGCTCAAGGATTACCGCAAGCACTTGAACGCGGGGCTCGCGGCCGAGCGCGCGAAGAAGTGGGCCGCGGCAGTCACCGAGCTCGATGCCGCGGCCGCCGTGCTCGACGGGGATCAACGCGCGCTCGCCGAGCTCGGCTGGTCGGCGATGAATGCGGGCGACTTCGCGAAGGCGCGGCGCGCCGATGCGGATGCAGTGCGCGTCGCGATCGATCCGAAGGTGAAGGCCGCGGCGCTGTACAACCTCGGCCAGATCGAGGAGCGCACCGGCGACAAGGACGCCGCGCTCAAGTCGTATCTCGCGTCGCTGCAGCTGCGGCCGAACAAGACCGTCGCGGACGCGATCACGCGGCTCGGCGCCTCGCCGGCTGCCGAGCCACCGTTTTGCAAGCCCGACCAGGCGGCGTGCGACTGCGTGCTCGCGGCCGCATTCGGCGACTACGACAAGGCGTCTCCGCCGAAATGCGAGACGCGCACGCCGCCGAAGATCGCGGGCGCCGCGTTCCAGGCGTACTGGGTCGAGCAAGGCCCGTGGAGCGGGCTGTACTTGCTCGACGAGCACAACGGCCTCGTCGGCATCATCGGCGGTGGGCTCGATCGCATGCGCGTGTACGAGGAGATCTCGCTCGACAAGGCCGAGGTTCGCACGGTCTCCGGTCACCTCGTGCTGTGGTTGCAGACCCGGGACAAGGCGAACGAGACGATCATCGGCAGCGACGATTCGATGTCCAACGACGACGACACGACGGTCGACGTCACGCTGTGCGTGCTCGGCGACGCCAAGACGCCGACGCGCTGCCCGCTGCGCGACGTGCCGATCGAGCACTCGCATCAACGCGAGCACGACGCGAAGCCGGCCGTGGCGAAGGTCGAGCTCGCGATCGGCGACGACGGCACGGCGACGGTCAAGCTGGTGTCGGGCGCGAGCGACCCCGGCCTCGACCCGCTCGTCGGCCCGCACAAGCTGTGGTGAGCACCGCGAGCGCGAGCCACGCGGTTTGACCGGGCGAGCTCGCGCCGCAACCGCAGCCGGCCTTGCCGGCGCCTTGCTCGGGCTGCATGCCGGCGTCGTCGCCGATACCGGCGTCGAGGCCGGGCGGAACGCCGGCGTCGGGTGGGATCGTGATGCCCGCGAGATCGCCGGCGCTGCCGACGAAGCGATCCTCGTCGACCTGGCCGGTCACGCCCGACACCGTGCCGTTGTCGGCGTACTGCCAGAACACGGCCGATTGCCAGGGCGACGGCACGTTCGCGCACGTCGCGTAGCTCGCGATGTAGAGCGGATACTGCGCGAGCATCGGGTCCGTGAACATCACGGACGCGAACCACGACGGGTAGCTGTAGATGAACGGCTTCACCCCGGTCGCCTGCTCGACCGTCATCAACCAGTCGTACGTGCGCTGCTTGAGCGTCGCGGTCGCGACCCAGCCCGAATCGCCGTTGTACTCGCAGTTCGCTTCCGTGTTCGACTTGCTCGACGACGTCGGGCACTCGAGGTCGAGCAGCGGCGGAAGATCACCGACCTGAAGACCCCCCACGGACGCGAGCTCGTCGAGAAACCACTGCGCCTGGGCGACGCCGTCGATCGTCCCGTCGAAGAAGTGATACGGGCTGCGCAACACGCCCGCTTGCAGCGCGCCGCTCCAGTTCGCCGCGAACGTCGACTGCGTGTCGTAGTTGCCCTGCGTCGCCTTGATGAACGCGAAGTCGCGGCCGGCCGCCTTCACCTTCATCCAGTCGATCGTGCCGTTGCCCGCGTAGACGTCGATGCCCTCGACCGTCGTCATCGGGCACTGCTGCACCGCCTGTTGCTGCTGGCTCTCGCGCGGCATGCACGCCGCGCACCCGAGCAAGAGCCACGCGCGACGCATCTCGGGATTATGCTATGGGCTCGTCGTGTCCGAAACTGTCTTGCTCGTGCACAGCGGCGGGTTCACGTCGCGGCAGTGGCGCAAGCTCGCCGAGCGCCTGGCCCCGAGCTACCGCGTCATCGCGCCCGACCTGCTCGGCTACGGCGACCGGCCGCGCTGGCCGGCGGGCAAGCCGTTCCACTTCAGCCAGGATGTCGAGCTGCTGGCCGGGCTCGTCACCGAGCCGGCGCACGTGGTCGGCCACTCGTATGGCGGGTTGCTCGCGCTCCAGCTCGCGCTCGCACACCCCGAGCTCGTGCGATCGATCACGGCGTACGAGCCGGTCGCGTTCGGCGTGCTCGCGGAGAGCGAGCTCGGCTCGGTCGAGGGCTTGCCGGCGTACGTGCCCGACGCGGACGGCGTCGACGAGGCCTGGCTGACCGCGTTCGTGGACTGGTGGAACGGTGCGGGCTCGTGGGCCGCGCTGCCCGCGGAGACCAAGCAGGCGTTTCGCGCGGTCGCGTGGAAGGTGTCGCAGGAGGTCGCGTCGCTCGCGGCCGATCGCACGTCGCGCGAGCGCTACGCGTCGATCGCGGCGCCGACGCTGCTGCTGTCGGGCGGCCGATCGCCGGCGACCGAGCAGCGCGTGATCGCCGAGCTGGCGGGGCTGTTGCCGCACGCGACGGTGCGCACGTTCCCCGAGCTCGGCCACATGGGACCGATCACGCACGCCGCGATCGTCAACGCCGCGATCGAGGAACACGTTGTCGGCTTGACCCGACAGCGTTGATGTAGCTCTCAGCCGACAAGGGGCGAGATGCTCCCGGTTCTCGCCGTCGATTCGCGAGGATGGGGCTGGCAGGCGGCTTGCTCGTGGGTTCCGCCATGCGTCGCCTCGTGCCTGCGTTGTGCTTGCTGGGATGCGGGACAGATTTCTCGCAGCCGCCTCCGCCATCGACGTTCGTGGCGGACCCGCCGCAGACGTACGTGGCGAAGGTGAAGAACATCCTCGTCGGCGAGGCGCCGACCGACGCCGAGCTGAAGGCGGTCGTCGCGGACCCGAGCGCGCTCACCGGTCTGGTGCAGGGCTGGATGCAGACGCCCGAGTACGAAGCGAAGATGCGCGTGTTCTTCGAGCTGCAGTTCCAGCAGACCCAGATCCAGGTCACCGACTTCATCGATCTGATCCCGCAGAAGGGTCTCGGCAACGGTCTCGGGGCCGAACCACTCGTGCAGAACGTTCGCGAGAGCTTCGCGCGCACCGTGATCGAGCTGATCAAGGAGGGCCGCCCGCTGACCGACGCGTTCACCACGCACCGCGTGATGATGACGCCGGCGCTGATGTCCCTGTACGCGTACATGGACACGCGCCAGGTCCTCGACGACGGGACCACGATCGTCGATTCGTTCGCGAGCGCGAACAAGGGCCTCACGATCACGATCGAGACGTCGAAGGGTCCGATCCCGCTCGCGAACACGCTCGCGGTTGGCGACCCGAACTACATGACCTGGTACTTCACCGACCTGCCCGGGTTCAAGTACGGCGGGATTCCCGAGTGCAGCGCGCTCGATCCGGTCACGTTCGCGGTCTCATCCGAGGATCTGTTCCACCTGCTGTTCGGCGCGCTCCCCCCGCACAAGGCGGCCGACGGCAAGAGCTGCTTCGAGAAGACCGGTGCGCAAGCCGACATCCAGTTCTCCGCCACCGACGACTTCGGCGGCGACGCTGCCGATAATTACGCCGGCTGGCGCATGGTCACGATGCGCGCGCCGAGCTCGGGCGAGTCGACGACCCAGTTCTACAACATCCCCGCGCTGCGCACGGGGACCGAGCTCGTGCTCAACACGCCGCACACCGGCTTCTTCACGACGCCGGCGTTCTTCGCGAACTGGGCGACGAACTCGTCGAACCAGATGCGCGTCACCGCGAACCAGACGATGATCGTCGCGACCGGCCACGCGTTCGACGGCGGCGACGACACGACGCCGGGCGTGAATCCGATCCCGGGCCTCGACACCACGCACGCGCAGCCGAACACGCTGTGCTTCAACTGCCACCAGCTGCTCGATCCGATGCGCTCGATCTTCGCGAGCAACTACGGCTGGTACTACGGCCGGCAGGACGATCAGGCGTTCAGCAGCCAGCCGGGCATGTTCGCGTTCCAGGGCGTGGTCCGGCAGATGGCCACGCTCGACGACTTCGGCGCACTGCTCGCGCAGCACCCGATGGTGCCGGACGCGTGGGCGCAGAAGCTCTGCTACTACGTGAACTCGGCGCCGTGCTCGGAGGCCGATCCCGAGTACCAGCGCATCGTCGGCGACTTCACGAACGGCACGAGCTGGCCGCAGCTCGTGCTCGAGCTGATGACGTCGCCGATCACGACGAACGCGACGCAGACCGTCACCTGGCAGACCAACGGCGAGGTCGTGGCCGTGAGCCGGCGCGATCACCTGTGCGCCGCGCTGAACAACCGGCTCGGCTTCGTCGACATCTGCCAGCTCGACGCGTCGATCGCGAATCGCAAGCCGAGCACGATCGCGCAGATCGTGAGCGGGTTGCCGTCGGACGGCTACGGCCGCGGCGCGGTGATCCCGGTGCTGCCGAACCAGCCCAACCTGTTCTATCGCGCAGGCCTCGAGACGATCTGCTCGAACGTCGCGCAGGAGACGATCGATGCGACGCCCGATCCGATTCAGCCCAGCGCGAAGCAGTGGTCGAGCTCGCAGCCGCAGGCCGCGGTCGACGACTTCGTCGCGATCGTGATGGGCCTGCCGCCGTCGGATCCGCGCGCGTCGCAAGCGAACGCGATCCTGATGGATCACTTCAACCAGGCGGTCGCCGCCGGTAACACGAGCACCGCCGCGCTGCAGTCGACCTTCGTCGTCGCGTGTCTCTCGCCCACGTTCATCGGCATCGGGATGTAAGGAGCCGCCATGAAGATCTCCCGCCGCAATCTGCTCGCAACGACTCTCTTCGGCGCCGGTTACGCCGGCCTGCGCGCGCTGGCGACCGGCCTGCCGCTGTCGGTGTTCGTGAAGGGCGCGCGCCGCGCGTTCGCCGATGGCAGCGCGTGCGCCGACTCGTCGAAGGCGCAGTACTTCATCCTCAGCACGTCGGCCGCCGGCGATCCGATCAACGCGAACTGCCCCGGCGCGTACGGCGTGAGCGGCGTCTACAACTGCCAGGACCCGACGATGAAGCCGCTGCCGATGTCGCTCGGCAGCGTGCAGACGACGGCGGCGACGCCGTGGACGCTGTTGCCGACGAGCGTGACCAGCCGGATGAGCGTCTGGCACATCATGACGAACACGCCGGTGCATCCCAAGGAAGGCGACGTGCTGCGGCTGTCGGGCGCGACGCAGGCGAACGAGATGTTGCCGTCGCTGCTCGCGAAGCAGCTCGCGCCGTGCCTCAACACGGTGCAGACCCAGCCGATCACGGTCGGCGCGAACAGCCCGAGCGAGGCGCTCAGCTTCGACGGCGCGCCGCTGCCGATCCTGCCGCCGCTCGCGCTGCAGGCGATGCTGACGGCGCCGCAGAGCCCGCTGACGAACTTGACCGGACTGCGCGATCAGACGCTGTCGAAGCTCGACGACCTGTATCGCAGCAGCGCGACGCCGGCGCAGTCGAAGTACCTCGACTCGCTGATCACGTCGCAGCAGCAGGTGCGCAACATCAACCAGAGCCTGCTCGATCTGCTGTCGTCGATCCAGGACAACACCGTGACGTCGCAGATCACGGCAGCGATGGCGCTGTTCCAGATGAACGTCACGCCGGTCGTCGCGATCAACATCCCGTTCGGCGGCGACAACCACCACGACACCGGGCTCGCGAACGAAGCCGCCGGTAACGTGTCGGGCGTCGCGACGATCGGCCAGGTGATCGCGGCGATCCCGTCGACGCTCGCCGACAAGGTCACGTTCATGTCGCTCAACGTGTTCGGCCGCACGCTCGGCTCGAGCAGCGTCAACGGCCGCCAGCACAACCCGAACCACCAGGTGTCGATCACGATCGGCTCGCAGTTCAACGCCGGCATCGTCGGCGGCATCGGCCCGGTGCAAAACGACTTCGGCTGCCTCGACATCGACTCGACGAGCGGCCTGGGCCAGACCGGCGCCGACATCGCGGCGATCGACTCGCTCGCGTCGTACGGCAAGACGCTGCTGGCGTCGGTCGGCGTCACGTCGTCGACGTACGACACGCTGATCCCGAACGGCAAGGTCGTCCAGGCGGCGCTGAAGTAGGGCGCTGAAGTAGGGCGCTCAGCTCGTCGGCACGCGGCGCTGGGCGCCGAGCGAGTCGAGCACCGAGCTCGCGGTTTCGGACAGCGCTTGCTCGCGCAGCGCGGGCAGCTGGCTGGTGTGGTAGCGGTGGCACGGCACCTGGACCTTCGCGGTGCCCGAGCCGAACTGGTGGAGCTTGCCGTCGCGATCCGATACGACGACGTGCATCGTCAGCGTGAGCTCGACCATGCCGCGCACGGTCTCGAGATGTGACGTGACGATCGAGACGTCGAACTGCTCGTTGGCGGTCGCGCGGTGCGATGCGGACAGCTCGGCGAGAAACACGCGGCGCACGGTGTCGGCGTCGGGGGCGCCGCCGCCGCTCGCGGCGATCGCGACGTGCACGGCAGGTGCGGGCGTGGCCGCGGCGCCGACCGGCTGCGCGGCCAGTGCAAGCCCGAACGCGAGCCCCAGAGCGATCCCCAGCGAACGCCATCTCGAACGCATGCGGGGGTGTTCAGCAGCATCCATGCCACGAGCAACCGCGCGGAATCACGCGGGTCTCGTGGCATGCCGACTAGCCGTGGCTATCGCCGGCGGCGCCGCCCCGAGGCACGGAGCAGGCACAGCGCAACCAGAATGGTTGCGCCCGAGCCGGTCGTGCGACCGCTCGTGCAGCCGCCGCCGCTCGACGATGTTTCCATGTCGCTGCCGGTGCCGGCATCGGCACCCGCCGTCGGGCCCGCGTCGCTGCCGAGCGGCGCGCTCGTGCCCGCGTACTGATCGATGAACGCCGCGTACACGTCGGTCCGGCGAAAGTGTGCGGGCTGCGTGCAGCCGGTCGTGTCGGAGTACGAATCGACGCCGACGATCACGTTGGACACGAGCGCGGGGCCGCCGGAATCGCCGACGCATGTCAGGTGCGTGGTGTCGCCGACCGTGATCGTATCGCCGGCGTCGATCGCAGCGACCGTGGTGTCGGCCGCGTCGCGGCTCTCGTGGAACGTGTTGTACACGGTCTGGCCGTAGCCGACGATGCGCGCCGGCTCGCCCACCATCGCCTGCGTCGGCGCTTGCCGCGCGAACGCGAGCGGCGCGACCTGCGTCGCCTGCGCGAGCACGACCACGCCGATGTCGCCGGTGAACGGCGCGCTGCGATCGTAGCCGGGATAGATGTACGTCGCGCTGGTGGCGGCGAGCTGCGGCAGGAGCTCGGTCAGGGTCGCGTAGCTCGACGCGTCCTCGCCGTAGAACACGCCGTACGCGTAATCGGCGGTGTGATCGAGGCAGTGCCCGGCGGTGACCAGCGCGGTCGGTGACACGACCTCGGCCGTGCACGTGAACAACGTCGAGTGGTCCGCGGGATACGCGGCGAGCATCACGACCGCGCTGTCCCCGGCATCGGCGGAGCCACCGATGATCGCCTGCTGCGTGCTCGCGAGCGGAGACGCGCACGCGGCGAGCGCGAGCGCGAGCGTCGAAAGCTTCATTGCAGCGAGCCGCTCACGGTCAGCGTGTTCTCGATGCGCATCGTGCCGGACGTGCCGGTCGCGCTGTAGCCGTAGATCCGGATCTCGACCATCGCGGTCGACGCGTTCACCGACAGGCTCGGCGTGCTCGTCGAGTTGGGCGCGACCGTCGACATCGCCGTGAAGCTGTCGTCGCTCGTCGCGACCGATGCGGCGGCCGGCCCGGTCCCGCTCGCCTTCGCGTCGACCGCGAGCGACGTCAGCGACATGCTGCAGCCGTTCGGCGGCTGCAGCCCGAACGTGTAGAACTTGGTCGGATCGGGCGACGCGCCGGTCGTCCAGTTGCTCGAGTTGATCGAGTTCGAGCCACTCGACGCGGTGACCGATGCCGAGCGCGCGACATCGCCGGCGCTCACGCCGGTCGCGGTCATCGACGACGACGTCGACGCCTGGTTGCCCGCGGCGCCGGTGAAGTCCCACGTCGCGAGCACGCCCGTGAACGGCGACGTGCACGAGCCGCTGCTCTCGGGCGCGTCGCGTTGCGTCGACCCGTCGGTGTCGCCCGACGAGCCATCCCCTCCGTTGCCGAACGGCGCGTCCATCTGCCCGCCGTTTTGCGACGCCGACGCCGACGCGCAGCCGCACACCGCGGCGGCCACGACTGCACATGCTCGACGGAGATCCATGTGGGCGGGCACGCTATACGAGACGCGGCCTCGTGTCACGGGGCATCGGAATCCGCGAACAGGTCATCGTTATCTGCCTCGAACGCCAGGGTCTGCGGCGCGACGCAGTGGGCGTCGTACGTGACCTCGTGCACAGCCTCGACGGTGTCGGCGGTCCATGTCGCGCCGAGCGAGTCCGCGCTGCCTTGTGCACGTGCTTGCGCAAACACCTGCTCGGCCCACTCGGCCATCAGCTCGGGGTCGTAGATCGAGAACGGCAGCTGGCTCTGCATCGCACCGGGCAGGCCCGCGATCGGAAACGGCTGATCTTCCGGGCCCGACCACGCGTCGAGCACCGGCGAGCCGAGCCAGACCGGATCGCCGGCCGGCGCCGGGACGCTCTGGCCCTCCGGCCACACCCAGTCGTGCCCGCTCGCATCGCGTGCGACCAGATCCGAGCCGAACTGATACGAGGGACTGCCGGCGAAGTTCGCGATGCGCGCGCTGCCGATCATCTCGGTGCGTGCCCACACCGGCGTGAACAGCGAGCGGCGCAGCAGGCCGCCGACGTCGACCATGCCCGCGCCGAAGATCGCGCAGCCCGCACCTTCGAAGCGGCGCGGCCGGTACAGCCCGGCGTAATGCGTGAACGCACCCGACTGCAGGTACGCGTCGTAGAACGACTTCAGGCGCGTGCACATCGCCTGGTTGACCACGAACGAGATCCGGCTGAGCTTGCCCGACTGCTGGCGCGCCGCGATGTCGGCGGTGGTGTCAGCGACGTCGCCGGCCGCGGTGTCGTTCATCGCGCCCGGCGTGTCGCGGAGCAGGATCCCGACGCCGTCGCCGGCCGACTGCCAGTCGGTGCCGCCGCCGGTCTGGCCGGTGAGCGGGATGCTGAAGTCGCCGCAATCGAGCTCGACGTTGACGTGGCCGATCTCGTGCGTCATCACGGCCTGGCCGCTCTGCACGAGCGCGGTGCCGGCGTCGCTGCTCGCGAGCACCGAGTCGAGCAGGTTGTTCGGCGTCGACCAGTCGAGCGACGAGCCCGGCGGGATCGCGTAGAGCACGAGCTTGCCGGCCGGGGCAGGGCAAGCTCCGGCGGTGGTCGCCGGATCGGTCCCGGGCGACGTGGCGCAGGCCGCGGCGGCGAGGCACGGTGCGAGCGAACGGAGGCGCATCGCGCGCGAATCAGCACGGCGCATGCCACGCCAACTGCCGGCAACCGTGTCGCCGCGCGTGGCTACTCGATCCGCCGCGGCTCGAGGATCGGCCGGCGGCGCGCGGCACATGCGACCGCGAACGCGCCGGCGAGAACACGACCATCGCGACGCTCCCGCTGCGATCTCGCGCCGTCGTGCCCCCTCGCACCTACATCGCGCTTCCGCGTCACACGTGCGACGATCAGACCATCATGGGGAACCTGCGCTGGATCGCGATGGTGGCCGTGGCGGGATGCGCGACCGGGGGGATCGAGATGGTGCCGGAGTCGGACTGGCAGACCGTGCCGGTCGCCGAGCGGACGATGCTGGACAACGCGAACGCGACCGAGGTGGCGAAGGCGCAGGCCGAGCTTCGCGTCGCGGCCGCGCTCGCCGAGCGCGCGCGTTCCGCCGTCACCGCTCGGCCAGCGCGTCACAAGCTCGACGCCGTGGGCGACGATGCTCGCGAGCGCGCGGATGCACTGGCGCGCGTCGACGCCGCCGCCGCGGCGCGCGCTCGCGCGGAGCTGGTGTGGCGCGAGCGCCGCATCGACGTCGCGCGCGAGCAGCTCGCGCTCCTCGACACCCAGCGCGAGCTCGATCGCGCGCATGCGGTCGATCGCTACCTGGTCGGTGACGATTATCCGGTCGCGCTCTATCGCGGTCAGCTCGCGCAAGCACAGGTGCGCTGGTACGCGGCGACCGAGCGCGCCGATGCCGCGCATGCCGATCTCGAGCGCGCGATGGCCGACGTCTCGTCGGCGAAGGAGGCGTTCGCCCAGCTCGTGCGCGGCGATGCCGAGGCGCTCGCGGCCGCCGAGCGCGCGCTCAAGCTGCCCGGCTGGAGCACCGACCCGACCGACACCGGCCATCGCCGTGGTCTCGTGTTCGTGAGCGCGAGCGCGCCGCTGGTACTTCATCAGCGCGGGCTTCACCGCGCTCCCATCGCGCCGCTGTTGCGCTAGTCACGATTCGCGTCCGATCCGCATCCCCGACGCTTTCATCGTGGGGCCATTTGGGTGATCATCACTTGCGAAGGGGGTCTATCGTGCTCAGTCGCATCGCTTCGTCTACATTCGCTGTCGCCGTGTTCGCCACCATGATCGCCGCCGGCTGCTCGAGTAGCAGCAGCCCCAGCGACGCCACGCTGACGATCGTCAACCAGGAGACGTTCGACATCACCGACATCTACATCGGGCCGAGCGACGGCACGTACCCGACCACGGACAACCTGCTCGGCAGCGTGCCGCTCGCGCCGGGCGACTCGATCACGGTGTCGGTCGCGTGCGACACCTACGACGTCGAGATCATCGACGCGACGAATACCGATTGCTACGTCGCCGCCTACAACCTGTGCGGCACCGACGACCAGTGGGATCTCGACGACACGTTCTTCAACACGTGCGCGAGCTCGCCGCTGCTCAAGCCGACGGTCAGCAACAACCGCGTCGCCGAGCCGGGATCGTAACCGCCGCGCTCACAGCACGACGCGATACAGCGTCGTGGCCGCGCTCCCGGTCGAGTAGTACAGCGCGTTGTCCTCGACGACCGGCCCGACCGGATACGTCGCACCGCTGGAGACGATCTGCGCGGCGGCGGTGCCGTCTCTTGCCATGCGCCGGATCGATCCCTGATTCACGACCGGCGGGGTGCCCAGACCGCCCGACGTGATCGGGCCCACTTCGGCCCAGTACACGAACGTATCGTCGACGGCGATGCCGGTCGGCTGGGTGTCGAGCGTCGCGATCGTCGTGGCGGTGCCGCCGGAGATCGCGACCGATCGGATCGTGCTCGGCGACTTGCCGTCGAGCGGCGTCGCCGTCCAGTACAGGCGGCCGTCGGCCAGCGCGATGCCGACCGGCGAGCCGTCCAGGATCGTCGCGGGTGGAAGCGTGAACTGCGCGGGCACGAGCGTACGCACCGCGCCGCCCGCGATCGGCACGGACGACACCGCGCCGAACAGATCGCTCCAGTAGACGCTGGAATCATCGATCGCGATCGGACCTACCGTGGCGAGGTTCGACGCGAGCACGACCGGTGCGCCTCCGGCGATCGGCTGCTTCACGATCGTTCCCACCGGGTTGGCGCTCGAGCCGAACGTGCTCCAGTAGATGTTGGTGTCGTCGACGGCGATCCCGATCGGCTCGTCGGTGGCCGCGATCTGCACGCTCGCGCCGCCGCTCGCTGCCACGCGATCGACCGAGCCGGCCGGGAAGTTGCCGTCGGCCCAGTACACGTTGCCTGCGCCCGTCGTGATGAAGCCCCCGAGCGCGAACGCGGCATCGGATGTCGCTTGCACGAGCTCGGTCCCGCCCGCGCCGCCGGCGCCGTCCGTCGAGACCTTGCCGATGCCGCCCATGTCGAGCCAGTAGATCTCGCCGTTCGCGATCGCGAGCGCGAGGATCTGGTTCTGCGTCTGCGCGAGCTGATCGGTCGGGCTCGGCGCGCCGCATGGTGGCGGCTGCGGTTCGTCGTGACTGGACGTCGTGCACGCCGCGAGTGCGGCGATCCAGAGCGCGTGCTTCATGGCGCGCGTTGACTGCAATGGCCGCGCCGGCCGCGCCGGTTCGACATCTCGCGCGGTTGCAGGTATCCGCTTCAGTTTTTTGAGAGCCGCCGTGGCCGTGGTACGCCTGCGCCATGTTCCATCGCCATCTCGTTGCCTGCGCGCTGCTCGCGGCGTGCGGGTCGTCGTCGCCGCCGCCCGCACAGCCGGCGCCGCCGCCCGTTCAGGATCCCACGCCGCCGCAGCCGCACGTCGTTCCGCCGCCGCCGGTGGCGAAGCCGGCGGTCGAGGACCCGTACGCGTGGCTCGAGGACATCACCGGCGACAAGTCGCTCGCGTGGGTGAAGGAGCGCAACAAGACGTCGCAGGGCGAGCTCGAAGCGACGCCGGGGTTCACCGCGCTGCGCGATCGCATTCGGACGATCCTCGAGTCGAAGGACAAGCTGCCGTACGTGACGAAGCGCGGCCGCTACTACTACAACTTCTGGGAGGACGACGCGCACAAGCGCGGCCTCATCCGCCGCACGTCGCTCGCCGAGTACAAGAAGGCGAAGCCGGCGTGGGAGACCGTGCTCGACATCGACGCGCTCAATGCCGCCGAGAAGGCGAGCTGGGTGTTCAAGGGCGAGACCTGCCTGTATCCGAAGTACGAGCGCTGCCTGGTGTCGCTGTCGCCCGGCGGCGGCGACTCGACCGTCGTGCGCGAGCTCGACATGGTGAAGAAGAAGTTCGTCGACGGCGGCTTCACGCTCCCCGAGGGCAAGACCGAGGTCGCGTGGAAGGATGACAACACCATCTACGTTGCCGCCGATTTCGGCCCGGGTACGCTGACCCAGTCGGGTTACCCGCGCATCGTCAAGGAGTGGAAGCGCGGCACCAAGCTCGCCGACGCCGCGACCGTGTACGAAGGCCAGGCGAGCGATGTCTCGATCGGCGCGTCGCGCCAGTGGGATCACGGCAAGACGTACGACTTCGTGTCGCGCGAGATCACGACGTACACGAGCGAGACGTACCTGCGCGGCAAGGACGGCAAGCTGACGAAGATCGAGGTGCCCGCCGATGCGACCCCCGGCGTGTGGAACGACCAGCTGCTCGTCACGCTGCGCACCGACTGGAAGATCGGCGACAAGACGTGGCCGAAGGGCGCGCTGCTCGCGACCCCGCTGTCGGCGTTCCTCGCCGGCAAGCGCGATTTCACGATGCTCTACGAGCCCACGCCGACGACCGCGCTCGACTCGACCGCGGGCCTCAAGTCCTCGCTCGTCATGAACGTGCTCAACAACGTGCACAACAAGCTCTCGGTGTGGAAGCTCGGGCCGAAGGCCACGTGGAAGCAGGAAGAGCTCGCCGGCGTGCCGGCGGGCGATCTCGCGACGCACTCGGTGTGGGAAGTCGATAGCGATGGCTCGAGCGACGATTTCTGGCTGTCGACGACCGGCTTCACCGAGCCGTCGACGCTCGCGCTCGGCACGCTCGGCAAGCCGGCCACGCCGCTCAAGAAGAGCCCGGCGTTCTTCGACGCGACCGGGCTCGTCGTCGAGCAGCACTTCGCGATCTCCAAGGATGGGACGCGCGTGCCGTACTTCCAGGTCGCGAAGGACAAGCTCGTGCTCGACGGTTCACACCCGACGATCTTGTACGGCTACGGCGGGTTCGAGATCTCGCTGACGCCCGGCTACGATCCGATCGCGGGCGCGGCGTGGGAAGAGCGCGGCGGCGTGTACGTGCTCGCGAACATCCGCGGCGGTGCCGAGTACGGCCCGGCGTGGCATCAAGCGGCGCTCAAGCACAACCGCCAGCGCGCCTACGACGACTTCATCGCGATCGCGGAGGACCTGATCGCGCGCAAGGTGACCGCGACGCCGCACCTCGGCATCGTCGGCGGATCGAACGGCGGCCTGCTCATGGGCGTGATGCTCGTCGAGCGGCCGGATCTGTTCGGCGCGATCGTGTGTCACCAGCCGCTGCTCGACATGAAGCGCTACCACAAGCTGCTCGCCGGCGCGTCGTGGATGGAGGAGTACGGCGACCCCGACAATGCCGACGATTGGGCGGCGCTCGCGAAGTTCTCGCCGTACCAGAACGTCAAGGCGGGCACGAAGTATCCGCGCACGCTGTTCACGTCGTCGACGCGCGACGACCGCGTGCACCCGGGTCACGCGCGCAAGATGGTCGCGCGCATGCTCGAGCAGGGCCACGACGTCCTCTACTACGAGAACACCGAAGGCGGCCACAGCGGCGCGGCCGACGCCGAGCAGCGCGCGTACAGCGAAGCGCTCGAGTACACGTTCCTCGCGAAGCAGCTCGGCCTGCAGTAGCAGTCGGTGATCGACTCGCACTGTCACCTCGACGTCGCCGCATTCGACGGCGACCGCGAGGACGTGCTCGCACGCGCGCGGGTAGCCGGGATCGCCGGGATCCTCGTGCCGGCGATCCGGCCGCGCACGTGGGACGCGCTCGGCGAGCTCGCCCGCGCGCACCGCGATCTCGTGCGCGTCGCGTTCGGCGTGCACCCGCAGATCGTGCCCGAGCTCGATCCCGACGAGCAGCTCGACCTCGAGGACCGGATCGCGCGAGCGTGCAGCGAGCTCGGCGCGGTCGCGGTCGGCGAGTGCGGGCTCGACGGCGGCACCGCGCAGCGCGAGCTGCAGCAGCGGATCTTCCGCGCGCACGTCCGCGCGGCGCGCGCGATCGGCCGGCCGCTCGTCGTCCACGTGCTGCGTGCCCACGACGTCGCGCCGCAGCTCCTGCGCGAGGAGCGCGCCGGCGAGGTCGGCGGCGTCCTGCACAGCTACTCGGGCGGCGCCGAGCTCGTGCCGGTCTATCGCGAGCTCGGCTTCGCGTTCTCGTTCGCGGGGCCGGTCACGTATCCGAACGCGCGCCGCCCGCTCGACGCCGCGCGCGCCGTCCCGGGCGAGCTGCTGCTCGCCGAGACCGATGGCCCCGACCAGGCGCCGGCGAGCCATCGCGGGGGACGGTGCGAGCCCGCGTACCTGTGCGAGGTCATCGCCGGTCTGGCCGCGGCGCGCGGCGAGCCGGTCGCCGAGGTCGCCGCCCGCACCGCCGAAAATGCCCGTCGCGTATTTCGCGATTTCCCGTAGACTGCGCGCGATGTCCACGCACCGCCGCTTCGATCGCACCGCACGCTTGCTCGGCGACGATGCCGTCGATCGGCTGTCGCGCGCGACCGTGACGGTGCTCGGGCTCGGCGGCGTCGGCTCGTTCGCGGCCGAAGCGCTCGCGCGCACCGGCGTCGGCCGGTTGATCCTCGTCGACTACGATCGGATCTGCGTGACGAACGTCAACCGCCAGCTGCACGCGACGAAGGCCACGCTCGGCAAGAGCAAGGCCCTCGCGATGGCGGAGCGGCTGCAAGCGATCAACCCGGATGCGGTGATCGAGGCGCGCGGTCAGTTCTACAACGCGGACACGTCGGCGCAGCTGCTCGTGCCCGAGCCCGACGTCGTGATCGACGCGATCGACAACATCGCGGCGAAGATGCACCTGATCGCGACCTGCGTGCGCGAGCGGCTCCGCATCGTGTCGGCGATGGGCGCCGCGGCCCGCCTCGATCCGACGCAGGTGCGCGTCGCAGACCTCGCCGCGACGAAGGTCGACCCGTTCGCGCGCGATCTGCGGCGCAACCTGCGCGCGAAGCACGGCCTCGACTGCACGCGCCACGTCGGCGTCGTCGCGGTGTACTCGGAAGAGCCGCCGCACGCGCCGCACGCGCTCGCTTACGACCGCGACGGCTTCCGCTGCGTGTGCCCGGGCGGACACAACGGCGTCAACGACTGCGAGCACAAGCATCGCGTCGAAGGCTCGGTCGCGTTCGTGCCGTCGGTGTTCGGCATGACGATGGCGTCGATCGCGGTGAAGTGGATCGCCGGGCTGCCGCTTCCGCGCGAGTGCGAGGCGCCGCAGGCGCGTCGAGTCACGCTGCGACCGCGCGATCCGGCGCGGGCATGAGCGCTCAGTACCAGCGGTGCCCCTTCCAGAACCGCTCGGCGTTCGACCACGACCCGTAGCGGTCGCGCACGTAGTGGCTCGCCGCCGCGTACTGCTTGTTGAAGTCGGTCGACTGGTAGTCGGCGCCCATGTAGTGCTTGCGCTGGCTCTCGATCATCTGGAACGCGCCGAACGCCGACGAGTGGTTGCCCGCCGTGCCATCGCCGCGGCCTTGCGCGTGCAGGTGGCCGGCCGTCGTGCTGCCACCCGACTCGTGCTGCATGATCCACTGCGCGGCCGGATCGATGCCGCCGTTGGCCGTCGCGAGCTCGTCGCAGGTCAGGGTCTCGAACGCTTCGGTCTCGGTCTTCATGGCTGCTCCTTTGTCGACAGCCGAGATGCAGCGGCGATGCCAGCGCTCGCACGATCACCGCAGGTTGCAGCTCGTCGCCCGCGGTCGGCGGCGCGTTGCACGCGATGCGAACGGCAAACGTGAGCCAGCACGCGGGCGACCGCGGATCGCGAGCCACCGCACGCGCGCATCATCTACACGCGTGAAAGCTCGAGTTGCCGCGCGCCGGCTCCTCGCGTTGCCGATCGCGAGCCCGTCAGCGCGCGGTCGGCCGCTCGGCGAAGTTCGTGATCCGCTCGCGCGTCACGTGGCCGATCGACGACGTGATGAACCAGTGCCTGCCGTCGCCGGCGACCGTGATCGGTCGCTTGCCGGGCGCGTCGATCGGCGTGACCTCGACATCGCGACCGGTCGCGACGTCGAGGCGCCGGCACGCGGTGGTGTCGCAGTACGCGAGCTCGCCATCGCCGCTCCACGCCGGATGGCCCCAGGTCGCCGCGCGCGTGTACGCGATCTCCGACAGCGGCCGGCCCGGGGCGACGAAGCCGAGGATGACGTCGGTGCCGGTCGCGCGGCGCACGACGCGCCAGCCGCGCGCGGCCGGCGACGGCATGACGAGGCCCTCGACGCCTTCGAAGCTCGCGCGGCCGTCGCGCGCGACGAGCCACGCCTCGCTCTTGCCATCGCGATCGAGCTCGACGTGAATGCCATCGCTGCCTTCCGCGGCGTCGAGCACGGGCCCGGCCAAGCTCGCGATCGTCACCGCGCCAGTGCCGTCGCGCGCGATCGCACGCAGGACGCGGGGATCGTCGTCGGCGCGGAACACGACGCGGCCGGCGCGACTCACGAACAGCGCCTCGCCCGACGCGAGATCGCGCTCGAGGAAGTCGTGTGGATCGATCGCGACGACCGTCTGGCCGCGATCGTCGATGCGCGTCACGACGAGCGTGCGGCCGTCGGGTGCGGCCACGACGTGCGCCAGCCGCTCGAATCGAAACGTCTTCTGGACGGCACCGTCGCGCGCGAGCTCGAACAGCGGGATCGCCGTGCGGTCGCGATCGAACAGCAGCGTCCTGCCGTCGCTCGCCACGTCCGGTGCCGCCGCGTATTGCTCGTGGGGCGTCAGCTCGTGTAGCTCGCCGCCTTCGCTCGTCGTCTCGTACAGCGACGTCGACGATCCGCGGTGCATCGCAAGCACGATCGTGCCGGCCGGCGTGAACGTCGCGCTATCGACGCCGTGGACGTCGAGCTCGCGCGCGTGACCGTCGCGATCGACCACGGCGAGGTCGCCGCCGAATCCGGGATGGCCGACCGGGCCTTCCAGGTAGAGCACGTGCTGTCCGCTGCGATCGCAGCGCACGAGCGACACGCTGCCGACCGTGACGAGCTCGGTGTCACGGCCGGTTGGCGCGCGCGACACGATCGCGGCGCCGGTCGGCCGCGGCACGACGACCGCGAGCGCGTCGCCGCAGTCATCGACCGACCAGCCGGGGCCGAGATCCGCGGGCGCGCCGCCCGCGATCGGCTGCCGCAGGATCCGCCGCTCGCCGGCGATGAAGCACGACATCAACACCGCGCGTCCGTCGTGCGTCCACCGCCCGTTCAAGCACGTGTTCTGCGGCGGCGAGATCAGCCGTGGCTCGCCGCGATCGTCGCCGATCCGCGCGAGGTAGATCCCCCACACGTCGCGGTGTCCGCGATCGCTGCTGAACACGAACGACGCGCCATCCGGTGACAGCGATGGGTCGTCGGCGTTCTCCTCGTACGACGGCAGGTCGACGATGCGCGGCTCCCATGGCGCGGGCCGCGTCGCCCACGCGGCTGCAGCGACCGCGAGCACGATCGCGGCGGCGGCGATCGGCGCGGCGAGCCGTGCCCGGCGGCGGCGAGCCGCGAATCCGACGACCGCGGCCACGCGCACCGCCGGATCGGTCGCGAGCAGCATCGCGATCGAACGCGCGATCGTGCGCGGCACGTCGGGGCGCAGCACGCGCACGTCCGTCGTGCCCGCGCTCGCCGGCGGCACGCCGGCCAGGATCTCGAATGCGACGCAGCCGAGCGCGTACAGATCCGATCGCGCGTCGATCCTGCCGCCCGCGAGCTGCTCCGGCGACATGTATTCGGGCGTGCCGGCGCGATCGCTCTCGCCCGGTCGCGTCGCGAGCCCGAAGTCCACGAGCACGACTCGCTCGCCGTCGAGCATGACGTTGCTCGGCTTGAGATCGCGGTGCACGATCCCGCGCGCGTGCGCCGCGGCAAGCCCGTGCGTGATCGCGCGCACGATCGCGAGCCCACGCGTCACCGTCAGCGTGCCGACGCGCGCGAGATGCTGGTTGAGCGTCTCGCCGGCGATGTACTCCATCTTCACGAAGCAATCGCTGCCGATCTGCTCGAGATCGTACGTGCGGCACACGTTGCGGTGGCTGACCTGCTGAGCGAGCCGCACTTCCTCGCGCAGGCTCTCGCGATCGCACACGAGCTTGAGCGCGAACTCCGAATCGAGCACGTGATCGAACACGCGATAGACCGTGCCCATGCCACCCTGGCCGAGGAAGCCGAGCACGCGGTAGCGCTCGCCGATCAGCTCGCCGGGCGCGAGCGTGCAATGCGCGCGGACCCGCGCGGGCGAGGAGGTGGGTTGCGTGCGCCCGGCGCCGCGCCGCGGCAGCGCGCGATGTGGACGCGCGTGCGTGCGCTCTTGCTCGCGTCCGGTCGGCGCCAGCCAAGCGAGATGCAGCATGATGCGAGCAGTCTCGGCTCGCACACGCCGGCTCGCAATGACGAGGCGCTGGCAGCGCGCACGCGGGTCGGGCCGGTCCTGTTGTTCGCTGTCAGGTGTGTGTCAACCGCGATCGACAACCCGGGGACTCGCGACACCTGCGACATGCGACGCGGCTCAGATCTGCTGCGTCTTCTTCCCGGCGTTCACCCAGCCGGCGATGCCCTCGGGCATGACGAACACGTTCGCGTAACCGAAGCTCTTGGCGCGCCCGGCGCCAACATGGCACGCGTGTCAACCAGGGTTTGCGCAGAAGAAGACGAGCTTGGTGGTCTTGTCGGCGGGCAGCTCGCTCTCCGCGTAGCTTTCGTCGTCGCTGATCAGGATCGCGCCGGGGATCGTGCCCATGCGCTTGCGCGTGCGCGGGTTGTTGCAGTCGACCGCGGTCGCTTGCTTCGCGTTCAGCGCCTGATCGACCTCTTCCACCGTCATCGCCGGCAGGTCGGAGTGATCGTTCGGCCGTGCCGCCGGCGGCTTCGCCGGTGCCTTGTCGTCGGAGTCGGCCCTCGAGCAACCGACAAGTGCTGCACTCGCGAGCGCGGCGGCCAGCAGGAGCTTGCGCATGCGGCCAGGATACGTCCGCCACGATCGAACGACAACTGTGGCGCGAAGCCGCAACGGCCACCGGAAAAGACAATTTCGTGCGACCGCGCGCTCGCTCGCGGCTCCATCTCGCGGAGCCTCCGTGATCCGCACCATCGCCGTCATCTGCGTGGCCGTGCTCGCGTGCGGTCCGACGCGAGCGAGCTCCTCGGCCTCGAGCGACGCGGCCGGCGCGCGCGACGACGCATCCGCGACGCCCGAGCGCGACGCGGCGGTCATCGCCGATGCGCGATCGGTTGGCGCGGATGCGCACGTCGCGATCGTCGATGCTCCTGCTCCCGATGCCGCGCCGACCGACGCGTGCGGCGTGTGCGATCGCTACTGGCAATGCGACGCCGGCCTCGATCACTGGACGTCGATCACCGATTCGTCGGGGCCGGGTTGCGCCGACGATCGCACCGGCACGACGCTGCGCTGCAACGGCCAGATCGATAACCCCAGCGAGGACAGCTACGACCAGGGCACGTGGAACACGACGTCGTACGGCATGGCGCTCACGTTCGGCGGGATCAACGGTTTCCCGTCGACCGAGGTCGACTGCTATCCGGGCTGACCGGGCTCGACGACCTTCGCGACGATGCTGGCGACGACGGCGAGATTCGCGACGACATCCGCGCGGACCCCGTGACGCCGCGCGAGATACTCCGGCGTGTTGTACGCGATCCGGACGACGTCTTCGTCGTCGGCCCACACCAGCAGCTTGAGCGGCAGATCGATCGCCGCGGTCGGCGCCGCGACCATCACCGGCGTGCCCGCTTTCGGATTGCCGAAGATCACCAGCTTCGTCGGCCGCAGCGCGAGCCCGACCTTGGCCGCTTCGCCGCTGTGATCGACGATCGCGAAGATCGCGATCGCGTGCGCTTCGAGAAACGCGCGGACGCGGCGCAGCGTCTCGTCGACCGTGTACGGGCTGATCGCGCTCGTGATGCCTTCGACCATGGCCGAAGACTGGACCGCGCGCGCTCACTCGGCAACGGTCAGAGCCGGCCGATCACGCCGAGTGCCGGCACGAACACGGTCGCCTTGACGTCCATCTCGGTATTGAACGTGTGCTCGACGCCGGCTTCGATCGAGAGCGCGAGGTGGCGGTTGAGCTCGTACTCGAAGCCGCCGGCGCCGCGTACGCCGTAGCGTGCGCCGTTCGAGTAGAACACCGGCACGCCGGCGGACACGTACGGGCGATACCGGTGGGTGAGAAACGCGGCGACGCCGCCGACGTAGCCGCCGAAGTGCGGGCCGAGGATCGCGGCCGCGCGCACGGCGTAGCGGTCGCCGAGATCCGACGTGACCCCGACGAGCGCGGCGCCGCCGTGCGGCACGTCGAAGTGGCCGAACACGAGCGCGCCGAGCCGGGACCGCGGCTCCTCGATGATCGGCGTGGCGCGCACGCCGACGGCGACGGGAACCGTGATCACGGTCGGCTCGGGCTTCGGTACGGCGTCGAGCGCGATCTCGACCGCGACGCGGTCGCCGGCCGCGACCTCGACCAGCTGCGTCTTCGCCTCGTAGCCGTCGCGATGGACGTCGAGCGAATGCTTGCCGGGCGACACGCGCCACGTTGCGGCGTGGACGACGTGCAGCCAGTCGTCGTCGTCGAGGTGAGTCTGGGCGTCGCTCGGCGTGACGGTCAGCGCGATGCGCCCGACCGTCTTGTCGATCTGCGCGATCAGCTTCTCGATCTCGGGGCGCCGCTTCGGATCGGTGTCGTGCGCGTCGAGGTATCGCTGGTACACGTTCGCGGCGTCGGCGTCGCGGCCGAGCAGCTTCAGCGTCGTGCCGATGTTGAGCAGGATCTTCGCGCTCTGGAAGCGCTCGTACGCGGTCTTGAACACCGCGAGCGCGCCGAGATAATCCTTGGTCTCGAGCAGCTTCACGCCGGATTGCATCAGCGATTGCGCGTCGCCCTTTTGCGCGGATGCGGGCTGCGCGCGAGCCGCGAGCGGGACACAGACGAGAACGATCGCGAGCGCGTGCTTCATTCGACGTTGGTTTCGATCGGAAGGTCGGACGCTGGCGAGTCGGGCTTCGCCGGCTTCTTCGGCGTCGTCGGCTTGGGCTCGACATGCACGGGCTTCTTGACCGGCCTGGGGTGCGCGACCGCCGGCTCCGGTGCGGCGACATGCGCCGGAGACGGAGCCGCTGCAGGTGCCGGTGCCGCTGCCGGTGCGGCTGCCGGTGCCGGTGCCGGTGCCGCTGCCGTCACCGGTGCCGCCGCCGGTGCCGGTGCCGGTGCCGGTGCCGGTGCCGGTGCCGCTGCCGGTGCCGCTGCCGGTGCCGCGGCCGGCGGGCTCGCGGTCTTCGCCCCGTCTTCCTTCCCGATGACATAAAACGCACCCGCGCCGATCCCGGCCGCGACGAACGCTAGAATCGCCGCGACGTACGGCCACCGCGCGCGCGGCTCGCGCACCTGCGATTGACTGGCGGCGCCGCTCAGCGTCGTCGGCTGGTTCGGTGCCGCGACCATGACCTGCGGCGGCGGCGTGAACTGCGGCGTCGGCTGCGGGACGTGCGGCACCGCCATCATCTCGTGCGACCACGAGGTCGGCGGCATCGAGCCGGCGATCCAGCCGTGCATGTACGCGATCGTCTGCAGGCTGGTCGCCAGCTCGCGCGCGGTCTGCGGCCGCCGCGCCGGATCTTTTTCGAGCAGCCTCATGATCAGGTTCTCGACGTCGGGCGAGATCCCCGGAGAGTGCCGCGACACCGGCTCGGGCTGCACGTAGAGGTGGTGGCCGATCACCTCGCCCGCGCCGTGGTTCGCGAACGGCGGCCGGCCGGTGACGAGCTGGTAGAAGATGCACCCGAGCGAGTACAGATCCGCGCGCTGGTCGACGTCGCCGCTGCCGCGACATTGTTCCGGCGACATATAGGTCGGCGTCCCCATCACCGCGCCGGTCTTCGTCGCCGCGCCGGCGGCGCCGATGTCGGTCAGCTTCGCGATGCCGAAGTCGAGCAGCTTGGGCCGCTCGCCGCTCGCGCTGTCCGGATCGGACACGAGGAAGATGTTGTCGGGCTTGAGATCGCGATGGACGATGCCCTTGTCGTGCGCGGCGGCGAGCGCGCCGCACACGCCGCGGAGGAGCGCCGCCGCTTCGCCTTCGGGCATCGTGCCGCGCTGCTTGATCTTGCGCGCGAGCGTCATGCCTTCGAGCAGCTCCATCACGATGTACGCGAGCCCGTTCTCGAGATAGCCGAAGTCGAAGATCTCGACGATGCCCGGATGCTTGATCGCCGACGTCGCCTTCGCCTCGTTGAAGAAGCGATGAACGATCTCGCGGTTCGCGGTGAACTCCGGCAGCAGCACCTTGATCGCGACCTCGCGTCCGATCAGCGCGTGCTGTCCGCGATAGACGGTGCCCATGCCGCCGTCCGCGATCTTCGCGAGGAACCGGTAGTTACCGGCGGCGGCACTGAGGACAGCATCCGCCATCACCAATCGATGATTACGGCTGGCGCACCCCGTGTCAAACCCCACGCCACGGCGAACACATGCACCTACATCATCGCCGATTGACAGATGTTGGCGTGACCTCCGATCCTGCTCTCGTGCGCCGTTACATCCTGTTGGTCGCGCTGGGGGCGTGCTCGGCATCTCCAGCGATCTCGGAAGGAACGCAGGAGCTCGTCGGGGCGCCGTCGGGAACTCCGACGTTCCCGAACACGCAGGTCGGGCAGACCTCGGCCGCGCAGACCTACTACATCTACGAGACGACGATGACCATCGGTGTCCACACCGACACGATCTCGTCGATCGCGTACAGCTGCCCGGACTTCACGGTCAACTGGGCGGCGGGCACCACGAGCGACGACTGCGTGAACGACGGCTGCGGCACGGAGTCGATCGCGCCCGGTAGCTCGCAGGGATCCGATCCTGACAAGGTGCCGTACCTCGTCTGCCCGCTGCTCCTCGACTGCGAATACGACACCATCTACTCGTTCACCGCGACGTTTCATCCGACGGTCGCCGCCGCCGTCAGCTGCGTCCTCACGATCACGTCGACGTCGGGCACGCAGACGTACACGCTGTCGGGCACCGGCACGGCGCCGCCGATTCACGTGACCGTCTCGCCCGCGAGCATCGGCTTCGGCGGCGTGCGCACCGGCTCGAGCTCGACGCCGGTCGCGGTGACGATCGCGAACAGCGGCGGCAGCACCGCGACCGTGTCGTCCGTGTCGGTGCCGAGCGGGTTCGCGATCCAGTCCGGCCCGAGCGCGCCGTTCTCGGTCGGCTCGGGCTCGTCGCAGATGCTGCAGGTCGTGTGCGACCCGCCGAGTACGGGATCGTACGGCGGCAACATGACGATCGTGACGAACGATCCGATCACGCCGACGTTCTCGATCCCGGTGTCGTGCACCGGCATCACGTCGACCTTGGCGGTCAGCCCGAGCCCGGCCGTGATCCCGACGACCCGTGTCGGCGAGCCGGTGCAACAGACGATCGAGATCACGAACATGGGCGGTGCGTCGACGACGATCCAGGACGTGATCATCACGGGCGTCGATACCGTGAACGCGCCGGCGAACAACACGCCGCTCGCGGCGAACGGTTCGACGCAAGCGGTCGTGTCGTTTCCCGCGACGATGGCCGGACCGGTCAGCGGCAACATGCACATCGACTACGACAGCGGCAAGTCGGTCGACGTCGCGATCTCGGGCAACGCGCTCGCGACCTCGATGTCGCTCACGCCCGACGGCGACGTCGACTTCGGCCCGGTATGCGCGGGGCAGAGCGCGATGCGGACGTTCGACGTGATCGCGAACCAGGCCGGCCCGTTCGTGATCCAGTCGATCTCGACGCCGGACGCGCCGTTCACGGTCGCGGCGCCGAGCCTGCCCGCATCGGTTCAGGGCAACGCGGCCAACACCGTGAGCTTCATGGTGACCGCGGCGCCCACGACCGCCGGCCCAGCGAGCTCGGCGATCACGATCACGACCGACATCCCGAACGGTCAGCCCGACACGATCACGGTCGACGTCACCGGCTTGCCGGCGGGCGTCAGCGCGACGCCGACGACGCTCGACCTCGGCCCGGTTCCGGTGTCGATGACCACGCTCGGGCAGTCGATCAACATCACGAACTGCGGAACCACTTCGATCAACGTGAGCAGCGCGACGATCACCGGGATGGATGCGGACGCGTTCGCGATCGTCATGAATCCGGCGAGCTCGTCGATCGATCCCGCCGCGAGTGCGGCGTGGCTGATCGTGATGAACGCGTCGACGCCGGGCCAGAAGCAGGCGACGTTCGAGGTCGATTACGACGGCGGCAGCCAGATGGTGCCGCTCACCGGCGAGCCGTTCATGCCGGGCGGTGACGGCAGCGGATCCAGCAGCAACGTGACCGAGAAGTCGAGCTACTACGCGTGCAACGCCGGCGGCGCGGCCGCGCTGTGGCCGCTCGCGCTCGCGTTCGGCGTCCTGGTCGTGCGCCGCCGCCGTCGCGTCGAGTAGGCGACCTGTCGCGCGCGGGTCTCGTTGCGCGGCCGGCCCCGACCGTGTTTCGCGGCGTTAGTCGTGGCACGCGCGTCGCAGAGGTGGGGAGCATGACGGATCCAACGTTCCCCACGATCGATCTCGCGGCTCTCGACACGGTGACCGGCGGTGACGGCGACGACGCCTCGGCCGGTGCGGCGCCGCAACCGCTCCAGCAGACGACCGGCGGTCACGACAGCATGACGTTCGGTGGCTACGCGAAGGCGTGCGCGGCGGGTGCGGTCCGCGGCGGCATCGTCGGCGGCATCGGCGGTGGGCTCGTCAGCGGCGGTGCGGGCGTGGTGCCCGGCGCGGCCGGCGGCGCGCTATACGGCTGCGGCCGCGCGCTGGCGACGCATACGCTGTTCGGGACGACGCCGGCTTACTAGGGGATCGAATAGGGAATAGGGAAGCGGAACCGGAACCGGGAACGATTTTCAGGATCCGTTCTTAGATTAATCGTCGTCGTCCTCGTCGTCATCGTCTTCCTCGTCGTCGTCTTCCTCGTCGTCTTCCTCGTCGCCTTCGTCCTCGTCCTCATCGTCGTCCTCGTCGTCTTCGTCGTCTTCGTCGTCTTCGTCGTCGTCGTCGTCGTCGTCTTCGTCGTCGTCGGGCTCGACGCTGGCTTCGAGGAACGCGGTGACGAGGTCGCGGATCGCCGCGCCGGCGCCGCGTGCGCTCGCGAGCGCCTCGATCTGCGGACGCGCCGCGACATAGAGCTGGGCGAGGTTGCGATCGCCGGCGCCGGCGACGTCGCGGAAGTACATGCCGCACTCCTGAACCGCGGCGGTCACGAACCGCAGGAGCTTCTCCTGGCGCTCGCCCGACAGCGTCGGCAAGATGCGCAAGCACGCGTCGAGCACGGGGCCGCCGAGCGCGGAGATCGTCTCCTGGTGCAGCACGTCGTCCCACAGGCCGTACAGCGAGTGCTCGAACACGGCATCATCGTCGAGCGTGAGCCCGACGACGAACATCGCGCCCGCGCTGCCATCGGAGAACCAGCCCTCGCGCTTCGTCCAGTCGATCGCGACGATGTCGCGCAAGAGCGCCGGCGGATCGCGATCGACGATCGCGATCCAGCGCGCGAGCTTCGTTGCGAAGTCGACGAGCTGGTGCTTCTTCACACCCGTGAGCGACGTCGAGATCCGCTCGAAGTCGACCTCCCCGGCGGGTTCGCCGCCGTCGAGCAGCGTGAACGGGCCGTGTGGTTCGCCCTTCAGGCCCGCCTCGGTGGTGCCGGCGAGCACGGCCACGCCGGCGCGGAGACCGGTAAAGCGCTCCAAGGGCTCCTCCGCGCCCGCCGGCTGCTCGGCGAGCGGTTCGACCGTCGCGCACACGGCGCCCCGCGCGTCGAGCCAGCGCTCGCGCACGAACGCGCCATCCTTGCTCGTGCGCTCGCCGGTGTTGCCGGCGACGAACACGCGCTCGGTCGAGCTGCCGTCGTCGTGATACTCGGTCTCGCGCGTCAGCGTGCGCGCGCCAGCTTCGACATCGAATTCGCGCAGCACGCGCACCTGTCCGGCGCGCGGACCATCGGTGACGTACGTCGTCTCGTGAACGCTCTCGCGGTTGTTTCGGCTGTGCACGGCGACGCGGCCGTCGACGAAGTCGTAGTCGTGCTTGATGACGAACGTGTAGCCGTACGGGCTCTCCCACACGTCGGCGTGGCCGACGATCCGACCCTCCGCGTCGAGCGTGGCCCTGACGTAGCCGCCGTGGCCGGGCACCCATGCAGCATCGTCGGGAACCCGTCCCGGGCGCGGCTTGTCGGCGCGCGGGTCGGCGAGCGCGGGTGGCGCGACATCGCCGGCGGCGAGCGCGGCGCGGATCCGCTGCGCGAGCGTCGGCTGGCCGGCGAGCGCCGCATGAAGCGCCGCGTTCGGCGATTGCCACAGCCCGATCGCCCACAGCTTGTCGACGCTCGCCGCGTCGTTCGCGCGCGCGGCATGGATCAGCGGATTGCCGCTGCCGCCCTTGTCGCCCACGTTGCCGACACTCGTCATCTCGTGATCGGGCGCGCCGTACGTCACGGCCTCGAGCGACCCGTCGACGTCGTACTGGTACATGACGCCGCGGCACACCTTCTTGCCATCGACGAAATTCCACGTGCCGAGCTCCCAGTACCGGTGTGCCTCGTGGACGGTCTCGGAGCTCGTGACCTTGCCGTGGCGGCCGCTCGTCGCCGTCATCATCACGTTGCGCGTTGCGGGCCGGCTCAGGAACACGGCCCGCGCCCCGACGCCGGGCGGGCGGGGCGGCGCGACGGCGCCGTCGTGTGCGACCTCGGTGCCGTCGGCGGTGAGCAGGCGCTGCGCGACGAACCAATCGTCTTCGTACTCGAACTCGACCGTCGCGATCTGCTGCGACAGATTTCCGAACGGATGCGGTTCCTTCGTCTCGGCCTTCGGGCGAAACATCCGCCGCGTCGTCGTGTGACCGTCCTCGTTGCGCTCGTCGAGCGAGAGCGCGCCGTCTTCGAAGAACCGGCGCTTGTCGCCGTGCAGCTTGCCGTCGCGGAAGTACGCCTCCTCGGAATACGAGCCGTCCTTGCGCCACGACTTCCACAGCCCCTGCTCGCGACCGCTCGCATCGCGTTCGCCGAGCGCCCACTCGTCCCACGCCTCGATGAACTGCGCAGCCTCTGGAACCCCCTGCGGACGCTCGCGCTTCGTCATCGTGGCATCGTAGCCGCGAACATCACTCCCGTGTGCGGCTGCGGCGGCGTTCGCGCCACTGCACCCACGCACGCTCTCCGACCGAGACCGCGAGCGTGACGAGCAGCGCGTCGACGCAGCCGATCATCACGAGCGCGACGCGCTCCTCCGACGAGCCGACCGCGCCGTGCTCGCCCTTGAGCAGCACGATCACGAGCGCGACACCAGCCGAGCGCGCGGCGCCGTCGAGGCCGGCGAGCCGGCATGCGAGCGCGACGCCCACGAGCCCCAGCGCGAGCGAAGGCATCGTCGGCAGATCCAGCTCGGCGATCGCGACGCCGACGACGGCGCCGATCAGGTTCGCGACGACGCGAAGCCCGGCGCTCGCGACCGAACCTTTGATCTCGGGCAGGATGACGACGACCGCCGACACGACCGCCCAGATCGGGCTCGCGATGCCGAGCACGCGCGCGATCTCGAGACTGGTGATCGCGGCGATCGTCGTGCGCAGCACGTAGCTCGGGCCGATGCGCGTCGTGCGAGCACCGAGTCGTTCGGCGAAGCGAACGCGCCAACTATCACTCACCGAGGCATTATGACCGCGCACGAACCTGAATACGCGATTGGCACTCGCCGTCTGCTCTCGTTATAACCGTCAACCTCCGGAGGGATGGAATGACTTTGACTACCAAGCTTGGTGCATCGATCACGTTCGTGTTGGGACTCTCGCTGCTGGGCGCGTGCGCGCCGGCCGCACAGCCTGGACCGGCCGCGCCGCCGCCGGTCGCCGCCGACAACGGCCAGCCGCGCATGCAGGCCGCGATGCAGGCGCTGGGCGGCGCGCAGTCCGAGCTCACCGCCTCGTCGCCGAACAAGGGCGGTCATCGCGAGCGCGCGCTCGAGATGATCCAGCACGCGATGCAAGAGGTGCAGGCCGGCATCCAGTACGCCAGCGAGCATCCGCATGAGGTCGGCGGTGACGAAGGCCCCGCCGCGCCGCTGCCGGTGGACGAGGAGGTGCCGGGCGCGAACACGCAGCCGCACATGCGCGCCGCCGTCGTCCAGCTGCGCGAAGCCCGCAAGCAGCTGCAGGACGCCGCGCACGACAAGGGCGGCCATCGCAAGCGTGCGATGGAGCTCATCAACGAGGCGATCAAGCAGACCCGCGACGGCATCATCTTCGCGGACCAGCACGGCTAACCGTCTGGCCGTGCGAACGCGGCGAGGATCTTCGTCGCGATTCGCTCGAAGTCACGCACGTCCCGGTCGTCGAGCACGCTCGCCAGCTGCGCGGTGACGCGAGCGCGCGCCTTGTCGACGTGTGCGCGCACGCGTCGACCGGAAGCGGTCAGCTCGAGCACGTACTCGCGCCGATCCTCGCTGCTGCGCTTGCGATGGATCCAGCCGCGCGCGACGAGCGTGGCCAGCACGCGCCCCGTGAGCGTCGGTGCCGTGCGCGTCGCGCGCGCGAGCTCGGCCTGCGAGATGTGGCTATGGGCCCCGATGTAGCGCACGAACTTGGCCTGGGCCGTGCCGAGATCGATCGCCGCATACGCGTCTTCCGCGCGCGCGCGGATGCAGCGCAGCACGTCGGCGAAGCGCTCGTAGAACTCGCTCGAATCGCGGAGGGCCACGGGTTGACATGATAGTACACCGGTGCATTAAGTTAGTACACCGGTGTATGAATGAGCGGCAGCGACGACGACGCGTTCTCGCCCGAGCTGCTGCGCGCGGTCCTGATCGCGAGCTTCGGGTCGCTGCTGCTCAACCTCGGCGCGACCTCGGTCAACGTCGCGATCGACAAGCTGATGACTCGCTTCGACGCGCCGCTCGCGAGCGCGCAATGGATCGTCACCGGGTACTTGCTCGCGCTCGCGTTCGTGCTGCCGTCGTTCCGGTGGGCGGTCGAGCGGCTCGGCTCGCGCCGGCTGTACGTGGTGTGCCTCCTCGCGTTCACCGCGACGTCGCTATCGTGCGCGTGCGCGTGGTCGATCGAGAGCCTGATCGCGTTCCGCATGCTGCAAGGCGCGGTCGGCGGCTTGCTCACGCCGCTCGCCCAGACGCTCGCCGCGCAGCTCGCAGGGCCCAAGCGGATGGGCCGCGCGATCGGGATCATGTCGGTCCCGATTCTCGTCGCGCCGCTGCTCGGGCCGACGCTCGGCGGCTTCATCGTGCAGCGGCTATCGTGGCGGTGGCTGTTCCTGTTCAACACGCCGCTCGGCGCGCTCGGCGCGTGGCTCGCGTCGCGCAAGCTACCGGCGGGCAACGAGGCCAAGCGCACCCGCCTCGATGTGGTCGGGCTCGCGCTGCTGTCGCCCGGCATCGCGCTGTTCGTGTACGCGGTGTCGCTGGTCGGCCACGCGCGCGCGGTCACGCAGCCATCGCTCGTCGCGTTCGCGATCGCGGGCGCGCTGATCGCGACGTTCGTCGTCGATGCGCGGCGGCGGCCGACGACCGCGCTGATCGACCTGCGCCTGTTCAAGAACCCGCGCTTCGACGCGGCGCTGTTCGCCTATCTCGTCACCGCGTTCGGCGAGTTCGGCGCCCAGCTCGTGCTCCCTTTGTACTACCAGCAAGTACGCGGCGAATCGGCGATGACGACCGGGCTCTTGCTCGCGCCACAGGGGCTCGGCATGCTCGTCACGCTGCCGCGCGCCGGCAAGCTCGCCGACCGCATGAACAGCGGCATCGTCGTGATCGTCGGTGTCGCGCTCACGCTGCTCGGCACGCTCGCGTTCGCGTTCGCGACCGATCACAGCTCGTACGTGCTGCTCGGCGCCTCGCTCGTGCTGCGCGGCGCCGGCCTCGGCGCGACCGCGGCCCCCGCGCTGTCGGCCGCGTACAAGACGCTGCCGCACGACGACATCCCGAACGGCACCGCATCGATCAACATCGTGCAGCGCCTCGGCGCGCCGCTCGGCACCGCGATGATGGCGGTGACCCTGCAATGGTTCGCCGCGAACGGACGCGAAGCCGGCGCGCCGGCAGCCGACGCGTTCGCGCATACGTTCGCGGTCAGCGCCGCGTTCAGCGGTCTCGCGCTGTTCAGCGGCCTCGTCCTCGCGCGCGGCATCCGCCGACCCACCGCGTAGCCGCGCAGCTCAAGAGCTTTGTCGACCAGCCATCGACTCTTAACGATCCTAATGCGAGTAACCGTCCGGTTTCACGCTGTTGTGAGAACGCGCGTTGACTCCGCGCCGCGATCGCCACCCCGATGCGCCGGATCCGCGTGGCCGGATCCGGGTGGCACCGACCTTGCTGAATGGCTCGCCGGGAGGCAACCATGCATCGCTCGTCGCTCGTGCTCGCTTGTGCAGGTATCTGGTCGTCGGTCGCCGCTGCGGACAACGGCCCGGTCGTCGCGGTAGCCGATCCGCCGGCGCCGTCGGCAAATCCATCGGCCAGCGCTCCGTCGCCGGCGCCGATCCAGCCCGCCGGCGATGGTCCGCGGTTCCGCAACGGCTTCTCGCTGTCGGCCAGCGAGGAGTTCGGCTCGGGCCCGTCGTCGGGGCTGTCGGGCCAGCTGTTCGGTCTCGACTGGCGCATCGGCGCCCACATCAACCAGGACTACTCGATCTACCTGCAGACACACCTGTCGTTCGGCAACGCGCACATCGGCACGACGTCGGGCGTGACCGGTGACTTCGCGAGCGCCGTGATGGCCGAGCGCATGCTACCCGCACGCACGTTCGTCGCGGTCGGCGCCGGCTACGGCGTGCTCAACAACCCGAGCGGGATGCTCGTGCAAGGCCGGATCGGCTGGTATCCGTTCGAGTCCAGCGCGAGCGTCGTGTCGCGCCGGCTCAACGTCGCGCTCGACGCGCGCCTGTACTTTCCCGGCGATGCGATCGGCACGGTCACGCAGGTCGCCGCGACGATCGGCTACGACCGCTTCTAGCGCAGCATCGGCTCGGCGGCCGTTCCGCGATCATGATCGTCGGCGCGTTCGTGTTGCCGCCGATGATGCGCGGCATGATTCGACAGCACGTTCTTTACCGCTCTGTGTCGGTGTGCAGACGGCCTCGGCGACGTACATCGAACAGGTATGTCCGCGAGCGCACGCTACGTCGCCTGGGTCGAGCGCCGCGGTCGCGCGATCGTGGCGGTCTCCGCGGTGCTCGTCGCGGTGTCGGCGTACCTCGCGGTGTTTCACTTGCCGGTTCGTGCCGACCTGTCCGACCTGTTGCCGTCCGACGTGCCGGCGATTCGCGACCTGCGCCGGCTCGAGGCGCGGCTCGCGACCGAGGACACCGACGCCGCGATCGTGATCGCGTGCGATCCGGCCGAGCGCGCGGCGGCCGCCGACGAGCTCGCGGCCGAGATCGCGCGGATCGAGCCGCGACTGGTCGCACGCGTCGATCACGACGATCGCGCGACCCGCGAGTTCATCCGCGCGCACGAGCTCCTGTACGTGCCCGTCGCCGAGCTGCAGGCGATCGCAGCGCCGAGCGCGCGCTTCGAGCTGCGCGCCAAGCAGCTCGCGGCCGAGGCCAAGCTCGCGCGCTCGCGCTACGTCAGCGCCGACGGCACGGCGCAGGTCATCGTCGTCGACACCGCGTTCCCCGCGGCCAATGCAGCCGCGGATCGCGAGCTCCAGGATCGGCTCGATCGCATCGCGGACGGCGTGCGCGCGCGTCATCCGACGGTCGGGATCGCGTTCGCCGGCGGCATCACGCAGACCGTCGCCGAGCACGATTCGCTCGTGCACGGCATGGTCGTGTCGGCGTGCGTCACGACCGTGCTGGTCGCGCTCGTCTTGTTCGTGCACTTGCGCTCGTGGCGCGCGCTCGCCGTGATCGTCGCGAACATCGTCGCCGCGACGATCGTCGCGTTCGGCTTCGCCGCGCTCGCGGTCGGTCACCTCAACGCGGCGACCGCGTTCCTCGGCGCGATCATCGCCGGCAACGGCGTCAACTACGGGATCCTGCTCGTCGCGCGCTACCTCGAGGAGCGCCACGCGAGCGACGCCTCCGATGCGATGGCGCGCGCCATCGCCGGCACGCTCAAGCCGACGCTCGTGGCGTCACTCGGCGCCGCGATCGCGTACGGCGCACTCGCGGTGACTCAGTTCAAGGGCTTCGCCGACTTCGCGATCATCGGCGGGGTCGGCATGCTCGTGTGCTGGATCGCGTCGTTCGTGCTTCTGCCGGCGCTCGTACTGCGTTTCGCGGCGCGCTCGCGCGGCCGCGAGGCGCCGGTGTTCGGGCGGATCGCGCTCGGGCTGTTCGGCACGCGCCGGCCGCGCGTCGCGTGTGCAGCCGGCGCCGTGCTCGCGCTCGGATCGGCCGCGATCGTGACCGTCTACGTCGCGCGCGATCCGCTCGAGTACGACATGACGAAGCTGCGCTCCGACGCGCCCGCGGCGCTCGAAACCCGCGCGTGGACGAACTACGTCAACACGACGTTCGGGCGCGGCCTCACCGGCATGTCGCGCAGCTCGTACATCGCGGTCGACGAGCTGTCGCAGGTGCCGGAGGTGGTCGAGGCGCTGCGCCAGGCGCGCGCGAAGGATCCGGTCGTCGGCGACGTGCAATCGACGCTCGACGCCGTGCCCCCGGATCAGCCCGCGAAGCTCGCATTGCTCGCGCGCGCGAAGCTGCTGCCACCGGGCTTGCACGCGTTCACCGCCGACGACCTGCCGGCCGAGCTGCGCGCGAGGCTCGCCGAACGCGACGGCCGCATCGGTTATCTGGTCGCGGTCACGCCCGGCGCGACGTTCGACGAATGGAACGGTCACGATCTGCTGCGGTTCGCGACCGCGATCCGCGAGCTACATCTCGCGGGCGGACACACGGTCACGACGTCGGGCGCGAGCGTGATCTTCGCCGATCTGATCACGGCGATCCGCCATGACGGCGTCGTGATCACGCTGGTCGCCGCGGCCGGCCTGGTCGCGATGGTGCTGCTGCTCGTCGGGCCCGATCGCCGCGCGCTCGCCGTGCTCGCCGCCAGCGCGCTCGGCAGCCTGGCGATGGTCGCCGCGTGCGCGTTGATCGGGCTGCGCGTCAACTTCCTCGATTTCGTCGCGCTGCCGATCGCGTTCGGGCTCGGCATCGATTACGGCATCAACGTCGCGCACCGCGCCGATCGCGACGACCCCCGCATCGCGCTGCGCTCGACCGGCGGCACGGTGCTCGTGTGCTCGCTGACCACCGTGATCGGGTACGCGTCGCTGCTCGCGAGCTCGAACCTCGCGATCCGCGGCTTCGGGCTCGCGTCGCTGCTCGGCGAGGTGGCGTGCGTCGTCACCGCGCTCGCGCTGGTTCCGGCGATCATCAGCTTCGGGCGCCGGCGCTGATGGGCGCCCGCTATTGTAAGCTCGCCGCGCATCATGCTCGCGATTCCGAGCTACATCGCCGCGGCCAGCGTGGTCGGCAAGCCGTTGAAGCACGCGTGGAACGACGACGAGCCGGACCTCGAGTACCAGAGCGATCCCAGAACCGAGCGCGCGATCTCCGCGGCCGCCAATCGCGCGATCCTCGCGCTATCCGCGGCGAGCGCGGAGTGGATCGCCTGGCGCGTGAGCGCGGCGGCGGACAGCACCCCGTTGTTCGAGGCGATCGAGGCCGCGTACGCGGGCGTCGTCGACTGGCGCTACGTCCGTCCGCTCGATCGCAAGGACGCACCGTGGCGCGAGAAATGGCACGGTCCAGCGCGCGGCGCGATCAGCGAGGCTTATTTCCTGCTCGATCGCCTGATCGGGGACATCCGAGACGAGTCGTATCTCGCCGAGGACGCGACGATGCTGATGAAGCTCGCCCGCCACGTGATGCCGAACCCGAAGCCGTTCCGGGACTGGTACCGGGCGGCGCTCGCGCGGCTGGTCGAGCTTCACCCCAAGTCGCTGCGTGACCAGGACGGCGCGCCGGTACCTCGGCAAGCGTGCGACCCGCAGCGGGCCTATCGCGCCAAGGACGCGCCCGAGCTGCTGCGCGAATACTTCGCGGCGCTCGATCGCAAGCGCAACAAGCTGCTCGCGACACCCGCGGAGATGAAGAAGGCGGGATTCACCGGCACGCCCTACGCGATCCGGCTGTGACCACGACTCCCGCGCCATCGGATCACAGGTCGCGCTCGAGCCCCTCGCGCGCGACGATCGTGTCGAGCGAGCGTGCGTGGGCGCTCGCCCATTCGCGCGAGGTCGCGGCGATCGCGTCGAGCGCGTCGTCGTCGCGATCGGGATCGTGGTGGTGGAGCGCGACGGCGCGCGCTCCGGCATCGCGCGCGAGCTCGAGCACCTGATTCACTTGCGAATGGCCCCAGCCGAGCTTGGCGGGCATGTCGGACGGCAAGTACTGGGCATCGTGGATCATGAGATCGACGTCGCGTGCGAACGCGGCGAGCTCGGCGGGCGTGGTGACGCGGTCGCGCGGCGGCTCGAGCTCGTTATCGGTCAAGTAGGCGAGCGACGTGCCGCCGTCGTCGTCGATGCGATATCCGACCGCGCCGCCGGGGTGGTTGAGCTCGATCTTCGTGACGCGCGCGCTCGCGACGCGATGCTCGGTCAGGTCCTCGACCACCTCGAGCTTCGCGGGCAGATCCTCGAAGCGCACCGGGAAGTGGACACCGTCGAACATGAGCGGCGAGCGTGCGCGCTCGGCGGCGGCGACCGTCATCGGATGCAGGATGATGCGCGAGCGTTTCGTGTACAGCGGTCCGAAGAACGGCAAGCCGAGGACGTGATCCCAGTGGGGATGAGTGATGAACACGTGGATCGTGCCCTGGTAATTCTCGGCCGCGAGCGCGTTGCCGAGCTCGCGCATGCCGGTGCCGGCGTCGAGCACGACGCAGGTGTTGTCGGCGAGCCGGACCTCGACGCACACGCTGTTGCCGCCGTAGCGCACGGTCCTGGGCCCGGGCGTGGGGCAGGAGCCGCGAACACCGAAGAATCGCACTCGCATCGCGAGCGAGCCTAGCCGACGGCGACGACCACAAGCTAGAGTCCCGGCGATGGCCGAGTCTCCCTACGACACCCTGGGCGTCGCGAGGACGGCGAGCGCCGACGAGATCCGCAAGGCCTACCGCAAGCTCGCCCGCAAGCATCATCCGGACGTCAACCCGGGCGACGCGACGGCGGAGGCCGCGTTCAAGAAGATCGCGGCGGCGTACGACGTGCTCGGCGACGACGCCAAGCGCAAGGCCTACGACGAGTTCGGCGACGCGTCGCTGCAGAGCGGCTTCGATCCCGACAAGGCGCGCGAGTACGCGCGCTGGCAGGACACGCGCGAGCGCCGCAGCACGGGCTTCGGCGACACGGGAGGACCGTTCGAGTTCGATCTCGGCGAGCTGTTCAACCGCCGCGCGCCGCGCGGGCCAGCTCGCGGGGCCGATCTGTACGCTTCGATCGAGATCGATCAGCGTCAGGCGTTCGAGGGCACCGAGCTCGCCGCCGATCTGCCCGGTCACGGCAACGTGCGCGTGCGCGTTCCCAAGGGCGCCGACACCGGCGACACGCTGCGCGTTCCGGGTAAAGGCGCGCCCGGCCGCGGCGGCGGACCGCCCGGCGACCTCGTGATCGAGACGATCGTGCGGCCGCATCCGCGCGTGCGTCGCGACGGCCTCGATCTGTACTTGACCGTGCCGGTCACGCTCGACGAAGCGTACGGCGGCGCGAGCATCGAGGTTCCGACGTTCGAAGGGCCGGTCGTGCTCAAGATTCCGCCGCGCACGCAGCAGCACGCGAAGCTCCGCCTGCGCGGCAAGGGGGTCGCGCGCAAGGACGAGCGCGGCGACTTGCTCGTCGAGCTCGACGTCCGCATGCCCGACAAGGCCGACGACGCGCTCGCCGAGGCACTGCGCGCATCCGACCGCCTGTACTCCAAGCCGGTCCGGGAGGGCTTCACGCTATGACGCGTTTCACCTACCAGCATCTGCTCGAGCTCGTCGACGGCGACGAGGAGCTCGTCGTTCATCTCGTCGAGCACGGCCTGATCGAGCGCGGCAACGACATCGTCACCGTCGATATCGACGCCGTGCTGCTCGCGCGCACGCTGTGGCGCGACCTCGAGGTCGACTGGCCGGGCATCGAGATCATCGTCCGGCTCACCGCGGAGCTCGCCGCGGCGCGCCGCCGCATCGACGAGCTGGAGGCACGCCGATGAGTGAATT
>DATJXL010000296.1:0-6882 GCA_035500135.1 Kofleriaceae bacterium
TGCGCTGCGAGTCAGAAACGCTCCGACTTCCGGGTTGGGTGGGCGCGCCCGCATCTCCTTGGGATCTCCTTTCGCGGTGACCGTCTTGGTCTTCGCGTCCAGATAGATGCCGTCGTCGGCGATCGCGAAGATGCTCGCGAGATCGTGGCTGATGACGACCACGGTCGTGCCCAAGCTGTCGCGCAGCTCGAGGATGAGATCGTCGAGCCTGCGCGCGCTCACGGGGTCGAGCCCCGATGACGGCTCGTCGAAGAACAGCAGCTCTGGATCGAGCGCCATGGCGCGTGCCAGACCAGCACGCTTCCGCATGCCGCCGCTGATCTGGTCGGGGTAGAAGTCGACGAAGCTGCCGAGCCCGACGAGCGCGAGCTTGAGCTCGGCGAGATCGTGGATTTCGCCGCGGCCGAGAGTCGTCAGCTCTTCCAGCGGCAACGTGACGTTCTCGATCAACGTCAAGCTGCTCCACAGGGCGCCGAACTGGAACAGGACTCCGAACTGGCGCAGCAACTCCCGACGCCGGCCCGCATCGGCGCGCGTGAAGCTCTCGCCGTTGTAGAAGATCTCGCCGGCCGCCGGTTCGAGCAGGCCGATCAGCGCGTTGAGGAGCGTGCTCTTGCCGGAGCCACTTCCCCCCATGATGACGAATACGTCACCGCGCCGCACGTCGAAGCTCACGTGCTCCATCACCAGGTAGCTGCCGTAGCCCAGGCTCAGGTCGCGAACCGCGATGTGAACGCTGTGATCCATGCCTAGATACCGAGTCCGTAGAACAGCACCGCGAACAGCCCGCACGCTGCGATCACGAGGACGATGCCGTCGACGACCGCTGCGGTCGCCGCCTTGCCGACCGCAGCGGCGGTGCGGCCGGAACGCAAGCCCTCGAAGCAGGCGGCGGCAGCGATCAAGAACCCGTACGTACCCGCTTTGCCCATTCCGCCGAGGAGATCTCGAATAGACACGGCCTCGATCGTCTCCTGAAAGTAGATCCGTGCCGGGACGTGCATGACGCCGATACTCACCGCGGCGCCACCGAGGATTCCCAGCACGTCGGCGTACACGCACAGGAGCGGCAACATCAACGTCACGGCGATCACTCGCGGCAGGACAAGAAACGCCACGGGTGAAATGCCCAGCGTGGTCAGAGCATCGATCTCCTGGGTGACCTGCATCGTGCCGAGCTCCGCCGCGAACGCGGCGCCGGTTCGGCCGGCGACCACGATGGCGGTCATCACCGCCCCCATCTCGCGGACGATCGCGATGCCGACGAGATCGGCCACGTACAGCGTCGCACCGAACCGCTCGAGCTCCTTCGCGCTGATGAACGCGAGGATGAGACCGAGCAGGATCGAAACCAGGCTGACGATACCCAGCCCCCGCGCACCGGTGAGCTCCATCTGGAGGAACAGGTCTCCGCGCCGGAACCGTGCGCGCCGCGTCACGAGTGTCACGGACGCGACGGTCAGGTCGCCGACCCAGCCAAGGACTTTCACCAGACGCTCGAGCCCGGCGAGGCAACGCGCGCCGATGCGTGCGAGCGGCGATGGCCGAGGCTTCACCGTCTGCGTGGCCTGCATCGGTGTCGCCTCGGCGAGGACCAGCAGCCGTTGCACCCCCGACGGCAACCCGCTTCGATCCACGGTCACATCGAGCCCGTGCGCGATCGTCACGACCTGTGCGGCGAACGAGACCAGCGCGGAGTCCCACGCCGCGACGCCGCTGGTGTCGAAGATCAGCCCGCCGCGTGGGTTCGTCTCGAGCTCCCGCCGCACCCGCGCCGCGGATGGCACCGCCTCGCGGGCGCGCCACGCACCCGAGAGCCGTAACTCGAGCGAGCCGTTCACTCGACGCGTGAACACCAGATGTGGAGCCGCGGTATCGGCACGCTCCTCGGACAGGTCGGATGCCATCGCCGTTGGACCGTGGACAGACCCTGCAGCATTCGTTCCGGTCCGCTCGATGTCATGCGATCCAATGCGGGTGTGCGCGGCGCGGCGCGCGCCTGTTCCACGGTGTGCGGCCCGCGCCGAAGTAGCTCGCACGGGCAGCGCCTGCACGCGCAGGTCACACCGCTCGCGAAGGTTGCGCGGCGTCTGCACGCGCGCGGGGGCCAATTGCTTGGTGCCCCAATGAATACGCCGGCACGCGCGGCGTCCATGTATCATGCGAGGCGTGTCGAAGTGGTGGGCCGCATTGCCCGTCGCGCTCGCGGCATGCACGCGAGCGAGCACGGTGAAGTTCGCCGACGGCCAGTGTTGGATCGACGGCCTGCCGGCCACGCTCCAGCAAGTCGAAGGGCGCCAGGCCGAGGTCACGCAGCACGTGCTGTCGCGGCAGCCCGTGCTGACCGCGATCGCGGTGGCCGCCGTCGTGCTCGCCGGCGCCGGTTACTTGCAGCGCCTGCTGACGATCCTCGCGGCGCGCCGCGCCGAGGCGCAGACGTTTGGAGAGCGGCTGCGCGCGCGCATGGAGCGCTATCGCGCGCACCCGGTCCGCTACTTCCTGATGCTCGGCAGCGTGCTGGGCGTGCTCGTCGTCGCGGGTGTCGCCTACGTGTCGATGGATGCCGACAAGCGCACGAGCGAGCGCTCGCTCGCGACGCTGCAGTTCTGCCACCTCGCGCTGCGTTCGGCCAACGAGCAGCACGTGCTCGCCGAGCAGCGCGAGCACCTCGCGTCGATCCAGTCCACCGAGCGCGACATCCGCGCGCTCGTCGACAAGCTACCGCCCGCCGAGCAGCAGAAGGCGCACGAGATCGTGAACGAGCTGTCGGTGTCGCTGGGCCAGCAACGCACGATGGTCGCGCAGTTCGCGGAGCACGCCGACGACGCGGCCAAGGCCGTGGTCGAGCATCAAGCCGAGGTCGAGCGCGGGCTGTCGAAGCTCGACGGCGAAGTCGTCGACCTGAAGGCGATGCCGGCCGCGGTCGCCAAGCTGTCCGGCGACCTCCACGATGTCGGCGCGCGCGCGGACACGCTCGGCGGCGAGATCGAGGCGTGCAACGCGAAGGTCGATTCGCTCGCCAAGACGCTCGACGCGGTGAGCCATCAGCTCGACGAGCTGGCGAGCCGGCCGCCGCCGGTGTGCGCGGCCGCGGCACCGCCCGCGCAGCCCGCCGCCGCGGCCGCGCCCGCGCCCGCGCCCGCGCACGCAGCTGCGCCCGCGCACGCAGCCGCGCCGGCCGCGCCGGCCGCCGCGCCGCCTGATGCCGGCAGCGCGAAGCCGGCTACTTCTTCGTGACCTTATCGAGCCCGAGCTGGCTGGCGAAGCCGCCGCCCTGGAAGAAGATCCAGGTCGCCTTGACCTTGCCGCCGTCGAGCTTGTGGATCGCGAGGAACGGCAGCGACACCTTCTTGCCGGTCTTCTTCGCGTGCATCATCGGCAGGTCGCCGTCGTTCGTACCGGCGAACGTCTCGGTCGCGGCCACGTAGTCGCCCGCCGCCCACGAGTCGGCGACCTCGAACTTGAGGTCCGAGAAGCTCTTCCAGAGCTGCGGCAGGTTGGTCACGAGCTCCTTCTTGGTCTCGTCCTTGGCCATCGCCTGCTCCGACCAGGTCGCGTCGTCGGCGATGAGCTCGCCGAAGGTCTTGACGTCGTGCTTGTTGAACGCGTCGACGAGCTTCTGGAACGCGACGAGGTTCGCCTTCTCCTTGGCGTCGTCGTGGGCGAGCGCGACTTGCTCGGGCATCGCGAGCTTGTCGCTCGCGGCGCGAACCGGATGGTCCTTCATCGGCTGCAGCTGGCCGAGCATGGTCGCCATGTCGAAGTAGTCCGCTTCGTGCGTCACCTTGCCGGTGTCGTCGAGCGCCAGCACCTGGCCGAGGTAGAAGCCGAACGGCTTGTTCGTCGCGGCCAGGTTGCCGGTCGCGGTCTTGAGCGGGCCCGATTGCTTGCCGCTGACGAGCGTGACCGCGACGATCTTCTTGCCGCTCACGAGCAGGAGCTGCGATTGCGCCTTCTCGTCGGGCGACGCCGCGCGGTACTGCTTCATCGCGTCGACGATCGCGGTGCTGCCGGTCATCGCCGGCATTCCGGATCCCGGCGCCTCGGAGGCCGCGTCGTTCGCGTAGCAGCTCTTGAAGTCGTCCCACTTCGTCGCTGCCCAATCGGTCCAGCAATCGTGAAACCTCTTGGCCATGTCATCGGCCGTCGGCGGCTTCGGTGCCGGCGGGGGCGGCGCGGCGCTGCCCTTGTCCGCCGTCATCGGCGCGGCGTTCTGAACGGGATGAGAAGCTTCGGATTTCTTCTTGCAGCTCGCAGCCAGTGCTGCAACCGCGATCAACGCAATGGTCGCCTTCATGGCACCTCCTGCGAGTAGCTCTACGCGCCGGTCCGACGCCGCGCCAGATGTTTTGAGCTCAAAGTATATGCGGGGATGCGCATGCCGAATCGCGTGAACAAGGCGCGCCGGTCGCCGTCTTTGCAGATGCCGGAGGCTTGTCAACGGCCGGCCGCGATGGCACCGTCGAGCCTGTTTTTCAACAGGGAGCATGTCATGCGGGTAGCGAAGTTCGTGTTCGCGGTTTCGTGCGGGTTGTCGGTCGCGACGGCGAGTGTCGCGTCGGCGGACGATTCCAAGCTGATCGCCGCCGAGAATCAGATCAAGAAGTCGATGGCCGACGAGGCCGCCGCGCACCGCCTGATGGCGGCCGCGAGCCGCCAGAACGCGAAGGCACACAAGGATGCCGCGGCCGCGACGGTCGCGATCCAGAAGGCGTACGACCAGCGCGCGAAGGCGAACAAGGATGCGGCGCAGGCCGCGGCCGACGCCCAGGCCGCGAAGGCGCTCGACGACATGGCCAAGGCCGACGCGAAGCGCGCCGCCGCCGACGACGCGTTCGCGGCGTCGGAAGCCACCGCGGCCGATCAGGACAAGGCGTTCGCGGCAGCCGACGCCGATGCGCGCCGGATCGCGCGCGCTGCCAAGTCACACGCCGACGCGAAGGCGACGGCGGATCTCGAAGCCGCGGTGAACGCGCAGTCGGCCGCCGAGGACGAGTCGGCGAAGGCCGCCAACGACGTGCAGGAGGCGGGGGCCGCGAAGCAGGCCGCTTCGAACGCGCTCGCGAAGGCGGAGGCGCTGCTCGGCACGTCCCCCGGCGATGCCGCGGCGCTCGGCCAGGTCGACAAGGCCGAGGCGGATCTCGCCAAGGCGCACCACGACGAGCAGAAGGCGCTCGCGGCGCGTGCGAAGGCCCGCGCCGACTACGCGGCGTCGTCGCAGAAGGTCGCGCAGGCGTACAGCGCGGCGGCCGCGGCCGAGCACGACGCGAAGGCGGCTGCCGCCGACAAGAAAGCGGCCGAGGCCGCGATGGCGGCCGCGAAGGCCGATCAGGCGCGCGCCGATGCGGCGGCTGCGGCGGCTGCCGCGGCCGACGAGCAGGCCTCGCACTACGAGCAGGTCGCGGCGGCGGCGCGCGCGGCGGCGAGGGCGTCGGCGGATGCAGCCGCGCGCCACACGAATGCCGCGAACGGGGATCTCGCGAAGGCGTACGCGCTGCGCGCGAAGGCGAACGACGCGATGGCCAAGGCCGTCCGCGACATCGCGAAGGCGCAGCATGATCTCGCCGAGGCGCGCAAGGCGCACGCGCGGGCGATCTCGGACCTCCGCGCAGCGTAACGCGTGCGGCGCAGCTGGCGCGCGCTGTGGCCGGTCGTGCTCGCCGCGGCGGTCGCGGTCGCGCTCGCTGCGTTGTGGACGTGCGGCGGCCGCGCGACGCGCGCTCCGCCGGTCGCGCCGCCACCTGCGCCAGGGCCGGCCGAGACCGGCACGGTCGCCGCGCTCGTCGATCCCGACCTCGAGCTGCTGGTGACGCCCTCGCCCGAGGGCCACCAGCCCTTCGTGCGCGCGATCGACGGCGCGAGCGCGTCGATCGACATGGCGATGTTTCACCTCACCGATCTCGAGGTCACCGCCGCGCTCGTACGCGCGGCCGGGCGCGGCGTGCGCGTGCGCGTGATCGTCGACGGCAAGGGCCTCGACGCGAAGGCGAACCGCGCCGCGTTCGACCAGCTGCGGGCGGGCGGCGTCGACGCTCGCGGCTCGAGCTCGGCGTTCTCGATCACGCACGAGAAGGCGATGGTCGTCGATGGCCGGGCCGCGTTCGTCACCGCGATCAACCTCACCCGCGACGCCGATCGCACGCGCGACCTCGGCATCGTGACGCGCCGGCGCGAGATCGCCGACGCGGTCGAGCAGCTGTTCGAGACCGACTGGCGCAACGCGGAAGGCCGCGGCCACGACACGCCGCGCGAGCTGCCCGCGAGCCTCGTCGTGTCGCCGACGGTGTCGCGCGCGCGGCTGGTCGCGCTGATCGCATCGGCGCAGCACGACTTGCTCGTCACCGTCGAGAACCTCGGCGATCCACACATCGATCGCGCGCTCGCCGACGCGGTCGCGCGCCATGTCGCGGTGCGCGTGATCGTGCCGATGTGCGACAAGAACCCGAACCCGCTGTACAACCTGCCGGCCGCGCGCGAGCTCGCCGCCGCCGGCGCCGACGCGCGCGTGATGCCCGCGCCCGAGACGCCCGACACGCCGTACATGCACTCGAAGATGATCCTCGCCGACGGCGCGACCGCGTACGTCGGCTCGGTCAACTTCTCGGCGAACTCGACGACGAAGGCGCGCGAGCTCGGCGTCATCTTCGCGAACGCGCACGCGGCCGCGCAGATCCGCGCGATCTTCGACGTCGACTGGGCGCACGCGGTGCCGCCGCCCGCCGACGCCGACGCGCGCTGCAACTAGCACCACCTGGTCAGATCAGCGTCGAGCGAGACCGAGCGATCCGAGGCGGATCGCGGCGCACGCCCGCACTGGAACGAGGAGCGTGGTGGTTCCACGTGACGAGCGAAGCGCGGACGTACGCCGCGAGGTGACCGGAG
>DATJXL010000297.1:0-12341 GCA_035500135.1 Kofleriaceae bacterium
GCGAGTATGTTCGGCGCGACATGGCCCTGCCGGACGATGCTTCGGTCGAGCTCGCGGTGACGCTCGGCACCACGCGGCTATCGCTGCGACAGGCGATGGGACTCGCCGTCGGCGAGGTGATCGCGCTCGGCCGCCCACTCGGCGGGCCGTTCGACGTGCGCGCGGCGGGGCAGGTCGTGGGCAAGGGCGAGCTCGTCGACGTCGATGGCGAGCTCGCCGTGCGGATCGTGAGCCTGGAGAAGTAGCGATGCCTGTCTACGAGTATCAGTGCAAGAAGTGCGGACGCGTGTTCGAGTACCAGCAGCGCATGAGCGATCCGGACAAGACGACGTGCGAGAGCTGCGGCGGCGAGCTCGAGCGCCTGATCTCGGCGACCGCATTCCAGCTCAAGGGCGGCGGTTGGTACAAGGATCTCTACGCGTCGACGAAGCCGGCCGCGGCGAGCGAGACCAAGAAGGCCGAGGGCGGAAGCGGGGAGTCGGGTGCGGGGGCGGCCGCGGCTCCGGCCGCGGCACCGGCGGCGGCTCCGGCCGGCGGCAGCGGCAGCGGCACCGGCAGCGGCTCCGGCACCGGCACCGGCAGCGGCACCGGCAGCGGCAGCGGCAGCGGCACCAGCTCGACGAGTGCAGCATGCAGGTGATCGACGGCAAGGCGGTCGCCGCGCGCGTGCGCGGCGAAGTGGCAACCGCGGCCAGCGCGCTGCGCGGGCGCGGCGTCGCGCCGACGCTCGCGGTCGTGCTCGTCGGCGACGATCCGGCGTCGGCGGTGTACGTGCGCAGCAAGACCAAGGCGGCGCGCGAGGCGAACGTCGACGTCCGCGATCACAAGCTGCCGGCGACGACCACGCAGGTCGAGCTGATGGCGCTCGTGCACGCGCTGAACGATGACCCGATCGTCGACGGCATCCTCGTCCAGATGCCGCTGCCCAAGGGCCTCGATGCCGACGCCGTGATCCGCGCGATCGATCCGGCGAAGGACGTCGACGGCCTGCATCCGCAGAGCCTGGGCTGTCTCGCCCAGGGCAAGCCGACGTTCGTGCCGTGCACGCCGAAGGGCTGCATGCGGTTGCTCGCCGAGGTCCACGCGAAGGTCGAAGGCGCGCGCGCGGCCGTGCTCGGGCGCAGCGTGCTCGTGGGCAAGCCGGTCGCGCTCCTCTTGCAGAACGCGAACGCGACGGTCACGACGTGTCACTCGAAGACCCGCGATCTCGCGGCCGAGGTGCGGCGCGCCGACATCGTCGTCGCCGCGATCGGCCGGCCCGAGCTCGTGCGCGGCGACTGGATCGCCGACGGCGCGATCGTGCTCGACGTCGGCATCAACCGCATGCCCGATGGCAAGCTGCTCGGCGACGTCGAGTTCGCGGCCGCCGCGCAGCGCGCGCGCGCGATCACGCCGGTCCCCGGCGGCGTGGGCCCGATGACGATCGCGTGCCTGCTCGAAAACACGGTCGAAGCCGCGGCACGCCGGCGCTGAGAAGCCGGCTTGGCCGGCAACGGCTACTCCACTGGCCACGATCGCGCCCCGCGTTTCGGGCACTTCGGCTGGCATGCGACTTGGAGCTTACCGATGCGATGGTGGCCGATCGCAGCAGCTTCTCGACGCTCGACCTGTCGCGCCCCCAGCAGCGCGCGCGCCGGTTCGGGTTCGCGCTGGCGATCGGCGGCGCGGCCGCGCTCGTCGCGTACGCGATCGCGATGATGGTCGTGAGGCCCGTCGACATCTCGACATCGGGCACCGAGATCGAGTTCGTCTACGGAACGCGCATGATCGCGTGCGTGACCGCCACCGCCGGGATCGTCGCGGCCGCGCTCGCGCTGGTCGTCACGCGCCGGCGTTAGAAGCGCCGGGCGCGATCGTTGTCATGTGATCGGGCCGCTGTCGCCGACCGGGCGAATCGCGACCGGCTTGCCGAGCGCGCGCACGAGCACGACCTGGAGATCGGCGAACGCGGGCGGGTTCGCGAGCAGCTCGTCGGCGCCGGCCGCGACCGCGAGCTCGCGGTACGACGCGTTCGACGTGATCGCGATCGCCGGCACCGGCGGCACCTGCTGCTTCGCGGCGCGGATCGTCTTGAGGCCGCCTTCGCAGTCGAAGTCGACATCGACGATCGCGACGTCGAGCTCGGCCGACACCACGGTCTCGGCCACCGCCGCGTCCGCGGCTTGCGTGATCTCCGACGTCGCGATGATCGACTTGATGTTGCGCGCGAGCGTCGTGCGGTCCTGGCGATCGCCCGAGAGCAGCAAGATGTGCACGCCGCGAAACGCGCCCACCAGGCGATCGATGACCTGGCCGAGCTGGGGCGCGACATCCTGGAACTCGACGCCGAGCCCGGGCGGTCCCGCGCTCGCGTCCTCGCGCGCGCGCCGCCACATCACGACGCCGTTGAGCGACGTCGTACCGGCGCCGGGCACGGTGAAGTCGAGCGTCATCGCCGCGCCGGTCGGGATCTCGGCGTCGGTCTCGAGGAACAGCCCGCCGCGCGACAGGTTCACCGAATACGCGACGAGAAACGACGACGCCGTGCGGAACTCCACCTGCACGGCGTACGGCATGCGCGGGTGCTCCCTCTCGGTCACCAGAACGCTGCAATCATCGCATGGATCCGCTTACAGCAGGCGGTCGAGCAGACGATCGAGATGATCGAGATCGAGGTACCGGATCGCGATGCGCCCGGCCTTGCCGGGCTCGTCCTCTTCGATCGTCACCGGGCCGCCGAGCGAGCGCGTGAGCCGCTCTTCGAGGTCGCGCACCGAGGCGGACTTCGCGGGAGCAGGCGCGCGCGGCCGCGCCTTGGCCGGCGCGCGCAGCTTCTTCACGAGTGCCTCGGTCTGGCGAACCGACAGCGCGCGCTCGACGACCGTGCGCGCGGCGCGCTCGATCGCGGCGGTGTCGCCCGAAGCGTCGATCAATCCGAGCAACGCGCGGGCATGCCCCATCGCGAGCCGCTGGTCCTCGACGAGCTGGCGCGCGGCGGGCGGGAGCTTGAGCAGCCGGATCGCGTTCGCGACCGTGCTGCGCTCCTTGCCGATGCGCTCGGCGACCTGATCCTGCGTCAGCCCGAACTCGTCGACCAGGCGCTGGAACGCCGCGGCTTCTTCGAGCGGACCGAGATCCGACCGCTGGAGATTCTCGACCAGCGCGCGCTCGAACGCGGCCTGGTGGTCGACCTCCTGGACGACGACCGGCACCTCGTGCAGGCCCGCGCGCTGCGCCGCGCGCCACCGCCGCTCGCCCGCGATCAGGTAGTAACCGCCTTCGCGGCGCGGCCGGACGATGAGCGGCGTGATCACGCCGTGCACCTTCATCGAGTCGGCGAGCTCGCCGAGCTGTGCCTCGTCGAAGTGGCGGCGCGGCTGCTCGGGGCTCGGGTACAGCTCCTCGATGCCGACCGCGAAGTAGGTCCGCTTGCCCGCGCCCGGCAGCGGCGGCGCCGCGGAAGGCAAGAGCGCGCCGAGGCCGCGCCCGAGCCCGCGCTTCTTGACGTCGGTCATCATGCCGCAGGTTGCCCCTTCGCCGCGGCCGCGCCAAGGCCGAGCGACGACGTCCGCGCGACAAACTCGTCGGCGACCGCGAGGTAGCTCTTCGCACCGGGGCAGCGCAAATCGTAGAGCAGCGCCGGCTTGCCGTGACTCGGTGCCTCGCTGAGCCGGACGTTGCGCGGGATCGTGGTGTCGAGCACCTTGTCGCCGAAGTACTTCGCGACCTCGGCGCGCACCTGGTTGGCGAGGTTCATGCGGCCGTCGAACATCGTGAAGATCACCCCGTCGATCGCGAGGTGCGGGTTGTAGGCCGCGCGCACCTTCTCGATCGTCGCGGTCAGCGCCGACAGCCCTTCGAGCGCGAAGTACTCGGCTTGCATCGGGACGAGCACGCCGTCGGCCGCGACCAGCGCGTTCAAGGTCAGGATGCCGAGCGACGGCGGGCAATCGATCACGACGTAGTCGAAACCGGCGGCGACGGGCGCGAGCGTGTCGGCGAGGAACCGCTCGCGCCGCTCGGCGCCGATCAGCTCGATCTCGGCGCCGACGAGATCGGTCGACGCCGGCACCACGAACAGGGTCGGGATCTCGGTCGGCCGCACGACGTCGGCGAGCGCGACCTCGCCGACCAGCGCGTCGTAGATCGTGCGCTCGACCCGATCTCGCGTGTATCCCAGCCCGCTCGACGCGTTGCCCTGCGGATCGAAGTCGAGGAGCAGCACGCGATGTCCGCGCGACGCGATCGAGGCCGCGAGGTTGATCGCGGTCGTCGTCTTGCCGACGCCGCCCTTCTGGTTCGCGACCGCCACGATGCGAGACATGCTCGTTTGCGTACTACGCCGCTCTGACTCCGAAAAAAATTTGGCCCCGCGATCGAGGTCAGCTTACCTTGTAGCCAGATGTAGGACATGTGGGCATGTCCTCGAAGGAGCGCCAATGTCGTCTGGAAATCCGCGTGTTTACAATTCGTTCGCCGAGTTCGAGCGCGAGGAGCTGCGCCGGCTCGATTCCCTGCACACGTCGGTCGACGATCTCGTCGAAGAGCGCTTCTCGGAGGATCTCGACTTCGCGCCGAGCGACCAGCCGCGCCGCCGCGGCCGCCCGCGCAAGCACCCGCGCTAGCCTGGGACGAAACCCGCGCTAGCCGTCGCCGTCGGGAGACACGATTTCTCGTCGCGCGGTTAGCGCGCGAGCGCGCTGGCATCGCCGCTGCAACTCGCCGCGAGCGAACCCGAGAAAGGAAGCCAGCCATGTCCGACCCGTTCGACCCGATCGACTCGCCCGACCTCGCGCGCACGTGCGGTGGCGTCAGGATGCAGCTCACGCAGTACGGCTACGCGAACGACCCGTACTCCGACTCGGAGACGCGCCGCGGCCACGGCGCCTATCACAACCTCGCCGCGACCCAGTCGGTGGCGCTGACCGACTCCGGCTTGCGCGCGCTCGGCCTGACCCGCTCGCAGGTCCGCCACGGCAACGAGTGGGTGAACATCCAGCTCGCCGGCGGCGGCGTGCTGCACCGCCGGATCGACGATCGCGCGCCCGAGCGCAACATGCGCGCGGACCTGTATCAGCCGGGCGGGTTCAACCGCAGCTTGCCGGACCACGCCAACGTCACGCTCGCGCGCTAGCTACCGGCGCGAGCTGTCGAAGTCGCGCAGGTGATAACCGACCACGAGCGAGAGCTGCGCGAGCTCGGGGTTGACCACGTCGACGCTGGCGAGCGCGCCGAGCGTGAGTCGCGGCGTCAGCCACACGTTCGCCTGCGCGTGCACCTCGAGCAGCAGCCACATCTGGCTCGGCGGCTTGTCGAGGTTGTCGTACATCGCGACCTGCAGGCCGCTCGCGACCTCGCCGAGGAAGGTCGCGGGGCCGAGATCGGCGCGCGTGCCGACCAGGAGCTTGGTCTGCGCGACGTCGCCGCCGGTCGGGACGGTCATGCCGCCTTCACCGGTGACCGCGCGCGCGCTCGTCATCGGCATGACCGCGCTCAGATCGGCGAACACGAACTCGAAGCCGACGTGGTATCCGCCGTTGCGCGCGAGCACGCGCAGCTGGCCGCCCACGACGTCCATCGGCTGGTTCGTGGTCGCCGGCACGAAGTGCAGCGCATCGACGCCGCCCTCGACCCAGATCGGGCTTTGCCCGAACCCCCTCGGCGCGGGCTGCGCGCCGTAGTCGCAAAAGTCGTCCACGAAGTAGCCGCACCGGGCGGCCGCGAGGCGCGGCGCCGCGGCGAGCACGATCGCGATGAGGAGCGCGCGTCGCATGGGATCGATCGTAACGCGTCGGGCTCGCGCGCGAGCATGAAATCGCCGGTCAGGCGCTAACCGGCTGCGCGGACGCGATCGCACCTGCGACACCTCGCTCGGGAGGTGCGAGAGGTAGGGCAAGCACGAACGTCGTGCCGTCGCCCAACTTCGAGCTCAGCGAAGCGTTTCCGCCGCTCGCCTCCACGATGCGCCGCACGATCGCGAGCCCGAGCCCGGTGCCGGGCACCGATCGCGTGCGATCGCTGCGAAAGAACGGCTCGAACGCGTGGCGCGCGTCCTCCTCCGACATCCCGGAGGCGTTGTCCGACACCCGTATCACGTACCGATCACCCTCGATACGCCCGCGCAGCTCGAGCACGAGCGCGACGCCGACGCGCCGGTACTTGACCGCGTTCTCGCCCAGGTTCCACAGCGCCTGGCGCAGCAGGCCCTCGCCGCACGCGACCTCGGCGGGCTCGAGATCGACCGTCAACGTGCCGGACACGCGCGTGACCAGCGGCTCGAGCTCCGCGGTCAGCGTGCGCGCGACCGGCGCGACCTCGGCGAACGCCATCGGCATCGAGCCGATGCGCGACAGCGCGAGGAGGTCTTCGATCAGGTTCGCGATCTGCGTGACGCCGCGCTCGATGATCGCCGTGGTCGCGACCGGTTCGGCCGCGCGCTCGGCCAGCATCGACGCCGCGAGGCCGATCGTGCTGAGCGGACCGCGTAGATCGTGCGCGACGCGCCCCGCGAACGCGTCGAGCTCGCGGTTGCGGTTCTCCAGCGCGGCGTTGAACTCGACGAGCTGGCGCTGGCCGCGGATCACCGCACGGGTCAGCCAGAAGCCGACCACGACGACCGTGAGCAGCACGATCGCCGTGACCGCGAGCCGCACCACCATCGCCCGCAGCTGCAAGTGCCGGACGTTCGCGACCGCGTGCGCGGCGGCGGCCTCGTTGATCTCGACCAGCGCGGCCTGGTCCTGCGCGATGCGATCGTAGAGCGGATCGACCGAGGTCATGATGCGCGTCGCCTCGGCGTCGCGGTTCTCGCGCGACAGCGCGAGCGCGGGCTCGAGCTCCTCGCGCGCGGTCGCGATGTCGCTCGACAGCTCGTGCCACGCGTACGGCTCGCCCGGAAACGTCACGAACGGCGAGTACTCGCGCGCGGCTTCCTCGTAATCCGCGCGTACCGCATCGATCTGGTGCTCGAGGTCGGACATGGTCTGGGTCTGGGTCTCGAAGATGTGGCGGCCGATCAGGATGCGCTCGCGCGCGACGTCGCCGCCGATCCGATCGACGAGCCGGAGGCTGACCAGCGCGTTGTCCTGGATCTCCTCGATGTTGGCTCGCGTGTCGCGGCCTTCGATCCATTGCAGGAGCTCGAGCAAGCCGAGCATGACCGCGATCAGCGCGAACGCGGCCACCATCAACGTCCTCGTCCGCCGATGTCTGCCTGGTGGCATGCGCTCCTCCGCCGACCGCTGCGTTCATCTCTACGCGTGCGCTCGCGAGCTGGCAATGCCGAGCGGCGCCCCTCGCGTCGCCGCGCGGCGATCGCACGAACGAGTGCCGACAAACGCCGCACGCGCTGGACCACGGTGACTCGCGGGGTGGAATCGATCACGTGTTGCGAAACGCGGAGTCAGTGGAAGTCAAGAGCGTGCGGCGAACGCTGCGTGCCATCACGGCGGCGGCTGGCGCGCCGGCCGACGCGCGCGCGCGGCTGCGCTAGGATCGTCCATGCGGCGCATCGTCGCGATCGCGTGCGCCGCGCCGGCGGCGGTGGCGCGCGCGGGCGGCGGCCCGCCGACCGACGCGTACGACGGGATCGCGGCGGGAGCGGCGCTGGATGTTCATGGGTTCGCCGACATCTACGGCGCCGACAACCTCGATGATCCGAAGAGCGGGCAGTCGCAGCTGCGCGCGTTCGATCCGACCGCGAACGCACCGGCGCTCGGCTGGTTGCGGCTGCGCGTCGCGCACGCACCGGGGACCGTGGGCTTTCGCGTCGACCTCGGGCTCGGCGACACCGCGACCGGTTACTTCCTCGACGATCCGGCGCGCGTCGCGCATCCCGAGCTGTCGCGCTGGCTCTCGCACGTCGGCCAGGCGTTCGTGACCGTGGTGGCGCCGCACGCGATCGCGATCGACGCCGGCAAGTTCGACACGCCGATCGGCCTCGAGGACAACGAGGGGCTCGCGAACTGGAATTATTCGCGCTCGTTCGTCTACACGTGGGACGAGCCGTCGCTGCACACCGGCGTGCGCGCGACGTACGAGGTTTCGAAGCAGGTCGCGGTGGCGGCGTACTGGCTGAACGGCTGGGGGGCGAACGTGCTCGACGGTAGCGACATGCGCTCGTACGCGGTGACCGCGCGCTACAAGCCGAGCGAGGAGCTCGAGGCCGTGATCGTGTACGCGGGCGGGCTCGAGCGCGCGCCGGCGAACCCGGCGCTGCCGCTCGCCTGGCGCGACCTGATCGACGGCTACGTCACGTACGCGGTGACGCCCGCGCTCGCGATCGCGGCGACCGGCGATTACACGGCGCAGTTCGCCGGCGCGGCCGGCTACGCGCGCTACGCGCTGCCGGCCGGGTTCGCGCTCGCGGCGCGCGGCGAGCGCCTCTGGGATCACTCGGGTCTCGCGACCGGCACCGCGCAGACGCTCGACGAGGCCACCGCGACGGTCGAGGACCGCGGCACCGTGCACGGCGCGACGATCGTGGGCCGGCTGGAATATCGTCACGATCATTCGACCGCGGACGTGTTCGAGCACGGCGAGGCATTTCTGCGCACCCAGGACACGATCGCGGTCGGCTTGATCGCGTCGTATTGAGACGACGTGCTACTGGCCGCGGAACGCCGCGGCCGTCGCGGTCCACGTGCTCGTCGGCGTGGCGAGCACGGTGTACGAGCCGGGCGTCACTGCGAGCATGTCCTCGGTGCAATCGCCGTACTGGTTGCCGCGCAGCGTGAAGCTCGTGCCGGCGCCGACTTGCCCGTCGATCACCATGCCGAACACGAGCTCGTTGGGCTCCGATGTCGTGATCGCCGCGCTCTGGGCCGCGTCTGCACCCGCGCTATTCCCGCCGGCGCTGGCGGCGGTATCGAACGGCGCGGTCTGCGACACGCTCGCGTACTCGTGCAAGCGAAGCTCGAAGTAGGAGCCGGGCTGCGTCGACAGTGTTACTTGCACGGTGTCGGTCGCGGTCTGCGCCGCGAGTCCGTAGCCGATGTACTGGCGGTTCCTGATCCCGCTGTTTGGCCCGTCGAACGGCCCAGCCATCGCGTACGAGCTGCCGATCATGTCGGTGATCGCGGCTGCCGTGACCGTCCCGTTCGACGAATCGTAGTCGAACGCCGCGATGATGAGGTCGCCGGCAGTGACCGCGCTCGTGAACGTCGCGCTCTCCGTCCCGCTCGAAAACATGTTGTTGGTCGCGATCTGGACGAACTGCGGAGGACGGGGCGGTGAGGTGTCGGTCGATCGCATCGCGTCCGCTGGTGACGTCCCGCGTGCATCGTCGGTTCGCGTCTCGAATCCGAAACGTCCACATGCCGCGATCACGCAGACTGTCAGAGCCACTCGCAACTCGGGCTAGCGTATCGCGTCTGCTGATCCGGGGCACTCACCGGCGCGGCTCGTCGCGATCACCGCGAGCCCGGTCGGCTCGCGACGCACGAGGATCGTGCCCGACGTGGCGTGGATCGCCGGCTGATCGAGCGCGACGCGAGGCACGCCGAGCGCGAGAGGTGATTCGGGCTCGCAGGCGGCGCAGCGCGGAGAATCGGCGCAGATGTGCGGCGCCGCGCTGGTCGACTGCACGATCGAGCCGGCGACGACCGCGTAGTCGCCGAGCGGGATGCGGGTCGCGTCCGCGACCGCGATGGCAGGCGGCGACACGTCGTCGCGGCCGACCGCGAGCTCGTGCGCGGCGTGCGGCTCGCGATCCCAGTCGACCCATCGCTCGGCGTCGTCGCGCGCCGGTGACGGCAAGAAATCGTCGACGACGGCGCGATCGAACGCGACGGCGGCGGCGAACCGATCGAGGTCGCGCTCGCCGAACGCCGGATCGATCACGTGCGGGCAGCCCGCGATGCACGCGTCGTCGCTCGCGTAGCCGAGGACGCGGCCGTACTCGTCGTACATCACGTCGTCGGCGACGAAGCGGCGGGTCGTGGGCAGCCAGCGCACCAGCGCCGCACGGCCCGCGAACAGCGTCGCGGCCGACACGACGCGCGGCGCGACCGCGCTGACGACGGTCGCCGAGCCGTCGTCATGGCGCACGACCCAGACCGGCCAGCCGTCGCGCAGCACGTCGCTGCGCGCCGCGCCGGCCGGCGGCAGATCGACGAGGCTGCCGCGGTCGTTCAGCGGGCGCGGCGGATCCGACTGCGAGCCGTGCAGGGCGTAGCGGCTCGCGCACGACTCGAGGCCGGCGAGCGCGAGGACGAGCGACCGTTGCCACATGGCGGTGTGACCCACGCCGGGGCCGGCGGGTTCGCCGCGCGGTTGCCCCAGACCGCCGGCCGGGGCGATGATGGGGCGCGCGCTGCGTCCTTGCGATCGGTGCCCTGGCGGGGCTGGCCGCGTGCAAGCAGCTGCTCGGGCTCGACGATCCGACGGTGTCGTCGGGCTCGACGCTGCTGCTCGTGTCGGTGCAGCTCGGCAGCGGGGACGCTGCCCAACCGACGGCGACGATCTCGGCGGTGCTGTTCGCGCGAGCACGCGGATCGCGACCGCGCTCGCAGCCGACATGACCTGGACGTTCGGTGCCGCCGATGACTGGCAAGACGCCGCGGTCGCGCTCGTTCCCGGGGCGTGACAGCCAGGCGGTGCCCGCTGTTCAATCGCTTTCGCAGTGAGTGCCGTCGCCGTGATAGCCGGCGTTGCAGGAGCACGTCAGCCCCATCGCGGTTGCATGCATATCGCAGGCACTGCAGCTTATGCCGTCACCAGCGTACCCATCATCGCACGCACAGTCGTTGCCGGATCGATGAGCGTTCACCCCGCAGGTCGTCCCGGCGGCGTTCTTGACGACCGGCGCGTTGGGGTTGTGGTGGCAGGCGATCAGCACAAGACAGGCGGTGAGCTTGAGCGACATGTTCCGGGTTTCTCCGATCAGGACGTGATCGAGTGGGGTCGGCGGTGCGCCATTCGAGAACACGGTGGCGAACACCGCCCTGAGCTAGCCCTCGATCCCGTAGTCCTTGAGCTTCTTGTACAGCGTCGACCGATCGATCTCGAGGATCGCCGCGGCCTGCGCCTTGTTGCCGTTGGTCGCGGCGAGCGCGGCGAGGATGCCCTCGCGCTCGAGCTCGCGCAGCGACTTCGCGGGGGCGGGCTTCGGCGAAGGCGCCGGCGGAGGTGCCGGGGCTTCGATCGTGACGGCCGGCGGCGTCGCGGCGCTGATCGAGCTGCCGAGCGGCGGCGTGGGGTTCGATGGTCGCGTGCGGGGCACGGCGGCGAGCGAGCCCCCGGCGATCTGCGGCGGCAGGTCCTGGACCTGGATCAGCTCGCGGTCGCCGAGCACGATCGCGCGCTCGATCGCGTTGCGCAGCTCGCGTACGTTGCCGGGCCAGCCGTAGCGTGCGAGCGCGGCGAGCGCGTCGGGCGAAAACCCGGTGATGCGGCGCGCGGCCTGGCCGCGGAACCGCGCGAGGAAGTGCTCGGCGAGCAGCGGCACGTCGCTCGGGCGCTCGCGCAGCGGCGGCACCTCGATGTGGATCACGCTGAGGCGGTAGTACAGGTCCTCGCGGAACAGGCCGCGCTTGACCATCTCGGCGAGGTCGCGGTTGGTCGCCGCGATCACGCGGACGTCGACCTCGATCGCCTTCTGGCCGCCGACGCGCTCGAACCGGCGCTCCTCGAGCACGCGCAGGAACTTGGTCTGCAGGCCGAGCGGCAGCTCGCCGACCTCGTCGAGGAACAGCGTGCCCTTGTCGGCCATCTCGAACCGGCCGGCCTTCTTCTCGGTCGCGCCGGTGAACGCGCCCTTCTCGTGGCCGAACAGCTCGCTCTCGATCAGCGACTCGGTCAGCGCCGCGCAGTTGACCGCGACGCACGGGCCCTTCGCGCGCCGGCTCGCGCGATGGATCGCGCGCGCGACCATCTCCTTGCCCGATCCGGACTCGCCGCCGAGCAGGATCGTCGCGTCGCTCGGGCCGACGCGCGCGACGAAGTCGATCACGCGCTGCGCGGCGGGCGAGCGGCCGACGAAATCGCCATCGCCCGCGATCTGGAGCTGCTCCTCGAGCGCGTCGGCGCGGCGCGCGAGCTGGTCGCGGGCCTCGGCGCCGGTCCACGCCGCGCCGGTCAGGTGCGCGAGGCAGCCGGCGGCGAGCGCGTCGGTGTCGTCCCACAACGTGCCGCGGCGATCGATCCACAACACTGCCACGACCTCGTCGCCGGCGCCGTGGATCGGCGCGGCGAGCAGCTGGCGGTCGCCGACCTCGGCGGTGACGACCTGGCGGCGGCCGACGACCTTCTCGATCACGTCGAGCGGGATCGTGAGCTGCGCCGGCTCGGCGGCGGCGACCGCGGCGGCGACGGGTGCCGGCCGCTTGCCGGCCGAGACGACGAACACGCGCGTCGCTTCGAGC
>DATJXL010000298.1:0-42113 GCA_035500135.1 Kofleriaceae bacterium
AAGAGCAACAGAAGAAGCAGGCGGCCGAGGAGCAGAAGAAGCAGGCCGAGGAGCAGAAGAAGCAGGCGGCCGAGCAGAAGAAGCAGGAAGAGGCGGCCAAGAAGGCGCAGGAAGAGCAGCTGAAGAAGGACCAGGCCGAGCAGCAGAAGAAGGCCGCCGAGGACAAGAAGAAGGCGGCCGAAGATCAGAAGAAGGCAGCCGAGGAGCAAAAGAAGGCCGCCGAGGAGCAGAAGAAGGCGGCCGAGGAACAGAAGAAGGCCGCCGACGCGCAAAAGAAGGCCGAAGCCGATGCGGCCAAGCGCAAGGCGGAAGAGGACAAGAAGAAGACGCCGCCGAAGAAGTAGTTACTTCGGCATCAGCTGATCGAGCATCGCGCGCATCGTCACGTTCATCTCGTCCTGCGAGGCCGAGCGCAGGCGCGCGAGCTCGAACACCTGATCGATCGCGTGGGCATGGTGTAGGCCCTTGCGATCGAGGCGCATGCGGATCTTCAAGTTGGCGCCGAGGTACTCGATCGCGAGATCGATCTCGTTGATGCCCAGCGAGCGCGCGAGCTGCGCCGGCGGGCAGAACTTGCCCTCGAAGTGCTGTCCGAGCGCGGCCGACTCGAGCTCCTCGACGCGGTAGTCCATCGCACCGAGCGCGTCGCGGATGCGCTCGACGTCGGGGTTGCGCATCGTGAACGGAATCGACGCGTGGATGTCGACCGCCCAGTTGATATCGACGGTGCCGCGGATCTCCCACGAGACCGAGCGGCTCGACATCGCGGTGCCCGGCGGCACGCGCAGCGTGAACGGCAGCGGCAGGACGTCGCCGTGCTCGGCGCGCCACGGGCCTTGCCGCACGAGCACGCGATCCCACGGATGGCCGTGCGAGCCGCCGCGCTGGTGGAACTCGACGAGCTCCACGGTGATCGACGCGACCGTCTGGCGATCGAGCGACGTGAACTCGACGAAGCCCTGGACCTCGCCGCCGCTGAAGAACGTGTCCTGCGGCAGCGCGAGCAAGAGCACGCCGTTGTCGTTGTGACCCTGGCGGCGGTACGCGTACTCGGTCGGCGTCGGCTGCGAGCTCGTCGGGGTCGGCGGCAGCTGCGTCTGCTCGGCCTGGCGCTGCGCGATGCGCTGGCGCAGGTCGTCGGGCAGCACGCTCGCCATCTGCGCCTGGCTGCCGTCGGCCGTCCACGTCACGCCGAGCGGCACGTGACCGAGCCAGATCTGCTGGCCTGGTCGCAGCGCGACCGCCGCGTGCTCGAGGTGCTGACCGTCGACCCAGGTGCCGTTCGCCGACCCGAGGTCGCGAAGGAAACACTGCCCGTTCTCGATGTAGATCTCGGCGTGGCGGCGCGACAGCGTCGGATCCATGTACGCGAGCTGACACGCCGCCGGATCGCGTCCGGCAAACACTCGCGCCGTCAATCCCTCGAGCCGCATCTGCGTGCTCCCCAGCTGCAGTTGGACGGTCATGAGAGCGAACGTATCACGGCGTGATATGCCTCTTCGGTGCCAGCCGACAAGCCGCGCTTCTTACCGAAGGTCGGCAGCCCCGCGTACTACATCCTGCTCGCGCTCGTCGCGCTGTTGATCCTGGGCCCGCTCGGCGGGGTCACCGCCGCGTACATGAACTTCGCGCTCGGCACGTTCGTCGGCGGCCAGGTGCTCGCGGGCATCCTCGGCTCGGTGGTCACGCTCGGCTACGGCCCGGAGGGCAAGCACGGCGCGAACTACGTGCAGACGATGGCGGCATCGGTCGCATCGATGTCGGCGATGGGCGTGCTGATCCAGGCGATGGTCTGGCTCGGCATGCCGCTGCCGCCGGCGTGGAAGCTCATCCTCTACTTCTTGTGCATCGGCATGTTCGGGGTCGGCGTCGGCATGCTGTACACGCCGGTGCTCGTCGATCGCATGAAGCTGACGTATCCGTCGGGCCTCGCGGTCGCGAACATCCTGCGCGCGCTGACCGATCCGAAGATCCTGAAGCGCAGCGTGAGCACGCTCGGCGGCGGCATCGCCGGCGGTGGCTTGCTGTCGTGGATCGGCGAGAGAGTCCCGCAGCTCACGGCGTGGGGCTTCGACACCGCGAACGTGGGCGGCGGGATGATCGTCGGCGCGCGCATCGCGACATCGGCGATGTTCATCGGCGGAATCGGTGTCTTGCTCACGCCGTGGCTCGTCGATCACGGGCTGATCAATCCCGGCGATCCGTTCCGCAAGATCGGCTTCATCTTCGCGCTCGGCACGATCCTCGGCGCGGCCGTGCTCGACATGTCGATCCTCGGGCGCGACGCGGTGAGACGCGTGCGCGAGCTGCGCGGGCAGGAGGCGCCGCCGAAGGAGGGCAGCGCGAACGTCGGGCGGCTGCTCGTGTGGGTCGGGTTCTGGGCGATCGCGCTCGTCGTCGTCGCGTCGTCGGTGCTCGACGTGTCGGCCGGCTGGATCGCGTTCGCGATCGGCATGTCGTTCTTGTTCCAGATGATCAACGGCATCTCGCAGGGCATCACCGATCAGAACCCGATCTCGTCGGCGTTCGTCGTGACCGTGCTGCTGATGGCCGGCCTGGGCCTCCGCGAGCCGCTGATCGGGTTGTTCGCGGGCAGCGTGCTCCTCGTGTCGTGCACGGTCGGCGTCGACATGCAGCAGGATCGCTCGACCGGCTGGCGGCTCGGCTCGAATCGATCGATCCAGTTCCGGTTCCAGGTGATCGGCATCGTGATGGGCGCGCTCCTGAGCGTGATCATGTGCCGGATCTTCCTGCAGGCGTTCCCGGTGCTGCAGCAGAACCAGTTCGCGCACCCCGAGCTGCGCCACGGCGCTGCGCAGAACTGGCAGAGCGCGATGACGTACAAGTTCGTCGGCGTGCTCAACACGCTCGCCGAGGACAAGACGAAGACGCTGATCGTGATGGGCCTCGGCATCGCCATCGGGTTCTCGATCAACGTCGCGCGGCGCGTGCTGCTGCGCTCGCCGCGCTACGTCGAGTGGAAGCAGCGCTCGCGCGTGAACGCGATCATCGACTTCATCCTCGACGCCGTGCTGCTCGCGTCGCCTTATGCCGCGAGCTTCGGCGGCTTCGTCGAGTTCAAGACGTCCGTGTGGTGGGCGACCGGCGGCGCGATCACGTCGAGCATCAACTGGTATCTCGCGCGCCGCCGCAACCAGCGCACGACGACGACCGGCCACGCACCCGATGGCGAGTTGCCCGAGGACATGGGGCCGACCAGCTTGATCGGCGGCGGCTTGATCGCCGGCGGCAGCCTGTACGTCTTGTACGTGGGAATCTCGAGCTTGATCGCGAGCGGTGCGCTCGGGAAGATCTTCGGGGGATAGCCACGAGGCAATTCGCGCCGATCGCCTACCGCAACTTGGCCGTCGCCGAGAAGATCCGCGCGATCACCTTGCCGCCGGCTTCCGCGACCGGCTGCGTCCACACCGCGTGCAGCACGTGGCGCTTGTCGTCGACGACGAGCGACTCGTACTCGCCGATCCATTTGCTGCCGTGGCGCTCGGTCGACACCGCGCCGAACGGCTTGTCGTTGATCGCGCCGCCGACCGTGCACTTCGCGAGACCGACCGCGCACGCCGCGTGCGTGTAGCGGCCGCCGCCCGCGCTGTCGTAATAAGCGACGTGCAGGATGCCGGTCGACGGATCGACGGCGAGGTTCGGGACCATGTGCAGCGCGCAGCCGTCGCCGAGCGGCTTGCGCAGCCACGTCTTGCCGCCGTCCCTGGTCGCGGCGAGCACGACGTCCCACACCGCGTCGCGGCCGCCGCGCGCGTAGGCGACGTACAGCCAGCCGCGACGCGAGTCGATCGCGATGCTCGGGTTCGAGAAGAAGAACGGGATCATCTCGTCGGGCGCGCTGACGCGCGTCGCCTTCGCGAACGACGCGCCGCCGTCGGCCGACACCGTGTACTCGACCGTCTGCTGCGCCGAGCCGAACGCGCCCATCGGCCCGCCGTTCAGCGTCACCACGTGCAGGCGGCCGTCGGCGCCGACCGCGGCGTTGCCGTAGATGCCGGCGAGCGCGGTCACGGGCTTGCCCCACGTCGCGCCGCCGTCGTGCGAGCCGCGCACGCGCAAGCCGCCGCCCTCGGCCGCGTACATGACGTAGATCGCTTCGCCGCGGACACCGCGCGGCATCGGCCCGATCGCGATCATCGGCTTGTCGAGGCACTCGCCCTCGGGCTCGGCGCAATCCGCCGGATCGTGCACCGCGACCGGCTCCGACCACGTCGCGCCGCGATCGGTCGACTTCGACAGCGCGATCTCGCCGTTCTGATCGCGGCCGTCGAAGCCGTACCACACCGCGTACAGCGTGCCCTTCGCGTCGCGCGCGAGCCACGGATCGAAGTGGCTCTGCTTCGCAGACTTCACCGCGACCCGCGTGTTCGCGCCGCCGGCCTGCGCGACGCCGAGCGCGTTGCCGTCGAATATCGAGCCGCGCGTGATGAACATCGCGGTCGTCGAGCCGTCGTCGCCGACGACCGCCGACGGCTCGAACTGATACACGCCGGGCGACGACACATCCGATAGCTGCTCGCTCGCGCCGAACGACGCGTCGCGCGCCGGTCCGGACGCCGGACACTGCTTCGGCACGATCGCCGCGAAGTTCGGCAGCGCGCACGCGTGCCATACCGGATCGCACGTGTAGCCTTCGCTCGCGCGGCAGTCGGCGTCGCTCGTGCAGCTCTTCATGCACAGCTCGCCCGCACGCGCGGTCTCGACGCACGCGCCGTCGCACGCCGTGCCGGTCGCGCCGCATGCGGAAATGCAGTAGCCGCCGGGCAGCGGACCGCACCGGAGGCCTTCGGCGCATGCGTGTTCTACCGAGCACGAAGCGCCGCGCAGGCCCGGCGGCGGCGGCATCGGCGCCGCGTCGGGCGCGGGCACCGCGACGGGCAGCGGCGGACGCGGCGCGGGTGGTTGCACCGGCGGCGGAGCCGGCGCGCTGCATGCGGCGATGAATACGAAGAGGTGGCGCACGTCGTAGGTTATAACCTCGCCATGGCTCGACTCACGTGCTGTCTCGTGCTCGCGATCTCCGCCGTCGCCGCCACCGCCGCGGCGCAAGCCAAGCCGACGATGCCGAAACAGGGCGATACGCTGTCGCTCGCCGGCGCGCCGGACTGGCCGCAGAAGCTGACGTGGCTGTACGCGTCGCCGTCGGCGGGCGACGCCGCCGGCAAGGTCGTCTTGCACTGGTTCTGCTCGCCGAGCCCGCGCCAGGTCGCGAAGGATTGCGCGGCCGATCTCGAGCGCGTGATCGCGCTGCGCGACACCGGCCACGTCTACATCATCGCGTACATCGCGGGCAGCCAATACGACGCGAAGAAGCTCGATCCGATCCGCGAGAGTGAAGGTGTCGGGCGCGGGACGGTCGCGTTCGGGCCCCAGGTCGTCAAGCTGATGAAGGATCTCGGCGTCGCCGAGGGCGCGATCGTCGTCGACGTCGAAGGCAAGGTGAAGGCGGTGACGACGAGCGGCGATCTCAACGAGCTCGACGCGCGCGACAAGGTCGTCACCGGGCTCGCCGGCGACATCCACGACTTCACGACATCGCACGAGAACCCGGCGACCGTGAGGATCGGCGACAAGTTCCCGCTGACGTTCAAGGTCCAGCTCGCGAGCTGGCTCGCGTACAGCCAGAAGACACCGATGGAGTTCACGCTGACCGCGCCGAAGGACATCAAGTGCGACGCGATGGCGCTGCACGGCGACCAGCTCAAGATCAGCGGCCAGACGCTGATCGCGACGGTGACGTGCTCGGCGCCGCGTGGCGTGTACGAGGCGCAGGGCAAGATCCGCTTCGGCTACGACACGCCCGCCGGCGCGCACGGCACCGGCGAGGACGGCGCGACGTTCAAGTTCGAGGTCAAGTAGCCGGCGCGGCGCGGGCCGACCGGCGGTTCGCGAGCGCGACGATCAATCCGAACACCGACATCGTCGCCGGGACGAGCGCCCACGCCAGCGTCTGATGCGCGTCGAGCATCGCGCCGCCGCTCGGCGGCGCGAGCGTCATCGCGAGCGAGCTCAGCGAGCCCGAGATCCCGATCGCGACGCCCTGCTCGTGGCGCCCGACCCGCTGCGTGATCTGGCTGGTCAGCACCGGCCGCAAGACGCCGCTGCCGAAGCTGTTGACGGTCGCGGCGACGAGGAGAAACGCGATCGACTGCGCGAGGCCGAGGAAGGTGTAACCGGCGATCGCGGCGACGAACCCGGCGAGTGCGAGCCGGACCTCGCCGAAGCGCTTGACGAGCCGCCCGATCAATCCGCCCTGCAAGACGATGCCGAGCAGGCCGGCGTACGTGAACAAGTAGCCGGTCTGCCGCGCGCCCCAGCCGAAGCGGGCCTCGGCAAACAGCGCGAAGCCGCTCGTGAACGCCGAGAACGCGAACGTGAACAGGAAGAACTGCAGATAGAGCGGGCCGAGGCCGGGCCTCCGGAGGAATGCCCCATACGTCGCGAAATCGAATGCGCCGGGCCTTTTGCCTCCGGGCGCGGCGTCGGCGTGTGCCTCGCGCGCCTGGGGCGGGAGCTCGCGCGGCAAGAGCGTGTACGTGCAGATCATGCTGAGCGCCGACAGGCAGGCCGACACGATGAACGGCACGTGCATCCCGTACGCGCCGCCGAGCCAGCCGCCGAGGCCGGGCCCGAACATGAAGCCGATGCCGAACGCCACGCCGATCACGCCGAACGCCTTCGCGCGGTCTTCGGGCTTGGTGTGATCGGAGATGTAGGCCTGCGCGGTCGACAGATTTCCCGCGGTGATTCCGTCGAGGATCCGCCCGACGAACACCATCCACAGCGCGCTCGCGGTGCCGAGCACGAGAAAGCCGGCGCACGTACCGGCCTGGCTGGCGAGCAGCAGCGGGCGCCGGCCGTAGCGATCCGACAGGCTGCCGATCAGCGGGGTCGAGACCAGCGAGCACATCGCGTAGACCGAGACCAGCGTGGTCGCGACGAGCGGGCTGGCGCCGAATTTCTCGGCGTAGAGCGCGAGCAGCGGGATCACGATCGTGAAGCCGAGGACGTCGACGAGGACGATCAAAAAGATCGGCAGGAGCGGCGACCGCTGGCGCATTCGCGGGCGCAGGATGTCATATACTGGTTGCGAGATGAAAGCGGTGGCTCTCGTCGCGTGTGTTGCACTGCTCGCGGGATGCTTTGGCTACAACTCGAGTGCCAAGAGATGGTCCTATGTCGGCGACTCGATCCTGGTCGTCGGCGGCGGCGCCGCGATCGGAGTGGCCACGTCGACGACCAATCCGAAGTGCACGGCGACCGACGGCGTCTGCCCGTATTATCCGCCGGTGAGCGGCTCGATGATCGGCGGCATCGTGCTGGTCGCTGCCGGATTGGCAGGCATCATCTACAACATCACGCGGCCGACCGTCAAAACATCGAGGTAGGCGAGCGGACGCGCAGCGACGACGAAGCGATCGCGGCCCGCAGCCGCTCGCGTCACGCGGAGCACTCGCCTTCGCCCGAGATGACCTCGAACGCCGATGCCTCGCCGAGATCGACGAAGTCGTCGTCGCGCGCGTCGGCCTCGGGGAGCTCGGCGAGATCCGCGATCAGCGCGCGCAGCACGTCGAGCGAGACGCCGGCCCAGAACGCGTGGGACGCGCCGCCGGAGGCGATGTAGAAGTCGATCAGCCGCTCGAGCGTGGCGGCGGCGCGGCGCGCGGGGACCTTGCCGACGAGCCGGCCGAAATCGGCGCGATCGGCCGCCATGCCGCCGCCGACGTACACGAGGTACTGCGGCGCGGGTCGGCCCGCGAGCTTGCGCATCCCGCCCTGGAAGCCGATGCCGGCGATGTAGTGCTGGCCGCAGCCGTGCGGGCAGCCCGAGACCTTGATGTCGAGGCCGCGTGCGGCGGTCACGAGATCGGGCCGGCGATCGAGCAGCTCGGTGAGCACGGCCGCGAGCCCCTTCGACGACGTGACCGCGAGCTTGCAGCTCGTCGCGCCCGGGCAGCTCGTCACGTCGGCGAGCGTGTTCGCGCCGGCGCGCGCGAGCCCGAGCTTGGCGAGCTCGCGGTGCAGCGCGGGCAAGCGCGCGGTCGGCACCCAGCGCAGCACGATGTTCTGCTCGTTGGTCAGCCGCACCTCGCCTTCGCCGTGCGTATCGGCGAGGCGCGCGAGCCCGCGCAGCTGCGCGGCGGTGAGGTCGCCGAGCGGCAGCCGGATCACGGCGGCGGAGAATCCCGGCTGCTTCTGCGGGCGCACGCTGTCGGCGGCCCACTGGGCGTAACCCGGACCGGGCTCGCTGACCTGCGCGAGCAGCGCGCGGCGGCGCGGTGGCTCCGGTTGCGGCGGGAGCACGAGCGGCACGCCGCCTTCCGCGCGGATCCGGTCGCGCTCGGCGCGGTACTCGGCGAGAAACGCGTCGACGCCGAGCTTGTCGATCGCCCACTTGAGGCGCGCCTTCGCCTTGTTGTGGCGATTGCCGATGCGGTGAAACACGCGGATGATCGCGTCGGCGACCTCCGCGATCTCGCCGGCCGGCGCGAACTCCTCGACGGTGATCGCGCTGCGACGGAGCGTGGAGAGCCCTCCGCCGGCGACGATCCGGAACCCCGGTGCGCCATCGCGCGTGCGCGCGAGCAGACCGAGGTCGTTGATGAACGCCTGCGAGCAATCGGTGCCGCAGCAGCCACCGAGCGACGGTTTGAACTTGCGCGGCAACGTCGACGAGTACGGCCCGCGCAGCAGGTGGCGCGCCAGCGCCTCGACGTACGGCGTCGGATCGAACGGCTCGTCGGCCGAGACGCCTGCGAACGGGCAGCACGTCCAGTTGCGCACCGAGTGACCGCACGCCTCGCGCGTCGTGATGCCGGAATCGGCGAGCCGGCGGAGCGCGGTCTCGACCTCGGCTTGCGGCACGAAGTGGAACTGCACGTTCTGGCGCGTCGTGACGTGGCCCTTGCCGCCGCCGAAGCGCTCGGCGACATCGGCGAGCGCCTCGAGCTGCTCGGGCGTCGCGATGCCGGCGGGCAGCTTCGCGCGGATCATCATCACGCCGTCCTGGCGCTGGCCGTACACGCCGTTGAGCAGGCGGAACGACCGCCACTCGTCGGCACCGAGCTCGCCGCGCTCGAACGCCTCGAGCCGCTGCACGAACAGGTCGACGTCCTCGCGGCGCGCGAAGCCGAGCCGGCCGACCGGCGTGGGTGCGGGGACAGCGGTCATGACGTTTGCTCCTGCGCGCGTGCGCTCGCGAGCGGTTTGGCCAGGCTCACGGTTTCACCGACGACGATCACGCCCGGCAGCTCGGTCTCGACTTCCGCCGCGCCCAGCCGTGCGAGCGTGCCGATCCAGCGTTGCTCGCCGTCGTGCGACGCGCCGAGCACGATCGCGGCGGGCGTGTCGGCGTTCCAGCCGCGCGCGACCAGGCGCGCCGCGAGCTCGCCGCGCGTGCGCACTCCCATCAGCACGACGAGCGTGAGCGAGCCGGGCGCGATCGAATCGACGACGGGCCCGAACGCGCTCGCCGCGTGGCCCGACACCACCGCGAACGCCGCGGCCATCCCGCGGTGCGTGACCGGAATGCCGGCGAGCGCGGGCGCGGCGATCGCCGAGCTGAGGCCGGGCACGACCTCGTACGCGACGCCCGCAGCCTCGAGCGCGAGCGCCTCTTCGCCGCCGCGGCCGAGCACGAACGGATCGCCGCACTTGAGGCGCACGACGCGCGTGCCGCGCCGCGCGGCGCGGATCATCAGGCGATGGATGCCGTCCTGATCGATGGAATGGCGGCCGGCGCGCTTGCCGACGTAGAACCGGCGCGCGCGGGGCGCGAGCTCGAGCAGCTGTGCGGGCGCGAGCGCATCGTAGAGCACGAGCTCGGCGCGGCGCAGGCGGTCGACCGCGCGCACCGTGAGCAGCTCGGGATCGCCCGGCCCGGCGCCGACGAGAGACACGAAGCCGCTCCCCCGTCGAGGGATTCGCGCCTCCCAAGGTGAGCTCGCGCTTCGCACTCGCTGCGATCCATCGTCGTCGCTCATGCCGCGTACAGCCTTTCGAGCGCGCGCAACAGCAACGGACGGCGCTCGTGGATCGGCACGCGCGTGCGCTTGTGCTCGGCGCGCGCGGCGATCGCGACGTCGAGCCAGCGCTCGACATCGGCGGGCAGGAGCGCGTCGAGCGCCTCGCGCAGGAGCCCCGCGAGCGCGGGCGCGCCGCCGCCGGTCGAGATCGCGATCTCGATCGGCCCGCGCCGGATCACGCCGCCGAGGTACGCGGTCGCGCTCGCCGGATCGTCGACGGCGTTGACGAACAAGCCGCGCGCCGCCGCTGCAGCCGCGACGTCGCGATTGACTTCCGGCGTCGCGGCGGCGACCACCCAGCGCGCGCCCGCGAGGTGCGCGGGGCGGAACTCGGCCTCGATCACCGCGACGTGCTGCCGGATCTCGGGCAGCACGCGCGGCGCGACGACCGTGACGCGTGCTCCGGCCGCGAGCAGGCCGTCGAGCTTGCCGGCTGCGACCTTGCCTCCGCCGACGACGATCACGGGCAGCCCGTCGAGCTTCAGGAACGCCGGGTACAACGCGTCGGTCATTTCGGCGCCTTCGCGGCGTGGATGCCGCACTCGGTCTTGCCGGCGCCGCGCCAGCGCCCGGCGCGCAGCGCCTCGCCCGGGACGATCGCGGACGTGCATGGCGCGCAGCCGATCGACGGATAGCCGCGCTCGTGCAGCGCGTTGTACGGGACATCGTGGGCGGAGATGTAGGCCCACACGTCGTCGTGCGTCCACGCGACGAGCGGATTGACCTTGACGAGATCGAAGCGGCGGTCGTGCTCGACGAGCTGCGCGTGCGCGCGCTCGGGCGTCTGGTCGCGGCGGATCGCGGTGATCCAGCCGTCGTAGTCGCGCAGCGCCTCGCGCAGCGGCGCGAGCTTGCGGAGCTCGCAGCAGCGATCGGGCGCGCGCTGCCACAGCTCGGGTCCGTGCTCGGCCGCCTGCTGCTCGACCGTCTGTGCCGGCCGCACCGCGCGGATCGCGATCCGGTAGCGCGCCTCGAGCTGCTGCCACAGCTCGTACGTCTCGGGAAACAACAGGCCGGTGTCGAGCGTGAACAGATCGATCGGCAGCCGGTCGCGCGCGATCAGATCGATCAACACGCAACCTTCCGCGCCGAAGCCGGTCGCGAACGCGACGCGGCCGACGTTCGCGGTCGCCCAGCGCAACACCGCCAGCGGCTGCACCTCCTGCAGTGCGCGCGACGCGGCTGCGATGCCCAGCGCCGCCGTCACGCGGTCCTCGCGGCGAGCTTCGGTCTGCGGAAGAAGCTCCACAACAGGCGGATGTCGACGATGACCGTGGCGACGAGCGGCTGGTAGGCCGCCACCGGTGCAACGCCGGCGTTCGCGAGCGTGCGGCCGAGCACCGCCATGACGAGATAGAGCGCGAAGCTCGTGCCCAGGCGCCGGGTGGTTCTCCCGGCCGATCGAGGCTCATCCGTCATAACGGAACAACCTCTACCAGACGAACGGACGACTTGTCAACTATAACGGACGGCGGGCCAGCCCGTACGCGCGCTTCATCGCCGTCGCTTCAGCTTCTCGAGCGTTTCCCTCGCGCGGTCGATATCCGGATCGCCCTTCGGTGCCTTCTTCAAGTACGTCTCCAGGTTCTCGATCGCCGCCTTGTACCTGCTCTTCGCGGCCTGGGTCAGCCCGAGGTTCAGGTAGTTCGCGGCGTTGTTGGGCTCGCGGTGGATCGCCTGGGTGAGGACGATCTCGGCGTCGTCGTACTGCTTGCGCTCGAGCAAGATCAGGCCGTACTTCTGCAGCGCCTTCGGGTACGGCGGATCGATGTCGACCGATTTCTTGTACGCGCGCATCGCGTCGTCGAGGCGCTCCTCGAGCCGATACAGCTCGCCGGCGCCGTACCAGTACAGCGAGTTGTTGGGTGAGAGCTGCACGGCCTTGAGCAGCTCGACCTCGGCGTCGGCCTGGTTGCTCTCGGCGTTGTAGAGCAGGCCGAGCTCGAAGTGCGCCGAGCCGCTGCGCGGGTCGAGCTCGAGAGCTTTGTCCAGATAGTGCTTCGCGTCGTCGAACTCCTGCTGCTGGCGCAGCGCCGCGCCGAGCTGGACGTTCGCGTCGGAGTCGTCGGGCGAGTACTTGATCGCGGCCCGGAATTCGAGTGCCGCCTCGTCGACGTGCTTGAGCTGGAGCAGCGCGTTGCCGAGCGAGAGGTGATACGTCGACGATTTCACGTCGAGATCCTTCGCGCGGCGCAGCTCGTCGAGGCCCTCCTCGTTCTTCTCGAGCACGATCAGCGCGCGGCCCTTCTTCTCGTGGCCGGACGGATCCTCGGGGTTGATCTTCAGGATCTCCTCGGCGACCTTGAGCGCGTTCTCGCCATCGGCCGCGGCGAGCAGCGCTTCGGCGTATAGGTTGAAGCCGCGCACGTCGGTGAGGTTCGTGTCGTAGAACTCCTTCGCGACGCCGACCGCCTTCGTCGCCTTGCCGGCGGCGTGGATGAGCATGTCGACGCGGTCCTCGAGCACCTCGAAGTCCTTCGACTGCGCGTACGCTTCGGCGAACTTCTTGTCGGAGGCCTCGTAGTCGCCGTTGCGGGCGTCCTCCTGCGCTTCCTTGAGCAACGTGCGCTCGTCGTGCTTCGGCTCCTTCGCGTGCTTGGGCGGCGGTGCAGAGGTGCCGCACGCCGCGGCCACGCAGGCCGCGGCGAGCACGAACCGGAGGGGCGCTCCCGCCATGGCGGCAAGCGTAGCGAAACCCGAGCGAGGGTGCCAGTTTGCCGGCTACCGACGTCGCGATAGCGCGAGCATCACGGCACCCACGATCATCGCGTTCGCGACCACCGTCGTCCAACCGAGCGGCTCGCCGTAGAGCGCGGCCCCGATCAGCACCGCGAGCACGGGATTCACGTAGGCGTAGCTGGTGGCAACGATGGGCCGGGCGTGGCGCAGGAGCCATGCGTACGCGGTGAATCCGACGAGCGACCCAAAAAGGAACAGGTAGCCGAGCGCGAGCCACGACGTGGTGCTCGCGTGGAGCGGCATCGGCTCGCCGCGCGCGACCGAGGCGACCAGCAGGAGCACGCCGCCGGTCAGCATCTGCATCGCCGGCCCGACCATCGCGGCGTGCTCGCCGCCGATGTCCTTGGTGCGGCGCGCGAGCAACGAGCCGCTCGCCCACAGGATCGGCGACAGGATCACCAGGCCGATGTGCTCCGGCTTGCCCGACAGCGCCGGGCCACGCATCAGCACGAGCACGCCGGCGAAACCGAGCACGAGCGAGGCCCACTCGCGCGCGGTGGGCCGCTCGCCCGCGACCACGCCGAGCACGCCGACCCACAGCGGCATGGTCGCGCATACGACCGCGGCGCCGCCCGACGGCACGGTCTGCTCGGCGAGCGCGACGAAGCCGTTGCCGCCGACGAACAGGCACGCGCCGACCGGCACCATCGCGATCCAGTCACGCGCGCGGGGCCACGCGGCACCGCGCCGGAGCGCGATCACCATCAGCACGGCGCCCGCCGACAGAAAGCGCATGCTCGCCGCCCACAGCGGCGGCATGTCCTGCACCGCGATGCGGATCGCGAGGTAGGTCGAGCTCCAGATCACGTACACCGCGAGCAGGCTCGCGACGAGGCGCGGATCGATGGAAGGGCGTGCCACGGAGACGGAGGGTGATGAAGCCAGCACGCGGATCATCGTGAGCCTTCCGCGCGAGCAGTACAGTGACACGCGAACCGCGCTGCGACCAGTACACCTACGCTGTACCGGCTGCCGCGATCGGCGTCTGTGCTGGTCCATCGGGAATGGGATCGATACACTTGACGTCATGGTCGCGATCACGAGCGGCTTCCTCTACGAGAGCCTCGCGGACGAGCTCGGCCAGGCGATCGATCGCGGCGCGTTGCGCGCCGGGGATCGTTTGCCGTCGGTGCGGCGGCTCGCCGAGGAGCGCAGCTGCAGCGTGTCGACCGTGATCGAGGCGTATGTGCGGCTCGAGAACGCCGGCTTGATCGAGGTGCGGCCGAAATCGGGCCACTTCGTGCGGCGGCGCACCGCGCTCACCGCCGAGCCCCGCATGCCGCGCGCGTGCCAGCAGCCGTCGCGCGTGACGGTGACCGACGCGTACACGAAGATCCTCGCGGCGATGCGCGATCCGTCGCTCGTGCCGTTCGGGTGCGCGACGGTCGATCCGTCGATGCTGCCGATCGCGCAGCTCAACCGCATCGTGCGCCAGCTCACCCGCGAGATCGCGACGGTCGGCGCGCGCTACGAAGCGGCGCCCGGTTTACTGACGCTGCGCCGCCAGATCGCCCGGCGCGCGGTCGAGGCCGGCGTCGCGCTCGCCGAGGACGATCTGTGCACGACGATCGGCGCGACCGAGGGCCTGTCGCTCGCGCTCCGCGCGGTCGCGCGGCCGGGCGACGTGATCGCGGTCGAGTCGCCGGCGTACTTCGGCGTCCTGCAATCGATCGAGAGCCTCGGGCTGCGCGCGCTCGAGATCCCGGCGCATCCGCGCACCGGGCTCGACGTCGACGCGCTCGACGAGACGCTTCGCGCGCAGCCGGTGCGCGCGCTCGTCGTGACGCCGACGATCGCGAACCCGCTCGGCTCGATCATGCCCGACGACGAGCGCGCGCGGCTCGTCAAGCTCGCGCGCCGCTACGACCTGCCGATCATCGAGGACGACGTCTACGGCGAGCTCGTGTTCGACGGCTCGCGCCCGCCGCCGCTGCGCGCGTTCGCCGGCGCGAGCGAGGATAGCCACGTCGTCCACGTCAGCTCGGTGTCGAAGACGCTCGCGCCCGGCTATCGCGTCGGCTGGATCGCGGGCGGGCGCTGGCACGAGCAGATCCTGCGCCTGAAATACGGCCAGTCGCTCGCGTGCCCGGCGCTGCCCGGCATGGCGGTCGCGGAGTTTCTCGCGAGCGGCGGCTACGATCGCCACCTGCGCCGGCTGCGCGCCGCGCTCGCCGGCAACGTCGAGCGCTACCGCGAGGCGATCATCGCGGAGTTTCCCGAGGGCACGCGTGTCGCGTCGCCGCGCGGCGGCTTCGTGCTGTGGGTCGAGCTCCCGGTCGGTGTCGACGCCCTCGCGCTCCACGAGCACGCGTTGCGCCGCGGGATCGTGGTCGCGCCGGGCTCGTTGTTCTCGGCCCGCGCGCGGTTCTCGAACTTCATCCGCGTGTCGGCCGGGACGCCGTGGTCGGAGCGAATCGCCTCGGGGATTCGCACGCTTGGTCGCCTCGCCGCGAAGGAATGAGCCCGCGCATTCCGGCGTATATTCGGGGTTGGGGATGTCGACGACGAAGATCGGGCTCGGCACCGACACGCTCGGCGATGCGCCGAACGAGGATCCGGCGACCAGCAAGACGGCGATCGGTCCGAGCGTCGCGAGCTCACCGCACGAGGAGCGAATCCCTAGCCGGGGGAGCGTGGGGCCGAGCACCCGGGAGAGCGCACCGACCGTGGGCAGCGGCTCGGCGCCGGTCGGCCAGCCATCGCGCGGCGACAGCATCGGCCGCTTCGTCGTGCTCGGCCTGCTCGGCTCCGGCGGAATGGGCAACGTCTACTCCGCGTACGATCCGCACCTCGATCGCAAGGTCGCGATCAAGCTCCTGCACGCCGAGATCGCCCAGACCAACGCCGCGAACGCGTGCACGCGCCTGCTCCGCGAGGCGCAGGCGATGGCGAAGATCAACCATCCGAACGTCATCGACGTGCACGAGACCGGCACGTTCGGCGAGCAAGTGTACGTCGCGATGGAGTTCGCCGACGCCGGCACGCTGCGCAGCTGGCTCAAGGCCCAGCCGCGGCCACTGCGCGACATCGTCGAGCTGTTCGTGCAAGCCGGGCGTGGCCTCGCCGCCGCGCACGCCGCCGGCCTCGTTCACCGCGACTTCAAACCCGACAACGTGCTGCTCGCGAAGGACGGCAGCGTGCGCGTCACCGACTTCGGGCTCGTCAGCGTGATGAACGACGCCGCGGCGACCAAGCGCGCGATCACCGCCGATCCGCTGCCGCGCGTCGACCTCGACCAGCCGCTCGCGCCGCTCTCGCAGTCGAACATCACGCCGCTGTCGCAGGATCTGACGCGCACCGGCTCGATCATGGGCACGCCCTCGTACATGTCGCCCGAGCAGTTCACGGGCGGCGAGGCCACGGCGCAAACCGATCAGTTCGCGTTTTGCGTCGCGCTCTACGAGGCGCTGTACCGCCAGCGGCCGTTCGCCGGCGACACGTACACCGAGCTCAGCACGAACGTCGTGTTCGGCGAGGTGCGGCCGCCGCCGAAGGGCGCGAAGGTGCCGGCGTGGCTGCGCCGCATGCTCCTGCGCGGGCTCGCACGCAAGCCGGAGGACCGTCATCCGTCGATGAACGCGTTGCTCGCGGCGCTCGCCCGCGATCCGGCGCGCCGGCGCCGCACGGCTGTCGCCGTCGCGATGCCGATCGCGGTCGTCGCCGCGGCCGGCGCGCTGTACGCGTTCGGACCCAAGCGCGGCGCGGAGTGCAGCACGGGCGGCGATCGCGTCGGCGCGGTCTGGAACGACGACCGGCGCGCCGCGCTCGAGGCCGCGTTCACCGCGTCGAAGCGGCCGCTCGCCGCGGCGTGGTTCGCGTCGGCGTCGCGCCAGCTCGACGCGTGGACGCGTGCGTGGCAGGACGCCTACACCGACGCGTGCGAGGCGACGCGCGTGCGCGGCGATCAATCGGAGCACCTGCTCGACCTGCGCATGCAATGCCTCGCGCGCCGGCTCGACGACACGCGCGCGACGATCGATCAGATCGCGGCAGGTGGGCCCGAGGCGATCGACAAAGCGCTCGATGCGGTGCACGCGCTGCCGTCGGTCGCGCCGTGCAACGACACGGGCGCACTGCTCGCCGCCGTCCCTCCGCCCGACGAAGAAGTCACACGTGCGCGGGTTGCGGCGGTGCGCTCGGAGATCGGCGACGCCCGCGCGCTCGAGAAGCTCGGCCGCTACAAGCCGGCGGCGGCCGCCGCCGAGGTCGCGATGTCCGCGGCGCGCGCGACCGGCTACGCGCCGGCGATCGCGGAAGCCGGCGTGGTCGCCGGCCAGATCCAGTACGACCTCGGCAATCAAGGCGCGAGCGACACGCTGCGCGAAGCGCTGCACGTCGCCGCGCAGGCCGGTGACGACGCGACGATGCTCGACGCCGCGGCCTGGCTCGTGTTCACGCTCTCGGTGCAGAAGAGCGAGTACGCCGGGGCGCAGGAGATCGCCGGGCTCGCCGAGGCGGTCGCGCAGCACGCGAAGCCGCCGGTCGAGAAGCAGGTGCGGCTCGAGGAGGCGATCGCGATGCTCGAGTTCGAGCGCGGCCACTCCGCCGATTCGCAGGCGCGGCTCGAGAAGGCGCTCGCCCTGGCCGCGCCGCTCGGCGACGACCACGAGGCGACGCTGACGACGCTCGGCCAGCTCGCGACCGTGCTCATGAAACGCGGCAAGCTCGAGGACGCGCGCAAGGCCTACGAGCGCGTGCTCGCGTCGCGCGAGCGCACCTACGGCAAGGACCATCCCGACGTCGCGACCGCGCTCAACGACGTCGGCAACGTGTATCGCCGCGAGAGCAAGTACGACGACGCGAAGCGCGTATACCAGCGCGCGCTCGAGATCCGCATCGCCGCGCTCGGTCCGAACCATCCCGAGGTCGGCACCACGCTCAACAACCTCGGCACGTTCTACGGCGAGGTCGGCGATCGCGCCCAGGCCAAGCAGAGCTACGAGCGCGCGCTCGCGATCTGGCAGAAGACCTACGGCGACAACAGCGTCGAGCTGGTGCCCGCGCTCGCGAATCTCGGCCAGCTCGCGGTCGATAGCGGTGACTTCGCCGCCGCTCACTCGTACCTCGAGCGCTCGGTCGCGTTGATGGAGGCGGCGCAGGGCAAGGACGGCAGCGGTCTCGTCGATCTGTTGACGAACCTCGGCGCGCTGCAGGAGGCCGAGCGCGATCACGACAAGGCGCTCGCCACGTACCAGCGCGCGCAGAAGATCGCGGAGAAGGCGTACGGCTCGGACAACACCGACGTTGCCGACCTGCTCGCGAACGAGGCGGTGATCTACAAGGCGCAGAAGAAGCTGCCCGAGGCCGCGGAGCTCGAGAGTCACGTGTTGCATGTCTACGAGAGCCACCTCGGCGCCGATCATCCGCGCGTCGGCATGATCTTGACGAACCTCGCGAGCCTCGACGATGCACGCGGCGATCACAAGGCCGCGCTCGCTGCATATCAGCGCAGCCTCGCGATCTTCGAGGCCAAGTTCGGCAAGGACCACTCGTACGTGTCGTATCCGCTGCTCGGCATCGGCCAGGAGATCGAGGAGCTGCAGCGCCCCGCCGACGCCGTGCCGTACTACGAGCGCGCGATCGCGATCCGCACCGCCGCGCACATGCGTCCGGATCAGCTCGGCGAAGCGCGGCTCGCGCTCGGCCTGACGCTCGGCAAGCTACCGGGCGCGGCCAACCGCGCGCGCGCGAAGACCGAGGTCACGCAGGCGCTCGCCGAGCTCCAGCAAGGCGGCGGCGCCGACAACATCGCCGAAGCGAAGCACTGGCTCGCCACCCACCGCTGAGCGCTACATCACGAGGCCGCCGTCGACATCGATCGTGCGGCCGTCGAAGTAATCGCACTCGAGCACGAACTTGACGGCGAGCCAGATGTCCTCGGGGACGCCGATGCGGCCGACCGGAATCGCCGCGACGAGCGCGTCGCGCGCCTTCTGGTTCATGCCCTGCGTCATCGGCGTCTCGATCATGCCGGGCGCGACGGCGCCGACGCGGATGCCGAACGGCGCAAACTCGCGCGACCACGTCACCGTGTTCGCGGCGAGCGCGGCCTTCGCCGACACGTAGTTCGACTGGCCGCGGTTGCCGTGGCGTGCCACCGACGACATGTTCACGATCACGCCGGGCCGCTGCTCGGTCGCGACCATCTTCGCGACCGTGTCGCGCACGACGAATGTCGCGCCCGTCAGGTTCACGCCGATCACCGCGTCCCACTGCTCCTTCGTCATCTTCGCGACCTGGCCGGTCGTCTTGTCCTTCTTGACGAGCAGGCCGTCACGCAGGATGCCGGCGTTGTTGACGAGCCCGTTGAGGCCGCCCATCGCGCCGTGCGCCCAGTCGACGAACGCGCCGACTTCGGCCTCGTTCGACACGTCGAGCTTGCGGGTGTGGACCTTGCCGGGCAGTCCGCGCGTGGCCTCGGCGAGTGCCGCGAGGCCCTCGTCCTTGACGTCGCCGGCGGCGACCTGAGCGCCGGCCTCGGCGAGCCGCCGCGCGAAGTGAGCGCCCATGCCCTGGGCCGCACCCGTGATGATGATCTTGAGCTGCGATAGCTGCATGCGCAGCCGTATATCACGTCGTCACATGCAGGTCCCGTTGGCCTTGCACGTCCCGCTCGTGCAATCGGTGTTGACGCTGCACATATCGCCGGAGGGACACTTGTGGCCGGATCCGTCGCACAGCGCGCCGCCGCAATCGACGTCGGTCTCGGCGCCGTCCTGGAAGCCGTCGGTGCAGCTCGGCTGGCACACCGTAGCCGTGCACGTGGCGCTCGCGCAATCGCTGTTCCCGACGCAGTGCTTGCCATCGGCGCAGCGCGCGAAGCACGTCGTGCCGCCGCAGTCGACGTCCGTCTCGTCCTCGTTCTGGATGCCGTCGGTGCAGGTCGCCGGCTTCGTGCACCCGCTCGTGTCGTACTTGCACGCATTCGGGGCCGTCATGTTGCACGCGAGGCCGGAGCCCGTGTAGCCGAACGACGCGCATGTCGCGCCGTTCAAGTTGGTCTTGTCGCACTCCTCGCCGGCTTCGATGATGCCGTCGCCGCACGATCCGGGGCAATCGGCCGGGCACGTCACGGGCGTCTCGCTGCCGTTGCACGCGCCGTCGCCGCAGTACGCGATGATCTGGCACTTGCTGTCACACGTCGCCGTGTTCGGCGGCTCGCACTGCTCGGGGCTCGCCGCGCCCGGCGGCGTGTACGCCGTGTTGACGTAGCCGTCGCCGCAGCTCGGCGTGGTGCAATCCTTGTTGCAGTTGGACGTGTCGGTCTCGACGCCACCGACGCCGCCGTCGCACTGCTCCGGACCGTTCTTGGTGCCATCGCCGCAGAACTCGAACGTGGTGCCTGCGGTCGACGTGCACGTCGAGGTGCACACGCTGCAGCTGTGCTGACCGTACGGGCACAGCGTGGTGCCGTTGAGCGCGAAGCCGTTGTCACAAGCTTCGCCGTTCGTCTTCACGGCATCGCCGCAATACGGGCCGAGCGCGGTCTGCGGCTGGCAATCGGTGCAGACCTGGCACGTGTTACTCGCCACGTTCGTGCCCTTGTAGGCGCACTCGGTCTCGCCGTCGGTGGCGTCGTCGCAGTTCTCGCCGTTGCCGGTGTCCTTGACGTGGTCACCGCAGTAGCTCGTCGTACCCGCGGCGGTCTTGCACATCGACGTGCACACGGTGCAGCTCGTCGCGCCGTACGGGCACGCGGTCGTGCCGTTCGCGTCGCCGTTGTCGCACTCCTCGGAACCGGTCACACCCATGCTGTGCGTCTCGACGAGGCCGTCGCCGCAGGTCGCGAGCTGGCACCATGGCAAGCACGGGCCGGCGAGCGTGTTCATCGCCGAGCCGTTGTCGCAGGTCTCGCCGAGGTTCATGTCGGTGTGGCCGTCGCCGCAGGTCTCGAGCTGGCACGTCGCCGAGCAGCCGGTCAGCATCGATGGCGGGTCGCACTGCTCGCCGCCGGGCGCACCTGCCGGCACGAAGGAGTGATCGACCTTGCCATCGCCGCACGATGCGAGCGTGCAGTCGCTGTTGCACTGCGCGGGCGTGTTCGGCGACGTCGTGCCCGCCGGGTCGCACTGCTCGGTGACGTTGTTCTTGATGCCGTCGCCGCAATACTCGATCTGGCAGGTCGGGCCGCAACCGTCGTTAGCGGCCGTGTTGCCGTCGTCGCACTGCTCGCCCGGATCGATGATCTTGTTGCCGCACACCTCGATCGTGCAGCTTGCCGAGCACGCGTGGCCCATGACCGAAGAGCCGTCGCACTGCTCGACACCAGTCTCGACGAGGTGGTCGCCGCACTTCGCGATCGTGCACGCCGTCGTGCACGCGCCAGTGTCGCTGTTCGCCGCGCCGAGGTCGCACTGCTCGCCCGAATCGACGATGCCGTTGCCGCACAGCGGTGTCGTGCACGAGTTCGAGCAGCCGTCGTCCTCGACCTGGTTACCGTCGTCGCACTGCTCGATGTGCGGCGCTTCCAAGTCGCGCAGGCCATCGCCGCAGTACGCGATCTGGCAGTGCGCGGTGCAGTTGTGGCTGTCGGAGTTGTCGCTGCCGTCGTCGCACTGCTCGGGGCCGGACGCGCCCGGCGGCGTGTAGTTCGGGTTGACGATGCCGTCGCCGCACGACGCGACCGTGCAGTTGTCGTTGCACTGCTGCGGCGTGTTCGGTGCCGCCGAGCCACCCGGATCGCACTGTTCGACGTCGTGGCCATCGCTGTCGACGATGCCGTCGCCGCAGATGTTGACCTTGCACTGGTTCGTGCAGTCGTCGTTATTGTCGGTATTGCCGTCGTCGCACTGCTCGCCCGGATCGAGCACGCCGTTGCCGCAGCCGATGCCCGACTTGCAATCGGACTCGCACGAGTCGCCGGAGACGGTGTTGCAGTCGTCGCAGACTTCGCCGCACTCGGTGTCGACGTGACAGTTTCCGCACGTCTCGTTCGACGTGCAGTCCGCGTTGCAGCCGAGGCACTTGCCGTTGTCGGAGCCGAGGTCGCAGGCCTCGCCGGGATCGATCACGCCGTTGCCACAGCGCTCGATCTGGCACGTCGGCGAGCAGCCGTCGCCGGCGACCGTGTTGCCGTCGTCGCATTGTTCGCCCGGGTCGATCACGCCGTTGCCGCAGACCTCGTTCTGGCAGCTGTGCGAGCAACCGTCGCCGTCCATGATGTTGCCGTCGTCGCACTGCTCGCCGACGTCGACGTGGCCGTCGCCGCAGTCGTTCTCGATGCACACCGCTTGCACCGCGGCGCACTTGAGCGGCGACGGGCACACGATGCCAGTCGAGCACGTCAGCGCGGAGGGTTTGTTCGCGCAGCCGGCCAGCGCGCACGCGGCGATCGCGAGCAGGGTCGTTAGTCGAAGCCAGGTCATGTGGTCTCCCGCCTAGAAGTGACCCAGGATCACCGCGCCGGCGTAACCGGGTGCGACGACCGGAGTGAGCTTGGTCTTGGCTGTTGCCTCTTCGGTTCCGGGCTCGTTCTGCAGATCCTCGGCGCGGATCTCGTACGACTCGGGGCGATTGATGTACCAGAGCACGCCGGCCGCGATCGCCGCGGCGCCGGCGGCGCTGTAGCCGACGATGCCGAGCGTGCGCTTGGTGTCGCCGCTGTTCTTGAGGCTCGTCAGCGTCGACGACACCGGGCACCCGGAGTTGTTCTGGTTACACGACTTCACCTTGTTGTCGTAGTCCTTGTAGCTCTGCGACGCCGAGTACTCGAGCAGGCCGCCCGCGACGCCGAGCGCGACCGCACCACCGGCGACCGCGAGCGGGATCCACGTCGCGTCCCATTTGCGGCGATAGCGCGTGAGCTCGTCGGCCGTGTAGAGCTTGAGGTCGATGCGAAAGTGCTCACCGGGGCTGATGTAGGGCGCGGTGATGCGGGCCGTGTAGCCCTGCTTCTCGGCGAGAAACTGGTGCTTGCCGGTCGTGACGCGCGTCTTGTAGGTGCCGGGCGCGACGAACAGCTCCTTGCCGTCGAGCGAGACCTTCGCGCCGGTCTTGTCGCAGCTGACCTCGACGTCGGCGATCTCCTTCTCGAGGCGCAGCATGTACAGCTTCGCGTTGTCGAACTTGTCCTTCGATTGCAGCGGCGCCTCGCCGAACTTGATCGATGCCTGGAGGTGCTCGTAGGCCTCGATCGACTGGTCGACGTTCATCAGGGCGAGCGCGAGGTTGTAGTGGATCGCGGGATGGTCCCAGTGCTTGAGCGCCTCGCGGTACTTGTCGATCGCCTTGGCGAACAACCCGTCGTTGAGCTGCGCGTTGCCGTCGTGGAACGCCTTGAGCGCGGCGGCTTGCTCGGCGGCGGCAACGCCCTTGGCCCACGGCCGTTCGATGCCGCCGTTCTGCAGCGACTCGTCCTTGCCGGCCTTCTCGTCCTTGGGCTTCTTCTCGGGCTCTGCCGGTGGAGGCGAGCCGTCGGGCGGCATCAGGGGCGCCTTCGGTTGCGCGAATGCGGTGCCCCCACCGAACGCCACGAGCGCGAGCAACACGATCCGTTTCAGCATGCGAGTCTCCGCTTATTTCAGGTCGTCGATGGTCGGGCTGCCGATCTGATCTTCGAGCCGCTTGCGCCGCTCCTGCTCGAGCTTGAGCAGCCCCTCGGCGAGCGATTTCTGGATCAGCGCGTCGTTCTTCGCCGCCTCGGCCTCTTGCTCCGAGTCCTCGGCGCGCTTCTCGTTCGCCTCGGCACGCGACGCGGCGGACTTGGCCTGATCGAGCGCGACCTGGAGCTCGGCGTTCTTCTGCGCGAGGTCGACCTGCGCGCTGCCGAGCTCGGTGTCGACGACGTGCTTCTCGGCCTCGACCTTCTGCTTCGCGACCTCGGCTTGCTGGCGCTGGCGTTCCTTTTCCTGCGCGGCGGCGAGCGCCTGCTGGGCATCGATGTTCGCCTTCTGCTCTTTGGCCGCGTTCTCTTCGGCCTGGTGCTGCGCGCGCTTCGCTTCCTGCCCCTTCTTCTGGATCACGACGAGCGCGACCATCGCGGCGACGACGATGAAGCCGAGCGCGATGAAACCGGCGATCACGCCGGCGCGGCGCCGGCGCTGGACCGCGACCTCGTAGCTGATGAGCTCGTCGAGGAACGACCGCTCGACATCGGACAGCGGGCCCTTGTAGCGCTTCTTGAACTTCTTCGCCTCGTCCGCGGTGTCGCCGCGCCACAAGAGGTCGGGCGAGCGGCCCTTCTGGTTCCACTGGCGCGCGGCGATGCGCAGCTGGTCGATGATCGCGGCGTCTTCCTGGGTCTCGTCGAGCCAGCGCCGCAGCGTCGGCCAGTTCGCGATCAAGGACTCGTGGACGATCTCGACGGTCGAGCCCTTGCCGCCCTCGAGGTTTTGCACGACGAGCAGGCGGGCATCGACCATCTGATCGACGAGGTGCTGCACCTCGCCGACCTCGCGCGACAGCTCGCGCAGCTCGTCCATCGGCACGATCGCGCGCGTGCGCTCGGGCGTGACCAGGCGGAGCAAGATCGCGCGCACGAGCGTCGGCTTGCCGGCGCCGACCTCGGCGACGACGCGGTCGGCGTGGCTCGCGAGCGCGCCGGCGACGCCGCCCATCTGCGCGTAGCTCTGCTGGGTGAGCAGGCGCCGCGCGGTGTCGCGGTTCTCCCACAGCTTGCTCGCCGCGAACTGGAGGAGCGGCAGCGCGCCGGGCGTGGTCTCGAGATGGTCGAGCATGTCCTCGACGATCGCCTCGATCTCGAAGCGGTAGCTCGCGAGCTCGGCGGGCATCACGATCGCTTCGCGTAGCGACGTGCGGTTCGGCGGACCGAGGAAGAACAGGCCCTGCGTGAGCTCGGCGGTGAAGTTTTGATCCTCGGCGACGCGATCCAGGAAGTCGCTGCGGATCGACAGCACGACGCGCAGCGGGCTCGTCGCGTCGTCGGCGACGGCGGCGAGGCACGCCATGAACGCCGCGCGCTCGGCCGGATCGGGAACCTGCGTGAACAGCTCCTCGAACTGGTCGACGAACAAGAGGATGCGCCGGCTGTCGCGCCGCGCGCGTCCGCGCAGCAGGTGACCGAGGTGACCGGGCTCGCGGCGCAGCTTGCCGACGAGCTTGTTCTGCTCGTCCATCTCGTCGGCGAGGTTCGCGGCGGTCGCGACCATCGGCGCGGTGATCGAGCCGAGCGCCTCCATCGGCTTGCGGCCGGGGCGGATGACGAGCGTCTCCCACTGCTCGCCCGAGCGCTTGAGCGCCGGCACGAGACCGGCGCGCACGAACGACGACTTGCCGACGCCCGAGCTTCCGACCACGGCCATCAGCGGCCGGTCGCGGATCCGCGTCACCATCGCGGCGACCTCGCGCGCGCGGCCGAAGAACTTGTCGGCGTCGGCCTCCTGGAACGACGACAGACCCGCGTACGGGCTCTCGTCGATCTTGATCTCGGCCGCCTTGCGCCCGGGCAGGTAGGGCTCGAGCGCGCGCATGAGGTCGGTCGCGCTGCCCCACCGCATCTCCTTGGTCTTGAGCAGGCAGCGGTCGACGATCTGCACGAGCTCGCGCGGGCAATCGATCGGCGCGGCGTCGAGCATCGACGGCATCGGCAGCTCGAGCATCGCGGTGACGACGAGCTGGTTACCGTCGAGCGGATGCAGCGGGTGGCGGCCGCAGATCATGCGGTGGAGCAGGATGCCGCACGCCCAGATGTCGCTCAGGTGATCGATCTCGACGCCGATGCCCCACTGCTCGGGGGACATGTACTTGAGCGTCCCCATGATCGTGCCGTGGCGCGTGAGCGAGCTGTTCGATCCGGTCGCGAGCTCGAGCGGGCTCGGCATGCGGATCGCGCCCGACGACATCTGCGCCGGCGTCGGCTGCGACGCCTCGAGCACCTTCGCGATGCCGAAGTCGAGCACCTTGATGCCGCCCGAGTCGAGGATGAAGATGTTGTCGGGCTTGAGGTCGCGGTGGACGATGCCCTGGCCGTGCGCGCACTCGAGCGCGCGCAACACGGCCATCATGATCTCGACGACGCGCGTGTACGGCAGCTTCTGGCCGTTCTTGATGTAGTGCGTGAGCGGCTTGCCGTTCAGGTACTCGAGCACCATGTACGGGTTGCCGTTTTGCTCGCCGACCTCGTAGATGCGCACGATGTTCTCGTGCTCGCAGCGCGCGGTGGCGCGCGCTTCGACGAGGAACCGCTGCGTCAGCTCGGGCTGCTGCGATTGCAGAAACTTGATCGCGACGCGGCGGCCGAGGCGAAGGTCGCGGGCGAGATAGACGGTGCCCATGCCGCCTTCGCCGATCATCTTGATGATCTCGTACTGGTTGATGCGAACGCCCGGATGGGGCAAGCCCGCGACCGGATGCGCGCCGGTCGGGTCGGCGCTGTTCGGCGTGCTCGGCACGCTTCCGGGCGAGCTCGGATCCTCCGACGGCGCGTGGACGTCCCACTGGCTGATGCCCTGCACCGATGGGCCCTCCGACGCGCGGCGCGCGCGGGGCTGGCTCGCGACCGTCGCGGGATTGGGCCGCGTGCCGGCGGCGACGCCCGACGGTGGCGTCGGGTTGTCCTGGCCCGGCAGCACGACGGTCGCGGCCGAGTTGTTGAGCGGCGGCGCGGATGCTCGATCGACGCGCGGCAAGGTATCGCGGCGCGGCGCCTCGGCCGGGCCGCTCGCGTTGACGATCGTGCGCTCGTTCGGCTTGAGCTGGGGAGCGTTCGGATCCGACGACGCCTCGGGCATCTTGTGCGCGCCCGATAGCTCCTTGCGGCCCATGCTGTACTCGCCGGGACGCTTGTGGAGGCCGCTTCCCTCGTTGCGCGGAGGCTGCGGCGCGGGGCCGATGATCGTCTTGCGGCCCGCGCCCGATCCGTTCGATCCATTCGATCCGTTGTCTTCGCTCATCTCGTCCCGGCCTCCGAGGCACGCGCCAGCAAACGTCTGGACAAGACGCGGTCGCCCCCAGCGCGTTCATGATACTAGGCCGCACCGTCGAGATCGCCTGGGTACGCCAGGTTTGCGCGCCCACATGTAGGCCTCGAACGGGCAGAACGCCCGGCCGGTCAGAACAGCCAGAGCGGCTTGCCGCCGGCGAACAAGACGGTCTCGCCTTCGGCCGACGGCGTGCTGAGGTCGAGCTCGACCATGATGCCGCGCTGGACGCTCTCGTCGTGGGGATGGATGTCCTGAACCTCGCCCTCGATCGTCGTCTTCACCTTGCCGACGACGTGGCAGAGCACGAGGCCCCACGAGCAGGCGTAGAGCTTGGTCTCGCCTTCCTTGATCGAACGCAGGTTCTGGTACGGCACGAAGCCGAGCACGACCTTGCCGTTGATCGCGCGCAGGTACGGAGACTGGGCGAGCTTGTCGACGAGCTGCTTCTGGTCCTTGATCGTGAGCTCGATGCTCTTCTGGCGGGCCTCGAGCGGCGCGCGCCGGCCGGTCTCGTTGGCCAGATCGAGGCGCGCCTTCTCGACCTCGCGATGCACGAGCCACTGCTCGGGCGTCTTGGGATCGTCGGCCTGCTTGCCGACCTCGGTCAGAAACGCGTTGTCGGCGTCGACCGCGCGCTTGATCTCGTCGAGCGAGGCCGCGATCTCGAGCTTCTCGGCGTCGAGCTTGCTCGCGTTGAGCTCCGCGTTGTCGAGCTGCTGCTGCGCCTCGATCACCTTCTGGTGCGTCGGCGACAGCACGACCGGGCGGACCCAGGTGTGGTCGAAGAAGTAGAAGATGTTGACGACGAGGAAGCCGATGAGCCCGAGCAGGATCGCGGTCAGCGTGAACAGGCCGGCGACCTTGTAGATCCGGATGATCGACGGCTGCACGGCCATCCAGAACTTCGGGGTCTTCCGTGCGGGAGCTTCCATCGCGTCCGAGTCCTACTCCAAGAAGCGGGCCGATGTCTACGTTTCGCTAGGCCGCGACTTCCGAACGAGCTCGCGCCCTTACGGGCTCGGCTACCACCGCGGCAGGAACCAGCACGTGCTGGCCAGTCCCGGCATCCGAGATCGGCTCGACGGTCGCGCCGCCTGTCGCCGTCGCCTCGGCCTCGTGACCGCGGGTCTCCCAGCTGCCCGAGTCGAGCGTGAACAGCGCGAGCGGCGTGAGCAGCGCGTACGTGATCGGCATCAGCAGCGTGAGCGGGAAGAACGCGAGGGCACCGACGCGCTCGTGCTTGGGGAACTTGCGCACGCGCCAGCGGTAGTACAGCCCGAACGCGACGACGAGCTCGAGGTGGAGCTGCAAGCTGGGCAGGAAGCGATGCGACTCGAGCGCGCGGACGAGCGCGATCGGATAGACGATGAGCAGCGCGAACAGCGAGAAGAAGTGAATCGCGAGCACCGGGTTCAGCCGCCAGATGTGCGTGAACCCGCCGAAGTAGTCGACGATGTTCGAGCGCCGCCAGCGCAGCTGCTGGGAGAAGTACGCCATCAGCGTGGTCGGCACGAACGTGCGGCAGCGCGCGTCGAGCGTCATCGTCGTGTTCCAGCCGGCCTTGATGATCTGCCGGGTCAGGAACCGATCCTCGCCGTACTTGATGGACATGCCGAACATCGAGCGGTTCTCGAGCACGGGCTCGAGATCGATGAGCACGCTGCGGCGGTACGCGGTGAGGCAGCCCGACAGGCACAGGATGCGCCGGAAGCCCCACTCGAGGTTCTTCATGAAGTAGTACGCGTACCAGTACTTCACCGTCTGCATACGCGTGAGCCAGTTGTCGTGCTTGTTGCGGACGTCGATCCAGCCGCCGACCGCGGCGATGCGATCGCTGGTGAAGCGGCGCATGAGCTGCTTGATCGCGTCGGCGTCGACCACGACGTCCGAGTCGACCGAGACGATGATCTCGCTGTCGGTCTCGCGCACCGCGCGGTTGATCGAGCGGCGCTTGCCGAGGTTGACGCGGTTGCGGAGGATCTTGAGCCGGCCGCCCGAGCCGCGCGCGATCGAGCGCGCTTGCTCGTAGCTGTCGTCGGTCGAGCAGTCGTCGACGCAGACGACGCGGAGCTTGTGCGCCGGGTAATCCGCATCGAGGAGGCTCTGCAGCGTCTCCTTGATCGCGGCGCCTTCGTTGTACATCGGAATCACCGCGGTGACGGTGGGCTCCCAGTTGTCGGGCCGGACCTGGTCCCAGTTGCGGCCGCGCCACGTGCGCAGCACCAGGCCGGCGACGTACCGGTTCACGAAGACGAGGACCGCCAGCGAGTGAACCAGAACCCAGAGAACGTGGGTGTTCATCCACGCCCCCTAGTTGCGAGGGCTGCGCCAACGTCGCAGTGATGACAGCTGAAGCGAGGTTTCACGATGAGGGAGGCTAGAAAGCTCCGCGGGTTCTAAAGGCCGCGGATAGTCTCAGCAAACTATTATGACTTGCTCAATAACTCAAGTTGGTTGACGCATGTTGCCACAAAAGGCGAGGCAGCGTCATTCGACCCTCAGATTGCTGAGGGTCCCTTCCTTGTTTTTGCGAAGACCGGATGAGATACGTCGCCGATGGGTCGGATCGGCTGCGCTTGGTTGCTGATCGCTGGGTTGCGCGCCAGCGCACGGGCCGACCCGCCGCCCGACCCCGAGATCACCCATGATCAGGGTGTCACAGTTCGGGCGTCCGGGAGCGGGTCGCCGTGGATCGATCTCGCGCCCCCGTCCTCGGCCGTGAATGTTCTCGAGCACCGCGTCTCGGAACCAGAGCAAGCCGCGCACCCGGTCGCGGCGGCCGCCACGCTCGCCGGCATGTACGCGCTGTTCGCCGGCTGGATGTACGTCGCCTGGTACGAGCACCACCATCCGCTCGCGCAGTTCAAGTGGGGCGGCGATGGCTGGGTCGGCGATCAGACGTACGCCGGCGGCGCCGACAAGCTCGGCCACGCGTGGTCGACGATGAGCCTCGCGCGGCTCGGCACCGAGATGCTCGATCAATGGGGCGGCTACGATCGCACGAAGGCGAATGTGGTCAGCACGATCGCGTCGGAGCTCTTGTTCACCGGCGTCGAGGTCAAGGACGGCTTTTACTACGAGTTCTCGTTCAGCGATCTCACCGGCGACACGCTCGGCGCGCTCGCCGCGTTCGCGCTGTCGCAGTGGCCGCGGCTCGACGAGCTGTTCGACTACCGCGTCGAGTACTGGCCGAGCACGATGTACCTGCGCAAGCTCGACGGCGCCTCGCCGTGCCCGACCGGCGGCTGCTCGAAGTGGAACGTCGCCGAGGATTACTCCGGCCAGACCTATCAGCTCGCGCTCCACCTCGGCGCGATCGGACCGATCCGCGGGCTGCCCGGCGGCGCGATCGCGCGCTTCGTCGACGTCGCGGCCGGCTTCGGCTCGCGCAACTACAAGCCCGACGCGGTCACGCCGGCCGACATGGCGGCGGCGCCGGGCCGGCCGACCCAGGAGCTGTTCCTCGGCGTCACGCTGAACGCCCAGGGCCTGCTCGATGACCTCCTGGAAAGCCGCACGCCGAAGCTGCGCAAGGTGACGCACGGCCTGTTCGAGGTGTTCTCGGTGCCGTTCACCTATCCCGCCGTGCAGTACGATCACTCGCCGTGCCCGACGTGCAAGGTGAACGTGGACGGCGCGTGACGACCACGCGCAAGCACGCCCTCGCGATCTTCGCGACCGTGTTCGCGATGTACTTGCTGTCGGGCAGCCGCGAGCACGCGTGGGGCGACGCGCATCCGGTGTGGGACGTCGCCGAGCGCATCGTCCATCACGGCGCGATCGACATCACCAAGCGCTGGCCCGACGACCTGCCGCCCGGCCGCGACGGCAAGATCTACGGCATCGCGTCGATCGGTCCGGTGCTCGTCCAGCTTCCGGGCGCGGCGATCGCCGGGATCACGCGCGGCGTGGCGCGGTCGTACGACCCGCTCGTGTGGCCGATCGCGTCGCACCTCGCGGCTGCGGCGCTCGGCGCGCTCGCGTGCGCGCTGTTCTTCCTGTTGCTCGTCGACCTCGGGCGCACGCCGCGCATCGCGAGCCTGTGCACGGCGATCCTCGCGTTCGCGACGACGACGTGGGTCTACGCGCGCTATCCGTACTCCGAGATCCTGCAGCTCGCGTGCTTCCTCGGCACGTTCCGCGCGACCTGGCGCGTGATCGGACAGCCGACCCGCCGCGAGGCCGTGTGGCTCGGCATCTGGGCGGGTTGTCTGCTCGAGGCGAAGTACGTCTACGCGCTCGCGATCGCGGGCGCGGTGGTCGCGATCATCTGGAGCCTGCGCGATCGCAAGGCCGAGCTGCGACGCGTGCTCGCCTGGGCCGCGGTTGCGGGCGCGCCGTTCGCCGCGCTCGCGCTCGTCTACAACTACCTGCGCTGGGGCTCGGTGCTCGAGACCGGCTACGGGCCGTACCTCGGCGCGTTCTTCGGCGGCAGCGTGTTCGACGGCGCGGCCGGCATGCTGGTCTCGCCGAACAAGAGCGCGTTTCTGTACTCGCCGCCGCTCGTGCTCGCGGTCGCCGCGCTGCCGGCGGCGATCCGCGCGAACCGCCGCTACGGGGTCTTGCTCGTCACGGTCGCGCTGCCGACGTTCATCCTGTGCTGCACGTACCGGTCGTGGAGCGGCGACTACGCGTGGGGCCCGCGGTTCTTCGTCTACGTCGTGCCGGTCTTGCTCGTGCCGATCGCGTGGTTCGTCGAGGCGATGTCGCGCCGCAAGAAGATGATCCTGGCGTCGATCGTCTCGGCCGGCTTCGTCGTGCAGCTGCTCGGCAACGCGCTGTACTGGGACCACTTCATCCGCATCGCGATCGACACCAAGAACCAGTGGCTCGGCAATCCCAACCGCAGCGGCGCGTACGTCGCCGAGGCCGGGCGCGGTCACTGCGACTCGTGCTTCGAGGACACCTACGAGATCCTGTGGACGCCGGCGTTCCAGCCGATCCGCGGCCACTTCTGGCTCGTCGAGTCGATCGCGCGCGGCGACGACTGGAAGGAGGCGCAGGCCGACGCGCCGTGGCGCCGCTACACGACGCTCGACGTCAACCTGGCGCAGAGCTACCCGCGCGCGCGCATCGACTGGTGGGGCCTGTTGTGGATGGAGGACGCGACCGACACGTGGCCGCTCGGCCTCGCGCTGTTGCTCGTGTTCACCGCAGGGGCCGCGGCGAGTGGAGCGTGGTGGGTGCGGCTGCATCGGCGAGCATGAGGCTGGCGAAGCGACGGAAACCGTGCGAGATCCAGGCGATGTTGAAGGCAGTGCCCGACCCCGGTGACGGCGACGCGACGTCGACGGTTCCGAGCGACGACGAGATCCTGCGCTGGGCGTTCGCGTATCTGCGCCACGCGCCGCTGTCGCTCGCGCTGCGCGAGATCAACCGGCTCGTCGCGTTCACCGCGGTCGCCGGCGATCGCGGCCCGGTGCTCGACGTCGGCTGCGGCGATGGCTTCTGGTGGACCGTGCGCCACGAGGACCGCCCGGTCTACGGGATCGACATCTCGGCGAGCGAGATCGCGCAGGCGCGCGAGCGCATCACGGCGTCGGTCACCGACGTCTCGCGCGAGGCGCCGTCGCAGGTCTTCGGCGGCACGAAGTTCGGCGAGATCATCGGCAACTGCTCGCTCGAGCACGTGCCCGACATCGACGGCGCGCTCGCGAATCTGCGCGCGGCCGCCGCGCCCGGTGCGCGCCTGCTGATGTTCGTGCCGACGCCGCGCTGGGCCTATCACGGCAAGCTGCAGCAGCTCCTGCTCGCGCGCGCGCCGCGGGTCGCGATGGCGATGGCCGGTGCGCTCAACGGCTTCTTCCAGCACTGGCACCTCTACGACGCGAAGGTGTGGCAGCGCCTGCTCGAGCAGCACGGCTGGCACGTCAAGGCCACGTTCGGCATGGGCTCGGCGCGCTCGGAGTTCCTGTTCCGCGCGTTCATGCCGCCGTCGTTCGTCGAGTTCGTCGTGAAGAAGCTGACCGGCTTCTATCCGAGCAAGCTCGCGCGTTACCTGCCCGACGCCGCGATCGCGCCGTTCGCGAAGCTCGTGCGGTGGGCGGTGTCCGATCCGCTCGTGTCGGCCGATTCGCCGCACGCATACGAGTACCTGATCGTCGCCGAGGCCGTCGACAAGCCGTGAGCGCGCAGCCCGACTACTTCGCCAACTACTTCGCGAACCACGAGCGCGCGCGCCAGTTCCCGTGGACGCTCTATCACGCGCCGCTCGAGCGCGATCTCGCGCGGTTCCTCACCGGGGTCGCGGCCGATCATCCCAGCGGCGACATCCTCGTCGTCGGCTGCGGCCTGCTGCACGAGGTCGACGCCGCACCGCCCGGGCTGCGGTTCACGGTCGCCGACATCGACCCGCGCGCCGTCGAGGTCGTGCTCGCGCGTCGCGATCCGCGCATCGTCGCCGGGCATGTCGTCGCAGCCGAGCGGCCGATCGCGCTCGGCAAGCGGTTCGCGGGTATCTACGCGAAGGAAGTCGTCGAGCACGTCCACGCCTGGCCGGGCTGGCTCGTCGGGCTGCGCCGCGCGCTCGTGCCCGGTGGGCAGCTGTGGCTGTCGACGCCGAACTACGGCGAGCCGTGGCTGGCCGCGATCGAGTCGACGCTGCTCGAGCTGATCGCGCGGCGCAGTGGCTTCTCGCGTCGCCACATGCACCCGACGCGATTCTCGCGTCGCGCGCTCGCACGCGGGCTCGAAGCGGCCGGCTTCACCGACGTTCATGCTCGCGTCATGTCGACTCGCCTCGCAATCGCCGCGTGGGCGCGCGTACCGTTTCGGTGAACGGAATAACCGGAGTGGTTCGACCTTCGAGATCTGCAAGAGATCTCGTTAGCAAAGACTCTCGCGCGCGGTCTCGAAATGTGTAAGGTGAGCGCCGTTTCACTCGCGGCATTTCTGGCACCTGTGAGCGGCGTCGAGCGAATTGGAAGGTACGAAGTCGTCGGGCACCTCGCGTCCGGAGGGATGGGCCACGTCTATCTGGCTCGCACCACAGGGCTCGGCGGGTTCGAGCGCAAGGTGGTCGTGAAGACGCTCGACTACTCCGATCCACACGAGGACGAGGCGCTCGTCGCGATGTTCCTCGATGAAGCGCGGTTAGTGGGCGCGCTTCACCACCAGTACATCGCGCCGGTCTACGAGGTCGGCCGCGACGATCGCGGCCGTTACTACCTCGTGATGGAGTACGTGCGCGGCAAGACCGCCGAGGCCGTGTGGTCGGCTGCAAAGGAGGCCGGCATCGCGCCGCCGGTCGCGTTCGCGGTGGCGACGACGGCGGCGGTGGCGTCGGCGCTGCACTATGCCCACGAGCTGCGCGCGCCCGATGGTACGCCGCTCGAGATCGTGCACCGCGACGTGTCGCCGTCGAACATCATGATCGGCCACGACGGCGGCGTGAAGCTGATCGACTTCGGGATCGCGAAGTTCGCGCGCCGCACGTCGCAGACGCAGATCGGCTCGCTGAAGGGCAAGCTCGCCTACCTGTCCCCCGAGCAGGTGATGAGCAAGGCGGTCGATCGCCGCGCCGACGTGTTCGCGCTCGGCATCGTGCTGTACGAGCTGACCACGCTCGCGCGCGCGTTCGACGGCGAATCCGAGCTGATCACGCTCGAGCGCATCACGAAGGGCGAGCTCCGGCTACCATCGCAGCTCGTGCGCGACTACCCGCGGGAGCTCGAGCGCATCGTGATGCGCGCGCTCGCGATCGATCCGGCGCTGCGCTTCCGCGATGCCGCGACGATGGGCGCCGAGCTCGAGGCGTTCGCCGCGCGCCGCGGCATGCAGCTCGGTCACGCGGCCGTGCTCGACGTGATGCACCGCCTGTTCGACCCGGCGACCGACAATCGCCGCCGGTTCGCGCGCTCGAGCAGCGAGGCCGACACCGGCCCGCGCCGCGACGCCGACGAGGCGGTGGTCGACGAGGTCGACGACATCGACATCACGCCGGTCACCCCGGTCGACGTGCCGGTGCTCGACGAGAAGACCGAGGCCTATCACGCCGCGAACGCCACCGACGACGGCGACGTCACGACCGTGCCGATCACGCCCGTCATCATTTCGACGGCGGGGGCACCGGCGCCGCTCGTCGTGCGGCTCGCGAACCCGGCGCCGCCGCATCCGTCGCCGACCCGCGTGATCACGACGACCGCGCAGATCGTGCGGATGTCGTCGCCGCGCATGCCGGTCGCGCCGGCGCGCAAGTGGCTGTGGCCGGTCGTCCTGGTCGCGGTCGCGATCGCGGTCGCAGTCACGATCGCGCTGCTGTAGCCGCTCAGTGCTTGATCGCGAACGACGCGAGAAACGCGCGCGCGGCCGGCGTCAGCGCGCCCTGCCTGGTCAGCGCGAACGCGGCGAGCAGCGTTCGGTGCTTGGCGTCCCACACCATGTCGGCCTCGCCGTGCACGGGCAGGCCGCGGAACACCCCGGTGACCGCGATGCGGCGGCCGGGTAGGCCGGCGATCGTCGCCTTCTTCTCGTCGCGGTTCTGGCCCTCGATCACCTTCAACATGCCGTCGCGCGCGCCCGCGATGCCCTTGTCGGGGTCGTACTCGACGTCGGCCGGCGCGGTCATCGCGAACAGCGCGAAGTACTCGACCTCGTCGCCGTAGCCGTCGGCGGAGAACCCGGTCAGCGGCTTGGCCTCGATCGGCTTGATCTCGGGCCGGAGCGGAAACGCGATCTCGTAGACGCCGTCGTGGACGAGGTACGTGTCCTTCTTGCGCACGAGCTCGAGGCTGCCGACGCCGGTCTTGACCGGCGCGCCCTCGGCGGGCAGCGCCGGATCGAGCGGGTCCTTCGTGCCCTTCGCGACCGCGAGCGAGTTGAAGAACGCCGCGACCGGCGCGGGTTGATCGCGCGTCGGCGTGACGACGAGCAGCGACACCAGCGTGCGGTGCTCGGGATCCCACGCCATGCGGATGTCGAGGTACATGGTCTTGCCCTCGAAGACCGCGGTCGCCCGCACGCGCCGGCCGGCGCGGCCGCCGAGCTTGGTCGCCGACTCCGACACGAGCTTCGCGCTGATCGCGCTCAGCGCACCGTCGCGCGCGGCATCGAGTCCGGCCTTCATCGGATAGGGCGCGTTGCGCGGCACCGGCGTGAACGTCGCGGTGTAGCCGACGTCGCCGGCATCGCCGGATGCGATCACCGAGTCGCCCATCGTGCCGTCGGCGCGCTTGGACTGCATCGCCTTGACCTGCGGCTCGATCGGGAACGTCACCTGGTACGCGTCGTCGCGCACCACGTACGACGTGCCGGTGTGCGCGACCTCGAAGTCGAGCGCGGGCTGAGCGTGCGCGGCGGTGGCCGCGGCCAGGGGGATCAGGATCGCGAGCGCGCGAAGCATGCGCGCAGCATATCGCGCTCAGTGGTCGAGAAGCCGCTCGAGCGCGGCCACGCGACGCTCGAGCGCGACCACGCGTTGCTCGAGCGTCTCCTCGCGCGTCGGCGGTGGCGAGAACGCCGCTGCGAACGACGTGCGATCGCCGCGCACGATCCACACGCCGTGCCGCTCGCAGCGACCACAGACCAGCGCGCCGTCGGCGAGCGCGGCGATGACTTCGTCGAGACCATCGCCGCACGACGGGCAGGGTGCGCGGCCGAGTGGCTCGGCCCACGACGTCGGAGCCGCGAGCGCCGCGAATGCGAGCCCGCCGACGAGCTCGACGACGACCTCGCGCGCGAGCCACGTGCCGCAGCCATCCAGGCAGGCGAGGTCGCCGCGCTCGTCGGGCAACATCGCACGCTCGCAGCGCGGACACGCGACACCGTCGGCGTCGCGATACGGCGCGCTCATACCGGGAAGTTCGGGTTGCGCTCGGTGTAGATGCGCAGGATGTCGGCCGCGGTCTCCTCGACCGCGCGGTTCGTGACGTCGATGACCGGCCAGTTGGCGTGCTTGCGGAAGATCTCGCGCGAGTACGAGATCTCGCTCTCGATGTGCGCGCGCTGGCCGTAGCTCGAGTCGGCCGGCATGCCGAGGTGAGACAGCCGCGCCTGGCGGATGCGCATCAGCATGTCGGGCTGGACGATCAACCCGAACACCTTCTTGTCGTCGACCTGCGACAGCTCCTCGGGCGGGTCGACGCCGAGCACGAGCGGGACGTTCGCGACCTTGAGCCCGCGCTGCGCGAGGTAGGTCGACAGCGGCGTCTTCGACGTGCGGGAGATCCCGACGAGCACGAGGTCCGCCTTCGGCAGGTTGCGCGGCTCGGCGCCGTCGTCGTTCTTGACCGCGAACTCGACCGCCTCGATGCGGCGGAAGTAATCGTCGGTGATCGTGTGGAGCAGGCCGGGCACGCCCGCCGGAGGGGCGCCGAGGTAGACCGCGAGCTTCGCGATCAGCGCGCCCATGAGGTCGACGATCTCGATCGAGTGCCGCTCGACGAGCTTCGCGATCAGATCGCGCTCCTCGTTGTTGACGACGGTGAACACGACCAGCGCCTTGAGCTCGGCCGCCTTCTCGAGGATCTGCTCGAGCTCGCTCTCGAGCCGGACGCGCGAGAACAGCCGGATCTGCACCGGCTCGCTGAACTGCAGCGTCGCCGCGCGCACCATGCGCTCGGCGGTCTCGCCGGTGGCATCGCTGATGATCATCACCGTCTTCATGCGAGGCCTCTATATCACACGGAAGCGCTGGTACTCGCCCGCGTCCAGCCACACTCCGTGCAGGCCGCAGCGACGTCGTTTCGATACGCGATGGTCATCTCGTCGCGGCAGATCGGGCACAGCGCCGGGCTCCACGGCCAGGGTGAAGGCACCACGCGGGGCTCGAGCGTGTTAGCGCAGCGTGGGCAGGTGCCGGCGCGCTCGTTCGTGCGGTACGGAACCACGCGCCTCTATAGCACGCACGTGATCGACCACGCGCGGGCACTCGGGATCGGGTGCCGCCGGATCGCGAGCGACGTGCGCGCTCGCGACCTTGCAGCCGCCGCGACAGAGATCGTGATACGCGCAGCTCGCGCACGGCTCGCGCGCGTCGCGCCAGCGGCGAAACGCGCCGAACGCATCCGGAGCGCGCCAGTACGCGGCGAGGTCGGTGACGCGCGGCCGGCCTTCAGGCGAGCCCATGAAGCTGCACGCGGTGAGCCGGCCGTCGGCCTTCGCCCCGACGAGAAAATCGCCGCCGGTGCAGCCGTAGACCGCGAGCTCGGCGAGCAGCGCGCGATCGGGCTGGTGATGCGCGAGCATCGGCGTGTACGAGCAGTCGACCTTGACGCGCACGCGATGGCGGCGCGCGGCGGCGAGGATCGTCGGCAGGAATGCGCGGTGTTGCGCGTCGGTGCAGCGCAGCTCGTCGTAGGCGCGCGCACCGCGCCCGCTCGGCTTGAAGCGCAAGAGCTCGACTTCGGACAGCCGGCGCTCGCGCGCGTACGCGAAGATGGCGGCGAGCTCGTCGAAGTTCCTGCGCGTGACGACGACGTTGATCCCGACCTCGCGCTTCACCGCGCGCAGCGCGCGGATCGCCGCGTCGGCGCGCGCGAAGCCATCGAAGCCGCGCACCGCCGCGTACGTCGCGCCAAGGCCGTCGAGCGAGACGTTGATCTGCCCGAACCGATCCGCGATCGCGAGCAAGCGCGCGAGCCCTTCGAGCCCCGATGTCGTGAGGTTCGGCACGATCCCGCGCAGGCGCGCGTGCGCGGCGAGCTCGCCGAGCCACGGCAGCGTCGTGCTCTCGCCGCCGCCGAGCGCGACGTGAAACACGCCGGCCGCGCCGAGCACGTCGAGCGCGCGCTTCCACTCGGCGAGGCCCCACTCGTTCGGCGCGCCCGCCGGCGACGCGCCGGTGTAGCAGCCGGCGCAGCCCGCGCCGCAGCGGTTCGTGAGCTGGAGGTGCGCCTCGAGTGGCGCCGACAGCACGTGCTCGCCGAGCGCGCTCTCGGAATCGTTCCAGGGCTCGCCCTTCAGGCCGCGCACGACGCGCCGGGCCATCGCGCGGTCGACGAACACGAGCGCACGTGGCCACGCGAGCTGCACGATCGCGCCGAACCGTTCGAGTCGCGCGCGACGCATGCCGCGGCTCGCGGTCACGCGCGCGACCAGCTCACGCAGCGTCATGCACGTCCGGTTTGTTGCGCCGCCAGCGCAGCCACGCACCGACGATCGGCGTCACGACGGCGAGCGCGGTCGCGCCGACGAGCAAGAACGTGACGTCGACGCCGAGGCTCGACGAGTTGGGGTTCATGCCCCACTTGATCGCCAGGATTCGCCCGCGTCGAACTTTCACGACGCGCCGACTGTAGCACCGTGTTATGGAGCCGCATGGCCCGCGGCGCGCTCCTGCAACGACTGGTGCGCGCGCGCGACTACCTGCACGCCGAGCACGTGCGCGGCCCGAAGCTGGACGAGCTCGCGCGCGAGTCGGGCCTGTCGCGCGCGCATCTCGCGCGCGAGTTCGCGTCGGCGTTCGGCGTGCCGCCGCATCGCTATCTCGTGCAGCTGCGCGTCGATCAGGCCAAGCGCGCGCTCGCGGCCGGCGCGAGCGTGACCGACGTCTGCTACGGCCTCGGGTTCGCGAGCCTCGGCACGTTCTCGTCGAGCTTTCATCGGCGCGTCGGGATGTCGCCGCGCGCGTGGCAGAAGCTCGCGCGCCCGTTCGTGCAAAGCCTCGGAATCCCGCGCCTGTTCGTGCCGGCCTGTTACTTCACCGCGTACGTCGCGCACGATTGAAGAAGTTCGCGCGCCGCGGGTCCGCTACAACCCGCGCATGATCACGAAGCTCACGCACACCACGGTCTACGTGCTCGATCAGGATCGCGCGAAGGACTTCTACTGCAACAAGCTCGGCCTGGAGTGCCGCGACGACGCCCGCATGGGCGACTTCCGCTGGCTCACCGTCGGCCCGAAGACGCAGCCCGACGTCCGCATCGTGCTGATGCCGATCAAGGCGAGCCCGATGCTGAAGGAGGACCACGCGGCGGCACTGCGCAAGCTCGTCGAGGCCGGCGCGCTCGGCGGCGGGGTGCTCGCCACCGACAACTTGCGCCGCGATTACGAGGAGCTCAAAGCAAAGGGCGTCGAGTTCGCGAAGCCGCCGACCGAGGAGCCGTACGGCTTCGCCGCGGTGTTCAAGGACGACTCGGGCAACTACTTCTCGTTCAACGAGGAACGTTGATCGCAGTCGCCTTGCCGCTGGCGTCGATGCGGATCGCGGCGACGCCGCTCTCGTAGCGAACGATCACGAGCGCGGTGTTCGCGTTCGATACGATATCGTGGACCACGTACGCAGCTTTCGACAGTAACGTCTCGCGTGCGTCGTCGAGCTTGGCGAGTGGCGCGAGGCGCATCCACATGCCTTCGTCGTCGTGATAGACGAGCAGGATCTTGTCGCCGAGCACGGCGGCGCGACCGGTTTTCCATGCAGGCGTCGGGCGAGCGCTGCGCTGCTCGGCGCGGCACTCGGTCGCGGTGCACGTGACCACATGAACGACGTCGTCGACCCACACGAACGCGGCCGCGTCGCCGTTGCACGTCATCGCCACGTCGCGTGTCACTGCTGGTGCGTTCGCGAGCGGCTGCCAGTGATCGCCGCGCACGACGCCGACCACGTCGCGATCGGCGAGCACGGTGCCGCACAGCCAGCCGTCCTCGCCGCTGCGCGACGCGCCGGCATCGAGGACGGGTCCGATCGTGCCATCGGCGGTCGCGATGCGCTGCACGAACAGATGCTTCGGATCGCCGGCGTGCCACAGCGCGTACGCGCCGACGACATAGGGATACGAATCGGCCGGGATGGTCAGCTTGGTTTGCTCGACGGCGGAACCGTGCGAGTGCACGAGCGCGACCCGGTCGCCGCCGACGAGCACCGCGAACGCATCGCCGATCGAGACGCCGCCGATTGGCGCTCCCAGCTTGGTCGCACGCACGACCGGCTCGCCGCCTCGGATCGGGTACACGCCGCGATCGTCGTCGCGGCCGGCGAGCCGCAGCTTGGGCAGCGCCTTCGCATCGAGCTGCGCTAACGCGGCACCGGACGGAGTCGGCACGTCGCCCACTTGGCCCTCGACGCAACTGGCCGTCTCGGCGTCGAACGCGAGCGTGCAGGCCCCCGCGACGGACCACACCAGCGGACGATCGCGGATGCTGCCGACGTAGTCATCGCCGAGCACCCACAGCGGATCGACGGGCGTCGCCGGCGGCGGTGGTAGCGCCACGTCGGACGTGACCGGCGGCAGATGGAGGTTGGCGAGATCGAAACTGTAGCGCCACCGCCAGCCCGAATCGGTCGCGGCGGCTTGCACGGCGCTGCGCGAGGGGCCGATCATTTCGGAATAGTAGATGTCTTGCTCGGCCGTGAGCTCGAGGTCGTCGGCGTGGAGCGCGGCCTCGAGCTCGTCGAACAACGGCAGGCAGCGCTGCGGCCACGGATTCACCGCTTCGGGTGGGCGATTGCTCGCGGAGATCAGCTCGAGCCGCTTCGGGACCGCTTCGCCTGGCGCGAGCGGCTCGCCGATCATGCAGCGTTCGACGTCGGCCGCGGCACGCCCGGCGCGATGCCACGCTTGCTTGCGATGATGCGCGCGCAGCGCGAACCACGCGCCGACTCCGGCCGCGACGAGCACGGCGAACCCGAGCGCGAGGCGGCGTGCTCGCCGATTCTTCTCGGCGACGAGGCTCTCGCTCACTCGTGCTCGCCGCTGCCTTCGCCGCGGTGGATGCCGAGTGCGCGCAGCTTCTTGTGCAGGTTCGTGCGTTCGATGCCGAGCGCCTGCGCGGTGCGCGAGATGTTCCAGTCGAACTCGGCGAGCCGGATGCGGATGAACTCGCTCTCGATCTCCTCGCGGAACTCGCGCAGGCTCTTGCCGGCGTAGCGGCCGAGATCGATCGCCCCGGAACCTGTGCCAGGACCGGATTTGTCGGCGCTGCGGCTCGCCGGCCGCGGCCCGCCGAGGTACGGCGGCAGATCCTTCTCGCGGATCACGTCGTCGCTCATGATGACGAGCCGCTCGACGACGTTGCGCAGCTCGCGCACGTTGCCGGGCCAGTCGTACTGCTTCAAGCGCTCGAACACCGGCTCGTCGACCGGCTTGTAGCCGAGGCCGTTCTCGTCGCAGCACTCGCGCACGAACGACTCGACGAGCAGCGCGATGTCGTCGGCGCGCTCGCGCAGGTCGGGCGAGCGGATCGGCACGACGTTCAACCGGAAGTAGAGATCTTCGCGGAACGTGCCGGCCTTGACCATCTCCTCGAGGTCGCGGTTCGTCGCGGCGACGACGCGGCAGTCGGTGCGCAGGCTCTTCTCGCCGCCGACGCGCGTGAACTCGCCGGTCTGCAGCACGCGCAGCACCTTCGCCTGCGCGGGCAGCGCCATGTCGCCGATCTCGTCGAGGAAGATCGTGCCGCCGTCGGCGACCTCGAACAGGCCGCGCTTCTTCGCGACCGCGCCGGTGAACGCGCCGCGCTCGTGGCCGAACAGCTCGCTCTCGATCAGCTCGGGCGGGATCGCGGCGCAGTT
>DATJXL010000299.1:0-20871 GCA_035500135.1 Kofleriaceae bacterium
CCGCTCTCGCCGATCGCGCCCGCGATCAGGTCCTTGGAAAGCGGCGACGCCATCTGCGCGCTCACCGCGATCGACCCGGCCGATTCTCCCGCGATGGTCACGCGCTTCGGATCGCCGCCGAACGCCGCGATGTTGTCCTGCACCCACTGCAGCGCGAGCAACTGGTCCATCAGCCCGTAGTTACCCGACGTGCGATAGGTCGGATCCTCGACGTCGAGCGCGGGATGCGTCATGAAGCCGAGCGCGCCGAGCCGGTAGTTGAGCGTCACGATCACGACGTCCTGCGACGCGAGCTGGGTGCCGTCGTACCACTTGTCGCCGCCGCTGCCGAAGATGAACGCGCCGCCGTGCAGCCACACCATCACGGGCAAGTCGTGCGCGCCCGGCGGCACCCACACGTTCAAGTACAAGCAATCCTCGTCGTAGCTCGGGCCGGCGTAGCTGAGCGTCTGCGCGCACTCGTTGCCGTACGCGGTCGCCTCGAGCGGCTTGGACCAGTGCGCCGGCGGCTGCGGCACCCGCCAGCGCAGGTCGCCGACCGGCGGCGTCGCGTACGGGATGCCGAGGAACTCGCGCATCTGGCCGACCTGCTTGCCGTGGACGTCTCCCGAGTCGGTCGTGACCGTGAGCGGATCGCTCGACGAGCAACCCGCGATGCATGCAGCCAGCGCCAGCCACCTCATGGCGCTCGTGTACCACGTCCGTCAGGTGGGCAGCGTGACAACGAAGCGCGCGCCGCCGCCGCTGCGATCTTCGACACGGATCGAGCCGCGGTGACCGTCGACGATGCGCTTGCAGATCGCGAGGCCGAGCCCCATGCCGGTGCCGGCCGCGCGATCGGTCGCGCGGTTCTGGCCGCGCGCGAACGGCTGGAAGATGCGCTCGCGCTGGTCGGCCGGCACGCCGGGGCCGCGATCCTCGACGATCATCGTGCGGTCGCCTTCGACGTGCACGACCACGTGCTCGCCCTTCGGCGAGTGATCGATCGCGTTGCGGAGCAGGTTGTCGAGCACGATCGCGATCGCATCCGCATCGACATCGGCATCGACCGTGTCGCCGGGCGCGAGCTCGACATCGACGCCGTGCTTCGCCCCGATCGCGGCGGCGCGCTCGACCGCGAGCGCCGCGAGGCCGTGCAGATCCGTGCGCGCGTGATGCAAGCCCGCTTCGCCGGCGCGCGCGAGCGTCAGCAGCTTGTCGACGAGCAGGTTCATGCGCGAGACCTCGCCGAGCGTCTCGTCTGCGACCTTCTCCCAGTGCGACGACGCGCGCTGCTTGCGGCGCGCGACCTCGAGGTTCGTCGAGATCACCGACAGCGGCGTGCGCAGCTCGTGCGACGCGTCGGCCGCAAACTGCGCCTGCGCCGCGACGCCCTTCGCGATGCGATCGAGCACGCCGTTGAGCGCGGTCGACAGCGTATCGAGCGCGTCGTTCGCGGGCGAGACCGGCAAGCGTTCGTCGAGCCGCGTGCCGGTCATGCGCGCCGCGCCGGCGATCACGCCGTCGAGCCGCTTCGTCGTCGTCGACGTCAGCTTGCGACCGACGAGCAGCGAGATCGCGATACCGAGCGGCAGCGAGAACGCGAACGCGATCGCGCACTGCTCGACGATCTCGCTCGGCGGATCCTCGATCTGACCGACGTAGCGACACACTTCGCCGACCTCCGTCACGTAGTAGACGAGCACCATCACGACGCCGAACATGAGCATGCCCAGCACCGTCGCGGTCGCCAGCGATCGCCCGAGCCCTCGCCCGAGCGTCGCGGGCTCGGTCACGATGCCACCAGCAGCCGGATCCCGGCGCCGCGCACCGTCTCGATCGTGATCGGAAATCCGGTCAGCTTCTTGCGCAGGTGCGTGAGGTGGACGTCGATCACGTTCGTGCCGGGATCGAAGTCGTAGCCGAATGCTTCCTTCAGGATCTCGGCACGCGTGACGACCTCGCCGCGCCGGCGGACGAGGCAGCCGAGCAGCGCGTACTCGCGCGGCGACAGCGACGCGCTCTTGCCGCTGCCCTCGACGACGAGATCGTCGCGCATCACGAGCGGTACGTCCGACGACGGCGTCCAGCGCGGACCACCTGCACGCCGCGTCAGCGCGTGGATGCGTGCGACCAGCTCGGCGAACGCGAACGGCTTCACGAGGTAGTCGTCGGCGCCGTTGTCGAGCGCCGCGACGCGCGAGTCGACGGCGTCGCGCGCGGTGAGCACGAGCACGGGCACGTGGACGCGCGCGCCGCGCAGCTCCTTCAAGACCTCGAGGCCGTCGCGATCGGGCAGGCCGAGATCGAGGATCATCAGATCCAGATCGCGGCGCAGCCCGCGCGCGATGCCCGCCGCGGCCGTGTCGAGCACCTCCACGGCAAACCCATCTTCCCCCAGACCCTCCGCGATCGACCCGGCGAGCTGAGGATTGTCTTCGACGAGCACTACCCGCACGCCATCAGGATACACGCTTGGTTCGGTCATGACGTCTTCCTCGCGATCCACATGGTCAAACCCGGCGTTACGACGAGCGTGACGGCGGTGGCCAGGGTCAAACCACCGATCACGGCGACCGCGAGGGGCCGCTGGAGCTCCGAGCCCGCGCCGATCCCGAACGCGAGCGGTGCGAGACCTGCGAGCGTCGCCGCGGTCGTCATCAGAACCGGTCTGAGCCGGCGCCGCGCGGCCGCCACGATCGCGGCCTCGACGCCGAGCCCCTCGGCCATGCCGCGGCGCGCGTGCTCGAGCAGCAGGATGCCGTTCTTGACGACGAGGCCGACGAGCAGCACGAGGCCGGTCATCGACGACACGTCGAGCGGCAGCCCGGTCGCGGCGAGCACGAGCAGCGCGCCGACCGTCGACAGCGGCGCGCCGATCAGCACGACGAGCGCGAGCCGCAGCGACTGCAGCTGCACGAGCAAGACGAGCAAGACGAGGACGGTCGCGACCAGCGCGACGGTGACGAGCTCGAGGCGCGCGGCGCTCGCGGCCGCGGCCTGGCCGCCGATCTCGAGCTGCGTGCCGCGCGGCAGCGGCACGTCGCGCAGCGCGGTGCGGATCGCGACCTCGGCGCCGCCGAGATCGCCGGTCTTCGCGGCGGCGGTCATCAGGATCGCCGGGCGCAGGCCGTCGCGCCGCAGCACCGCGGGCGACAGCGGCCGATCGAACGTCACGATCTCGCCGAGCGGCAGCGCCTTCGGGCCGTAGGCGATCGGCGAGCGCGCGAGCGCGTCGGGATCGAAGCGGATCGCATCGGGATAGCGCAGGCGCACGCCGATCGTGCGCTCGGGGCGGATCACCTGCGCGACCTCGCGGCCCGCGATCGCGATCTGCAAGTCGTCGCCGACCTCGGTCGCGCCGAGCCCGAGCCGCGCGACCTGGAGCGGATCGACCCGCGAGCGCAGGATCGGCGTCTTGCCCTCGACGCCGTCGAAGAAGTCGACGAGCTGGTCGAGCTTGCCGAGCCGTTCGCCGGCCGCGGTCGCATACTGCTCGATCACCTGCGGATCTTCGCCGAGCACGCGCACCTCGATCGGCGAGGGATTGCCCGACAGATCGGCGAGCACGTCCTGCAAGAGCTGCACGAACTCGACGCGGGCCTCGGGCACGGCCGCGTGTACGCGCTCGCGCACGCGCGCGATCACGTCGCGGATGCCGTCGCGCTGCCCGCGCGGCACGAGGCGCACCATGATGTCGCCGCGGCTTTGCATGGTCGCGGTCGCCGGCCCGAGCTCGCTGCCGGTGCGGCGCGTGAACGTGACGACCTCGGGCGTCGTGCGCAAGACCTCGTCGATCGCGAGCGCGACGCGGTCGGTCTCTTCGAGCGACGTGCCGGCCGGCAGGAAGAAATCGACGACGAACGCGCCTTCGTCCATCTGCGGCAAGAAGCCGGTCGCGAGCGAGCGCTCGGCGAGCGCGCCGGCGCCGAGCAGTGCGACGACGAGGCCGAGGGCGACGAACCGGCGATGCACGAGCCAGCCGATCGCGCGGCCGACGCGATCGCTCGAGCTCGCCTCGTGCTCCCGCTTGCGATGATGGCGCAGCCGATCCGCGAGCACCGGGATGAGCGTCAGCGACATCGCCATCGACAGCAGCACGGCGATCACGAGCGTCACCGCGAGCGCGCCGAGGAAGTGGCCGGTGACGCCGGTGAGCAGCGCGAGCGGCGCGAACACGAGCACGGTCGTGCACGTCGTGCCGACGACGGCGGCGAGCATGTCGCGCGTGCCGAGCTCGACCGCCTCGTGGACCTCGTGACCGTCCTCGAGCCGGCGCACGATGCCTTCGGTCACGACGATCGCGTCGTCGACGACGAGCCCGATCGAGACCGCGAGCCCGCCGAGCGACATCAGATTCAACGTGACGCCGAGCCAGCGCATCACCGCGAACGTGCCGAGCAACGTCAGCGGCACCGGCAGCGCGGCGACGAGCCCGGCCCGCCAGTCGCGCAGCGACACCGCGATCACGAGCAGCGACAGCGCGATGCCGACGAGGATCGCATCGCGCACGCTCGCCATCGAATCGTCGACGAGCTCGCCCTGGTCGTAGACCGGCTCGAGCACGACATCGGACGGCAGCCGCAGCGCCGCGATCGCGTCCTGCACGCCGGCGACGACCGCGGGCGTGCTCGCGCCGGGCAAGCGCGCGATCGAGATCGCGACGGCCTCGCCGCGCGGGCCGCGCACGATCACGTCGGGATCCTCGGCGCCGTCGGCGACCGTCGAGCCATCGGGCACGTCGGCGACCGCCGACAGCGTGATCGGCCCGTCCGGACCCTGCGCGACCGGCAGCAGCCTCAGGCGCTCGACGTCGACGGCCTGCGCGTCGAGCACGACCGGCAGCGTCTGGTGCTCGTCGAACACGCGCCCGGCCGCGACGACTTGATCCGCTTGCTCGATCTTCTTCGCGAGCTCGCTCGGCGTCAGGTGCAGCGCGGCGAGCTCGGTCGGCCTGATCAGGATCTGCATCTGCCGCACGCGCCCGCCGAGCAAGTCGACCGCGCCGATTCCGGGCACGCGCACGAGCGCGGGGCGCACGATGCGCTCCGCGACGTCGCGCAGGCGGCGCGTGTCGGCATGCGTGTTCGGCGCCGCCGACAGGTTGTAGGTGACGACCGGTACCGACGTCGGCAGCACGCGCTGCACGATCGTCGTCGTGCCGCGTGGCAGATCGACGTGATCGACCGCGGTCTGACACGCGTACTGCACCTGCAGCGGCTCGGCGCTGTCGACGAGCTGCAGCGAGACCTCGACCGCGCCGCGGATCGTTCGCGAGCGCACGTAGCGCACGCCGGGCACGACCGCGAGCGCTTGCTCGAGCGGCCGCGTCACCTGCGCCTCGACGAGCTCGGGCGCGAGCTGGCCGGCATGCGCGACGACGATCACGCGCGGGAACGTCATCTCGGGATAGATCCCGCTCGGCAGCCGGAAGATCGAGACCGCGCCGATCGCGGCGAGCGCGAGCGCGGCGAGCCACACGAGGCTCGCGTGCGCGCGAAGCCAGCGCACGTAGCTCATTTCCTCTGCAGCTCCTGACCGTCTTCGAGCCCCAGCACGTGGTCGACGACGACCTGCTCGCCGGGCTTGAGCCCGTCCTTGATCTCGACCCCGCGCTCGCCGCGATCGCCGACCGTCACGGCGCGCACGCTCGCCTTGTTGCCTTCGCACACGATCACCTCGTCGCCGCCGACGAGCGAGCGGCGCAGCGCGCTGCCGGGCACGATCAAGCCCGGCCGCTTCGCGACCACGATGCGCGCGGTCGCCGCCGTGCCGACCCGCGGCGCGCCGCCGTCGAGCCGCAGCCGCACGGTGCCGAGCAGCGTCGTCGGATCGACCGCGGGCTCGACGCGGATCACCGACGCCGCGACCGGCGCATCGACGCCGAGCACGTGCGCGCTCGCCGGCATGCCTTCGACGAGCTTCGCGAGTGCGCCGGGAGGCGCTTGCGCGTGGAGCTCGAGCACGGACAGATCCGCGATCTCGGCGACCGGTGTCGCGGTCGTGCCGTCGACGCTCTCGCCGACCTTGCGCCACACGTGCAGCACGGTGCCGGCGCGCGGCGCGCGCAGCTCGCGGCGCGCCATCCGCGACGACGCCAGCCCGGCACGCGCGTTCGCGGCTTCGAGCTCGGCCGCCGCGGCCGCGGCCTTCGCGCGCGCGTCGTCGAGATCCTTGCGCGCGCCGATGCCGGCGGTGACGAGTCGATCCGCACGCGCCAGCTCCTGGTCCGCCGCGGTCTTCGCGGCTTCGGCCGCGGCGACTGCCGCCTTCGCCTCGACCGAGCCCGCCGGCAGCGCCGGATCCTCGATCACGGCGAGCAGCGCGCCGGCGGCGACGCGATCGCCGGGCTCGACCTCGACCGCGCCGACGCGGCCCGCGATCGGCGAGCTCACGATCGCGTCGACCTTCGGCGGTGGCGCGACGACGCCGCTGACCTCGATCGTGTCGTCGATATCGGCCGCGATCACGGCGCGGCACGTCACGGTCGCCGCCGCCGGCGTGTCGTCGTCGTCGCCGGGCCCTTCGTGCTTGCACGCCGCGAACGCGAGCGCGACCGCGAGCGCGACCTTGCGCTTACTTGCCACCACCGACCTCGAGCCCGGCCGCGAGCTGCAGATCCGCGAACGCGACCGCCGCATCCGCACGCGCGCTGTTGATCTCCGCGCGCACCGCGGCGAGGTCGCGCTGCGCCTGCAGCGCCGACGCGAGATCGCGCGCGCCCTCGCGATAGGCCTGCGCCGACAGCGCCGCCGCGCGCTCCTGCGCCGGCGCGACGTCGTGCTCGAGCGCGCGCAGCCGCTCGCTCGCGGCCTGCCACGTGCGATACGCCGCGACGAGGCCGGCGCCGAGCTCGGTCTCGGTCACGACGAGCCGCGCGCGCTGCGCCGCCGCCGCCGCCCGCGCCGCGCGTTCCTTGTCGCCGACGCGCGCGAACAGCGGTAGCTCGACCGCGACGCCGATGCGCGCATCGTGATTGCCGAACGGTTCGAGCGTCTGGTCGTCGTACGAGACCTCGCCCTCGAGGGCGAGCACGGGCCAGTGCTGGACCTGCACGGTCTCGATCGTCGCGTCGGCCGCGGCGACGCGATCGAGCGCCGCCGCTCGCTCGGGGTGGCGCGCCAGCCGCGCGCGCAGCGCGTCGAGCTCGACCGCATCGCCCGCGATCGGCTCGCCGTCCGCGCGCAACGGCCGCAGCGGATCCCAGCCGAGCACGCCGGCGAGCGACGCCGATGCCGCATCCTCCGCGCGCTGCGCCGCCGCCGCCGCGACATCCGCTCGTGCGCGGGCCGCGGTCGCAACCGTGACGTCGACGTCCGCGCCGACGCCCGCGCTGACGCGTCCCTTCGCGATCAGCTCGAGCTCGGCGGCCTGCTGCGCCGCGATCGATGTCGCGACGACATCGCCGTCGGCCCGCGCGAGCGCGACCCACGCGACGACCGCGCGATGGCGCAGCTCGCGCTGCACGAGCTCGACGTCCGCACGCACGATGTCGGCCTCGGCTCGCGCCTGCCTGCGCGCCGCGCCGACCGTGCCGAACAGCGGCAGCGGGATGGTCGCGCCGGCGACCAGCCGCGCGGTCAGCCGGTTCGTCGCGACGTGCACCAGCGGCGACGGCCACGCGCCGGCCGCGTCGACGCTCGCGTCGGCTGCCGCGACGTCGTGCACGCCGATCTGCGCCGCCGGCGCGCGCTGCGCCGCGACGATCGCGTCGGGCAGCGTGACCGCGCGCCGCTCGTCGGCGTGCGCGCGTGTGGCCGCGAGCAGAGCGAGGGCAACGACGCAGAAGCGCATGCGCCAAAGGTCCCTCGAACAACCCTTACGGCTCCATTAAGAGTGGCCGAAAACGGCAACGCCCCCGACGAGCGGGGGCGCACTTCGATAAGTCAGCTTCGCAGTCGGTCGACGGGTCGACTCAGTACCAGTTGAGCCCGAGGCCGATCGTGCCCGACGTGATGCGGTCGTCGGTGCTGTTGTACGTGCCCTCGGTGATCCGGCCCTGGAGGTCGAGCGCGAAGCGGCGCCCCGACATGATCTCGAATCCGACCGCGCCGAGCAGGCCGAGGCCGTTGCCCGGCGGCGAATACGCGACGCCGTTCACGTTGTCGTCGGCCTCGAGGTGCGCGATGCCGACGCCGCCCTTGATCCACAGCTGCGGGGTCAGCCAGAACTGGATCGCGCCCATCGCCAGGGTCTGCACGAGCGTCACGTCGTCGCTCGGATCGAGCGCGATCTGCTGCGCGTTGGCCTGGAGCTCGAACAAGATCGCCATGCGCGGGCTGATGAAGCCGCCGAGGTGAAAGTCGAACTCGCCGGTCAGCGGCTGCGAGTCACAGCCCGAACACGTCACCGCGCTACCGTTGTCGTTCATGTAGCCGAGCCCGACGCTGAACCCCCAGGCGAGGCGCCCCATGCGGTTGTGGAACCCACCTGGTAGCGGAGCCGGCCCGTAGCCGCCGCCGTAGTAGCCCTGCGCGCCGGCGATACCGGACGCTCCGAGGATGATCGCGAGGACGAGAATCGACTTGATAGGCTTCATATTGGTTGCCCCTTCGCAGGCGAATCATCGCAAGTCCGAGGCCAGCGCGCGAGTTCCGCCGCCGCGTGCGAACCTCGCGTTTTCGCGTGGTCGGACCACCAACACGAGTTCACAGTGGGGCAGCAAAAACTCACACCACATCGAGCATGCGGTCGATCGCCCCGCGCCCGCGGCGTCCGTCGCCGAGCGCGGTCGCGCACGGAATCCCGCGCGCCGAGAACAGGCTCTCGACCCACGACGACGACGCCCCGTTCTGCAGCCAGCCCGCGTCGAACAGGGCGGCGTCGACCGGACGATCCGACGCGCGCGCGAGCTGCACGATCGCTCCAGGATCGGTTCCACCCATCACGACATATCCGCACGACTCGAGCGCGGCCTGCAGCTCCGCGAGCCGCGCCTGGGTTGCGCCGACGAGGATGCGGCGCTCCGAGCGGCGCTCGACGCGTGCGAGGAACGCGGACCACCGCGCACGATCGGCGTCCGACATCTCGACGATGCCGAGCCCGTAGCCCGCCGACACGCCGCAGGCCTTCGCCATCGAATCCGCGATGTGGCGGACGATCCGCGCCCGGCCCGCGATCTGTCCGCGATCGTCGTCGAGCGCCATCGAGAAGCTGACGACCGTGCCACGCTCGAGCACGAACGGCGAGCGCACGAACATCCCGCCGACCGAGACGTCGAGCGCGTCGGCCTTGATCGCGCCGCGCGTCGTGCCGACGCACAGCGGAAGCTCGACCGGGAAGCGCCGCGTCGCGCGCGCCGGTGCCGGTTTGATCGTGACGTTCGCCGCACGCGCGGCGCTGAGCAGCTGCGTGAGCTGCTGGCGCGACGACGAGTCCAGCTCGAACTGCACGCTGAACGTCGACGCCCCGGTCGCGGCAGCCTCGGTGTCCGTCGAGACCTTGCCGACCGCGCCGCGCACGAGCGCGCGATGCGCGCCGTACGACAGCGCGACGTCGACGCGATCGTGCAGCCGCGGCAGCGCGCCGCTCATCAGTGCCGCGCCCTTGAGACTGAGCGCGCCGATGCGGATCGGCACCCACCGGCCGCCGCGCAGGTAGCGCGCGAAGATCATGTCCTTCGGTGCGATCGCGGTTGCCGGAACGTAGGCCTCGCCGTCGAGCCGCGGCGACGACATCCGGCGCGGCACCACGTGGCGCGAGGTCGGCGGCGGCGCGAGTTGCGGCGGTGCCTCGGGCTCACGCTTCGCGCGCGCGCTCGAGCGCCGCAGGTCGTCGCGCGTGCCCTTCGCGAGCGGCAACGGCGGCGGCTGAGACTGCACCTTGCCCCCGCGCGTATCTTTGATCCGGCGCACGAGCTCGGCGAGCGCGCCGACGACGTCGCGCGCGTAGGTCACGTGCAACGTGCACCGCGCGAGTCGCTCCGAGAGGAACCGCGCGCGTTCGCCATCGGAGAGCTCGGCCGGCTGGATCATGCCGACCTCGGCGAGGAGCGCGACCTCGACGATGTACCCGAGCCGTGCGCTGCCGAGCGCGAGCTCGTCGTAGCGGAGCTGGAGCACCGCCTGGTCGGCGATCGAGTCGTAGTACGCGTGAACCGCCGCGAGCGGCGGCGCGTTCGGCGAATCGAGCGCGGCCAGCGCCTGCGTCCAGTGGCTGATGCGCTGGCGCGGCTGCTCGACGAGCAGGAACGCCTCGACGAGGGACCGCGGTGGATCGTCCTGGACTTTCACGTGCGCGCGCGAAGGAGCAGCAGCGCGAATGCCACGCCGATCATTCGCGATCGCGCTTACGCGCGAAGCGGGATCGTCGGGTGATCGTTGGGGGCACGACAGAGCCCCGTCGACGCGATTCGCGGCATCTACGCCATAGTATGCGTGGCTTTCTTACCATGAAACGCCGACAATTCTTGCTCAAGTACTCGTCTCCCCTAAAGTATCAAGGCCATGAGATCCGACGATAGAGTGGGCTATCGGCTGCCCCTCCTCCCGCTGCGCGACATCATCGTGTTCCCTCACATGGTCGTGCCGCTCTTCGTCGGTCGCGACAAGTCGCTGTCGGCGCTCGAGGAGGCGATGGCCGGCGACAAGCAGCTGCTGCTCGCGGCGCAGCGCCGCGCGAAGACCGACGATCCCGCCGAGGAGGACATCTTCTCGATCGGTACCGTCGGTCACATCATCCAGCTGCTGCGGTTTCCGAAGGGCCCGGTCAAGGTGCTCGTCGAGGGCCGCGCGCGCGCACGCATCCGCGGCTTCGTGCAGAGCGAGCCGTTCTTCGCGTGCGACGTCGACGACGTCGAGGAGCCCGACGACGAAGGCGCCGAGGTCACCGCGCTGATGCGCTCGGTGCAGGACGTGTTCGACGACTACGTGAAGCTCAACACGCGCATCCCGCAGGAGCTGCTCGTCAGCGTGCGCACGATCGACGACCCGGGCCGCCTGGCCGACACGATCGTCGCGCACGTCGCGTTGAAGTTGAAGGACAAGCAGGAGCTGCTCGAGACCGCGTCGCCAGCGAAGCGCCTCGAGCGGCTCGGCGAGCTGATGCAGGGCGAGATCGAGATCCGCCAGGTCGAGAAGAAGCTGCGCACTCGCGTCAAGAAGCAGATGGAGAAGCAGCAGAAAGAGTACTACCTGAACGAGCAGATGCAGGCCATCCAGAAGGAGCTGGGTGACCGCGACGAGTTCAAGAACGAGCTCGCCGAGCTCGAGCAGAAGATCAAGCAGAAGAAGATGTCCAAGGAGGCGAAGGAGCGCTGCCTCAAGGAGCTCAAGAAGCTGAAGCAGATGTCGCCGATGAGCGCCGAGGCGACCGTCGTGCGGAATTATCTGGACTGGGTGATCGCGCTGCCGTGGGACGACAAGACCGAGGACCGTCACGACATCAATGAAGCGGAGAAGATCCTCGAGGCCGAGCACTACGGCCTGAAGAAAGTCAAAGAGCGGATCCTGGAATACTTGGCCGTCCAAGCATTGGTGCCGCGTCAGCGCGGGCCGATCCTGTGCTTGGTCGGTCCGCCCGGCGTCGGCAAGACGTCGCTCGCGCGATCGATCGCGCACGCGACCGGCCGTCGCTTCGTGCGGCAGTCGCTCGGTGGCGTGCGCGACGAGGCCGAGATCCGCGGCCATCGCCGCACGTACATCGGCGCGCTGCCGGGAAAGCTCGTGCAGTCGCTGAAGAAGGTCGGCTCGAACAATCCGGTGTTCCTGCTCGACGAGATCGACAAGATGTCGATGGATTTTCGCGGTGACCCGGCGAGCGCGCTGCTCGAGGTGCTCGATCCCGAGCAGAACAGCGCGTTCAACGATCACTACTTGGATCTCGACTACGACTTGAGCGACGTCATGTTCATCACGACCGCGAACCAGCAACACGCGATTCCCCTGCCGCTGCAGGATCGCTTGGAGATCATCGAGCTCCCCGGCTACACCGAGTGGGAGAAGGTCGCGATCGCGAATCAGTACTTGATCCCGAAGCAAGCCGAGAACAACGGCGTGAAGGATCTCCCGGTGACGTGGGGAGACGATGCGCTGACCGCGATCATCCATCGCTACACGAAGGAAGCCGGCGTGCGCAATCTCGAGCGCGAGATCGCGACGGTGTGCCGGAAGATCGCGAAGGACTGGCTCGCGGGTGGCCGCGCAGCCGACGCGAGGTTCGAGGTCACGCCCGACGCGCTACCCGGCTGGCTCGGTGTCGAGAAGTATCGCGAGGCGCGTCGCGAGAAAGAGGACGAGATCGGGCTCGCGAACGGGCTCGCCGTCACGATGTTCGGCGGCGACCTGCTGACCGCCGAGGTGACGATCGTGCCCGGCAAGGGCAAGCTGACGCTGACCGGCAAGCTCGGCGAGGTGATGCAGGAGAGCGCGCAGGCGGCGATGAGCTACTTGCGGTCGCGCGCGGGAACGTTCGGACTGTCGAACGATTTCCAGAACAAGGTGGACATTCACGTCCACTTCCCCGAGGGCGCGATCCCGAAGGACGGTCCGTCGGCGGGCATCACGATGGCGACGGCGATGGCGTCGGCGCTGCTGAGAATTCCGGTGCGTCAGACGATCGCGATGACCGGCGAGGTCACGTTGCGCGGCCGCGTGCTGCCGATCGGCGGCTTGAAGGAGAAGATCCTGGCGGCTCACCGCGCGGGCGTGACGACGGTGCTGTTCCCCGACGACAACCGCAAGGATCTGAAGGAGGTCCCCGAGGCGGTGTTGGAGCAGCTCGTGGCGATTCCGGTGAAGCACATGGACGAGGTGCTGCGCCACGCACTCGCGCACCCGCAGCCGTCGGAGTTCCTGCGAGAACCCTCGAGCGTGGTCGACTGGCGCATCGTCGAGACCATGCCACCGACCGACCCCCGCGACGCCCACTGATGCTTGACACACGGGCTTGGGCCGTCTAGAACGCTTTCCCTCGGAAGCGGGCGAATAGCTCAGCGGAAGAGCGTCGCCCTTACAAGGCGGTGGTCGCAGGTTCGAACCCTGCTTCGCCCACGGAACTCCTGAAATTTGAAGCTACGTTTGGAGCGGTAGTTAAGTCGGTTATAACGCCGGCCTGTCACGCCGGAGGCCGCGGGTTCGAGTCCCGTCCGCTCCGCAAATATTACGCCCACTTATGCGGTTGGCCCCCGCAGGGTGTCGGACCGTTGTAGTAAATGTGTAGTAAGCGGAGGCTACTACATGGGGACGGTCTTCAACCGAGGGTCGAAGGACGCGCCGAATTGGTACGTCGGGTACCGGGAAAACGGGCGCTGGGTTTACAAGGCTTCCAGGCAGCCGACCAAGGCGCTCGCGAAGCGGTTCGTGGGTGAAATCGAGGCTCGAATCTCGCGCGGGCTGGTCGGGATGGAGGATGCGGACGACGCACCGTTGTTCAAGGGGCTGTTCCAGTCGTTCCTGGATGGGCTGGTGAACAGGAACGCGGACGACGATCGCAGCCGTGGGCGGCGGCATCTGGCGCCGAAGTTCGATCGGATGCTGCTGGCCGATGTCGATCTCGGCGCAGTGATGGAGTGGATCGACGAACAGCGCGCGGCGGGCGAGCTGAGCGATTCGAGCATCCGCCACAACATGAACTTGTTGTCGCGCTTCTTCTCGTGGGCGATCGCGCGCGGGCACGTCGCGATCAATCCGGTTCGTCAGATCCCGATGGGCAGCCGCCCGACGCAGTCGGTGAAGTCCGACACGCCGTGGCTCGCCGACGACGCGATCGTGCGCAAGCTCATCAACGATCTCGAGGAGCCGATCAACTTCATGTTCTACCTGTGCAACCGCTCCGGTTTGCGCACGGGTGAGGCCGCGGGCCTTCGCATGTCCGACATGGAGTTCCTCGACGAAGGCATCATCCGCGTTCGCTTCTCGTACGACGGTCCGCTCAAAGAGGACAAGAAGGGCGAAGGCAAGGTGAAGTGGGTGCCGGCTCCCGAAGACATCAACGAGTTCCTCGGCCCGTGGCTCTCGACGCGCGAAGCGCAAGAAGCCGGCCCCGAGGATCGCGTGTTCCCGTGCGCGCGCCGCAAGGGCCTCTGCTTTCGCAAGGAGTACATCGAAGCGTGCTGGGAGCATGTGGCGCCGAAGCACGTCGGGGGGCGCGCCGTCGAGCTCAAGAAGAAGCGCAAGAAGGGCGACAAGGAGCAGCCGGTCGTCAAGGAGCAGAAGCCGACGATGACCTGGTACCAGGCCACGCGTCACAGCTTCGTGAGCCGTCACCTCTCCGGCGGCGCCTCGCTCGACGAAGTCAGCGCCGCCGTGGGCCACTCGTCGCCCGTTGTCACAAAGCGCTTCTACGATCACTACGTGCGCCGCTCGTTCTCGCCGAAGCTGCGCGCGGGTCTCGGTCTGGGAGCGAAGCAGGAAGGCCGCGTGCTGCCAATGAAGCAGCCCAAGCAGCTGCGAGCACGCTAGATGGGTTTGAGGCTGCTCCTCGTCGTCGAAGATACGTTCGCGATCGCTGGCCGCGGTGTCATTGTGGCGCCCGATGCCAAGCTCGATGGCTCTTCGCCACGAACAATGTCCGTCGAGTTGCGCCGCCCTGACGGCACCACCGTTTCTGCGGAGGCGGTTGCAGAAATCCCATTCGTCGACCCTCCTCGCCTACCACTCTCCATCCGTCACATGCTGCGATTCGCGAAGCTCACCAAGCAGGATGTTCCGGTCGGAACTGAGATCTGGGCGACCGAGTGACCTTGAAGCGGGCCGATCATCCCGCGATCATCGCTACGTGTTGGAGCGGGCCGAAAAAGTCTGGAACCGTGCAGCCGTCGAATTCGGCGGTCCAACGCCTCGCGAAGGCGACAAGGCGCTCGCGGCTCTCCTCGAAGCACACGGTTGTGTGATGAATGGAGGCGTGTTCCACGCGATCCAGTGTCTCGGCCCCGACCGTCTCCGACTCTCGTGCGAGGGCTACGTCTACTTTGGTCTGCACGAGATCGCCTCACTGCTGGAGGCTGCCGCAACGGCCGAAGAAACGGACGAAGCCGAAGACGCCTTCAACAGAGCGTACTGGTCGCATGCGAAAGACGACGCCGTGATCCTCGAGTGCTTCAGGACTGACTTCGCAGCACGCCCTGAACGGTATGCGCCTTGAACGGCAGCTGCCCGGAAGCCGTGGCGTGCGCGTTCTGTTCCTCGATATCGATGGCGTCCTGAATCGCGTCGGATTCCATGCAAGCGAGTCACTCGGGCTTCGGAGCTGGATCGAGCCGGAGCTTGCCCGTCGCCTTTGCGAAGTTCTGCAAACGATCGAAGCAGGCGTAGTGCTCATTTCGGCCTGGCGCCGCGATCGCGAGCTGGAACATCTGCGCGAGGAGCTTGCGGCCGGCGGTGTGGAGTGCTCCCTGCTCGGCGTAACGCCCGTGCTCGGTACGGAACGCTGGCGCGAGATCGAAGCGTGGATGCGCGAGCACGACGTCGACCTCCAATCCGTCGTGATCCTCGACGACGGCTATGATATGGGACCGCTCGAAAACAGGTTCGTCCGCACGAGCCCTCTCAACGGGCTCGACGAAGATGCGGCGCGTCGGGTCCTGCGACTATTCGACGCCAAGCACGACGGCGCACAGTAGTACGATTCGGGCATGTCGGCGAAGGACGACGACTGGCGCCTTCGTGGTCAGGAGAAGTACCTCCACGGTGCCAGCTGGACATGGAAGACCTACCGGCGATACCGCGACAATTGGGAACACGATCATTGCTCGTTCTGCTGGGCGAAGCTGACTGAACCCGGGACCGATGGAGAGGCCCACGAGGGCTACTCGACCAAGAACGACTACTACTGGGTCTGCGCGACTTGCTTCGACGACTTCAAGGAGCGATTCGCCTGGACCAAAACCATATGATTTACGCGTGCCCGACGTCTTCGCGTGCGACTACTGTCTGACCGCAGCGGCTTCGGGTGCGAGGATTAGTCGCCATGAAATTGGGAACCGTCATCGCTCCCAGTGGATCGATACTCATCGTCGATCCGGGGTTCCTGGGTATGTGGTCCCACGATCGCCCGCCCGTCATGCCGGAGGGCATTCTTTCTGAGAAGGGAACGGCCGCCGCGAATCGCTCTGTTGATGCCGCGATCGTTGGTGCTGACTCCGATAAGGCCGGCCAGCAGCTCGGCCAGCAGTGGAACCCGCGCTTCATCTGCGACGTTCCCCGCGAGCTCGCGAACCAGTTCGCCGACCAGGTGAAGCAGATCGCGAGGGCGCAGCAACTCGACGCGCGTCTCGAGATTCTTCACGACCGCGTACCGCATCGAACGCGCGCCGATCACGCGCTGTCGTTCGGCACACGAGCGGGCGAGGTGCAGTTCCACGGCATGTGGGCCGGCGTCCTGTCGGATGTCGCGACGAACGAGCTGCATGTCATCGGCGAGCGGATGCCAGCGGATAGTCCCGACGCGACGAGACTTCGACGAATCAGCGTCGTCGTTCGCGACGGAGTCACCGCGCGAAGCGAACGTTTCGCACACGCGGTGGTGGACTGGGCCCGTCTGCTTGTCGTCGATCTCGATGCAATCGGAATCTGGCAGCACGAGCAGCCGCTCGACGGTCTCGCCGACTTCGTGTTCCGCGGCATAGACGCGCCGGCAGTCGCTCAACGATTCAAAGCCGCCGAGCTCGAGCCCGGCGAGTTCGGGTGGCCTTCCCGACCGTGACCTTCGCGTGCGGTGCAGCTGGCGCCGCCGGCTTCGGCATGGGATCGCTCGGCGGCATCGGCGCGGCGGCGTTGTCATCGTGCTTGGTGGTGCCTCCGGTCGAGCAGCCCACGACGATCGCTAGGCAGCAAATTCGCAGCACGGGTGCACGCTAACATGATCTGGATCATCGATCCGGCAGCGCGAGAGCGCGTCGCGAATGTTCGACTCCCAACAAAGACGGATCCAGGGCGCATTCTCGGGCGCCGCCACGAAACGTCCGCCGCGGACGACGCCGGACGCGGACGGGCCTTGCCCCACTAACCGGCATCTGTGAGGCAAAACCCATCAACGAGGCTTGCGAGCGAGGCCGCGTAGCGCTCTCCCGATGACAGGTTGCAACCCGCAGTGCTGTGCGGTGTCGCATTGGCAGGTCCTCGTCGCGATCCGAGCATGCGTTATTACCTTGCCTCCCTGTCTGGCCTCCTCGCTTGCGGGCCTGGAGCAACTCGAGTCCAAGCACACGAGCCAGATGACGTGATCGAGCGCGAGCTCGATGGCAGCTATGTGGTGTCGTCGAGTGCGTCAGCCGAGTACCTCGGAGAACCGTGTCCATCTAACGCGAGCGGCAGGGGGTGGTCTCGCTTCCCGGTGAGCGCAGCATGGTGCGTGGACGCGCACGGGTTGCTTCAGGGCCTCGCGGTCATGAAACAGCCCGATGATTGCCGCGGATCTACGCGCATCGGCCACTACCGAAATGGAATCGCCGACGGCGCGTTCTCGGGGCCCGACGGTAGCGCGACGTACGCTCTTGGGCTGCTTGAGGGCCCGTGCCAGGGCATGCTCGGCATGCTCACTTACCACCAGGGCCGACTCGACGGTCCGTTCACAGGAAGCTTCGGTGTTCGCGACGTCGACACCGGGCCCACCGACTCGGGCGGGTGCAATCGGTATGTTGAGACGATCCGAGGCACCATCCGTGGAAGCTTTGCGAACGGAGTCGCGGTGGACAAGTTCGTGATCAGCATTCGCGGCGAGCCGATAGCCCGCACGCCGACTCCAGGTGTGATCGACATGACGGACGAACGCGATGAGGCGGCTGCATCCTGGTCCGAACGCGAGATTCCGATCGAGCCAGGAGTTCCTGTCGAGATCGCGGAACTCGGCAACGACGCGAAGGATCTCTCAGAGCTACTCGGGCCTGCCCATCGCTGGGTCGGCTGGCCGCACTGCGCGTATGGGAACGACACCGTTGCGCATCGCAGCCCGCTGCCCTGATCGCACGATCGATTGGGCCGCGGGCTAGGGTTGAGCTGACCGTCGTCCTAGCAGGCCTTGCGACTCGCCAACATTTCGGAGTAGATCGCCGTCACCGCCACTCCAGAGTCAACAGCACGCGGGACATCGCCTCACGCGCGCGTCCAACCGCGAGACTCGTTCATCGCCGTGACGATCATGCGAACCGCGTCGTCGTGCGAACGAGCTTCTCCGCGCATGTAAGCATTCGGCCAGGGAGCGCTGTCTCCAGGCACGAGGTACTCGATAAAAATGTTTTGAGAGTCGAGCGCCGCAACGATGACGTACCAGGGCGAAGCGGAAGAGTCGGTCGCGAGGAGGCACAAGCGCTCGTGTGACGTGAGGCCCCACACCTGCCGATCGTCCGGAAGAGCGCGAAGCCGGGCAATCAGGTCGAGCATCGCCTTCCCGCTCGAGACGACCGCCGAAGAGCTGGCCGACCTGTGCGGAGCTGACGTCTATCGCGTCTACGCGCTCGACGAGGTCGGCAAGGTGCTCGACTACGTCGTGACGGTCGACGTCACCGGCGAATCGCGCGAGCTGCGGAACGCGGCGGGGGATGCCGTGAGCTTGCCGACGCTGCGTGCGACGTCGGCCGCTCCAGCGAGCGACCTCCGCTTCGCACTCGAAGCGATGACACAGATGATGCGCGTTAACAGCGATGCGCTGCGCGCCGTCACCGAGACGCAGGCGGACTGCGTGAAGGCGATCGTGTCTGTTCGTGGGTTCTTCCGGAATGCGCCGCCGCCCATGTCACCGGAACCGGCGGAGGACGACGACGAAGAGGAGGTCGAAGACGACGAGTCGGTGCAGAACAAGACCATCTACGACGTGCTCGCGCCGTTTTCTGAAGCTTCTCAAGATGAAGTTCAGCGCGATGGTCGGCATGTTCCAGCCGACCGAGCTGGCCCGGTTGAAGAAGCTCGGGCCGGCGTTGGCGCGTCGTCTCGAACTCAACGACGGGGAACTCGACGAGCAGGTCTACCAGCTCGCGATCCTGCCGCCGGACGAGGCGGCGACTTGGATCCGCGATCATCTCGACGAGATCGAGACGAGGTTCGCGTCGTGATCGACCTGACGACCGAGCTGACCGCCTGGCTACGCTCCACGGAGCTGACCAGCAGTGGCGAGCTGCACGGCGCGTGGTTCCCACGTCTTAGGAATGGGCGCCTCCACCTTTCCGAGCTCGATGAGGTTCTCCTCGGCGGGGTCGACGACTTTTGGCGAACGACGCAGAAGCTCCTGGGGATGCTCCCGCCGGATCGGCTCGCACGGCTGGTGTGGCCAGCCGCTTCACCAAGACCGGATCGATGCGGATCGCGACGTCGGGATCACGACGCCGCGCCATCTCGATGATCTCCAGCCGACTCACGCAATCGTCGCAGGACTGCACCGCGCAGACCGGGCAGACGACGTAGCCGTGACCGCAGTCGGGATCGGCGTGCGGCACACCGTCGTGCGCGCAGTCGCTGTCGCACAGCAAACAGTGCACGCGAGGGTGCTGACGGGCAATCACGTCATTTCGACGGGCTGCCCGACGAGCGCTCTTGCGTTCGCGTTTCTTCGCGATGGAGTTCCCAGGATTTCGTGGACAGGAGCCGGCGTCGGGTAGGAGAAGACACCGATGTCCACCAAGACGAGCTTCTCGATGTCGAGCACGCTTCGGCCATCCTCGACATGACGCAAGGCGCGTTGCGCAAGGCGGTCGAGCGCGGACAGATTCCATGTCAGCGGATCGGTGCGCGGCTTCGGTTTCGGAGAACGGACCTGATGTCCGGCCGGTCGGCGGACAATCGCAAGTCGCGTCGCGCGGCCTAGCGGCTTAGATCCGGGTAGCTCCGCACCCACAGCTTCGATTTCATGGCGAGGAAGTTGGGCCGGAGCGCTCCGTACTAGGTTACGTAATGGTTGAGGGCGGTCGATGCCGGACGGTGGCCACGAAATAGCGCAGACGAGCACCACGCCTGCGCAACCGGCGGCTGACGGTGGGCATTCGAGCGACGCCGAGGCACCGAAGACGCGTTTCTCAAGCGGTGGCCCGATTCCACCCGTCGCGTCGTCACACAACGGGCAGCCACCACCACCAAGCGCGTCCGAGCGTGCCTATGGAGACTCGAGGAACGCCGCCCAACCAACGTTCGGCGGTCCGCACACGAACGAGGCACGACGGAGTGAGACCGGCCAGCGCCAGCCGGCAGCCGGCGACATGTGGCACGACCTGTTTCACGCTGATTCGGTGCCCGTCGGTCAGGCAGGCCGGATTAGCGCCCCTAACGGCCGCCATCTCTTTGCCTCGCCGGATCCAACAGCACCAGCTGCATCCGGCGTGATCCCGTTCAACGGCCTCGTGCATGTCGAGCGACGCACGACGGAGGCTGATGTCGCACAGCGTTGGGTTTACGTGATCGGCAATGGGGCTGCAGGCTTCTGCGAAGAACGGTACGTCGCGATCAATCCTCCCGAGCCCAACGCGACGCTTCGCGTCGTCTCGAAGGGCGACTCGCTAGTCAAGATCGCCGTCGACGCGTACGGCGCAAGCTTCGCGAACGGCAACGACGAGCGGCTCTACGTTCAAGCGCTCTACATCGCGAACAAGGGGAGGCCGGGGATCCATCTGAGCGAAGCCAATCTCGGGATCATCAATACAGCGCTGCGAAGCCCGGCCGAGCAGGAAACGCTTCGAGTCTTTCTCGGTGCGAAGGTGATCGCAGGCCAGAGCCTGTGGATCCCGAGCGAAGCATTCGTTCAACAGCTCAGGACCAGCGGAGAAATCACGAGCGGCACGACCGTCGCCTCGCCGGCGTGGGCAGCAGCCAAGGAGCGGATGCAAGCGAACTGGGCTTGATCCACTCCCGTGGACACACCACGAGAGGCGGATACGATGGCAACGATGGGTGGCAAGCAGGGTCGCGCGAAGCGCGTGCGGCGACAGTTCACGGATGAGTTCAAGGCCGGCGCGGTGCGCCTGGTCCTCGA
>DATJXL010000300.1:0-5561 GCA_035500135.1 Kofleriaceae bacterium
CGCCGCCGACGGCTCGATCGCCGTCGCGATCCCGGGCAACGCGCTCGCGTTCCTCGACCGCGTCGGCCACGTGCCGCTGCCGCGCTACATCCATCGCCCCGACGCCGCGCCCGATCGCGATCGCTACCAGACCATGTTCGCGCGCGTGCCCGGCGCGGTCGCGGCGCCGACCGCCGGTCTCCACGTCACGCCCGCGATCGTCGAGCGGCTCGCCGAGCGCGGCATCGCGATCGCGCCGCTCACGCTGCACGTCGGCTACGGCACGTTCGAGCCGATCCGCGAGGGCGACATCCGCGCGCACCGCATGCACCGCGAGCGCTACGCGATCCCGCCGGCGACCGCAGCAGCCGTCGCCTCGGGCCGCCCGGTCGTCGCGCTCGGCACCACCGCGCTGCGCGCGCTCGAAGCCGCCGCGCTCGCGCACACCAGCGAGGGCTCGACCGACCTGTTCATCTATCCCGGAAGCGGCCACGAGTTCCGGGTCGTCCACCACCTCGTCACCAACTTCCACCTGCCCGAGTCGACGCTGCTCATGCTCGTGTGCGCGTTTGCCGGTCGCGATCGCGTGCTCGCGGCCTATCGCCACGCCGTCGCCCTGCGCTATCGCTTCTTCAGCTACGGCGACGCGATGTTGCTTCACCGGTCATGATCACGCAGCTGCCCACCTCCAGCTTCTCGTTCGAGCTGGTCGCCACGCTCGGCCACGCGCGCGCGGGCATCTTGCACACGCCGCACGGCGACATCCCGACGCCCGTGTTCATGCCGGTCGGCACCGCCGGTACGGTCAAGGCGATGACCGCCGACGAGCTGCGCGCGCCGCCGCTCGACGCGCGCATCATCCTCGGCAACACGTATCACCTCTACCTGCGGCCCGGCCTCGACGTGATCGCCGCGACCGGCGGCCTGCATGGCTTCGCGGCGTGGGACCGCGCGCTGCTCACCGACTCCGGCGGCTACCAGGTGTTCTCGCTCGCCGCGTTCGGCGAGATCGACGACGACGGCGTCACGTTTCGCTCGCACCTCGACGGCAGCAAGCACCGGCTCACGCCCGAGATCTCGATCGAGATCCAGCGCGTCCTCGCCTCCGACATCGCGATGTGCTTCGACCAGTGTCCGCCCGGCGATGCCGACGCGCAGACCCACGAGCTCGCGGTCCGCCGCACGACCGCGTGGGCGAAGCGCTGCCTCGCCGCGCCGCGCGCGCCGGGCCAGGCGCTGTTCGGGATCGTGCAGGGCGGCACCGACACCGCGCGCCGGCTCGCGCACCTCGCCGAGCTCGCGCCGCTCGGCTTCGACGGCCACGCGCTCGGCGGGCTCGCGGTCGGCGAGAGCCTCGCCGACACCTATCGGATCCTCGACGAGGTCGCCCACCAGCTCCCGGCCGACAAGCCGCGCTACCTGATGGGCGTCGGCACTCCCGCCGACCTCGAGCACGCGATCGCGGCCGGCATCGACATGTTCGACTGCGTGATGCCGACCCGCAACGCGCGCAACGGCTACCTGTTCACCTCGCAGGGCCGCGTCAACATCCCGAACGCCGCGAACCGCATGGACACCGGGCCGATCGACCCCGAGTGCCCGTGCACGACCTGCCGGACGCACTCGCGCGCGTACCTGCGCCACCTCTACATGGCGAAGGAGATCCTGTACGCGCGCCTCGCCACGCTGCACAACCTGACGTTCTACGCGCGGCACGTCCGGCGCATCCGCGACCGCATCCTGCGGGAAGGCCGACCTGCCTGATTCGGCAGCCTTGACCAGTCCCCCTGCGGGTGGTACCAACCCCCGGATTTTCCGAGGTCCAAACCGAAATGGAAGCCATGCAGCCGATCCTGATGATGTTGGTGATGTTCGGGATTTTCTACTTCATCCTGATCCGGCCGCAGGTGAAGAAGCAGAAGGAGCATCAGGCTCAGCTCGCCAAGCTCGGCCAGGGCGACGAGATCATCACGCGCGGCGGAGTGATCGGAAAGATCACCGGCATGTCGGGTGACGTGCTCGTCGTCGAGATCCAGGAGAAGGTCCGCGTCCGCATCCCGCGCGCCTATATCGAGGGCAAGTGGGAGGGCAAGGTCCCGGAAAACGCCGCGAAGAGCGCGGCCTAGAGACCGTAGGAGCTCGCCATGGACCGGAGCCTTCGCTGGCGGACGATCGGCCTCGTCTTCCTGACGCTGTTCTGTCTCGCCACGCTCGCGCCGAGCTTCATGGACCGGAGCTCGCTGCCGTCGGTGTGGCCGCTGAACCACCTGTTCGGCAGCCAGATCAACCTCGGCCTCGATCTCCAGGGCGGCAAGCACATCGTCTACAACATCGCGCTCGACAAGGCGGTCGCCGACAAGGCGTCCGAGATCATGCGCGACCTCGACGCCGAGCTCGCCGATCAGAAGATCAAGGCGGTCGTGAAGGCGCCGAGCATCCCGCTCGGCTCGGTCGTCGTGCTGCTCGACAAGGCGGACGACGCCGCGACGGTCGCGAAGGACGTCGTCGACAACTACCACAACGACGTCGACAAGGTGCCGTGTCAGGCCGAAGCCGGCGAGAAGGCAGAAGACGCCGCGAAGAAGGTCTGCTTCATCGTGTCGTCGGATTACGCCGAGGGCATCAAGAAGTCCGCGCTCACCAACGCGGTGTCGACGATCCGCGAGCGCATCAACGAGAGCGGGGTCGCCGAGCCCAGCGTGGTCGAGAAGGGCGACGACATCATCGTCGAGCTGCCCGGCGATCCGAACTCGGACTCGGTGAAGAACACCGAGGCGCTAATCGCGCGCACGGCGAAGCTCGAGATGAAGATCGTCGACGATTGCTCGACGCCGAGCCCGCAGGGCTGCACCGCCGCGAGCTCGGCGCACGACGGCTCGCCGTACATGAAGAACCTCTACAAGCACCTCGCGCCGGACAAGGAAGGCAACGTGACCGAGCCCGACGCCAAGGCGCTCGGCATCAAGGCCGAGATCGCTTCGTGGCAGCCCGAAGAAGGCGGCGGCCGCCACACCGACTACTACCTGATCGGCTACGACCGCGAGGAGTCGGTGCCGCTGACGTGGGCGAAGAAGCACAACAAGCTCACCAAGGACTCGAAGATCGAGGGCGACCACGTCAAGGTGCTGATCAACGGCTGGGAGCTGATCGAGCGCTACCTGAACGGCGACAAGGAGCTCGGCGTCGTCGGTCAGATCGAGAAGGATCCGAGCTTGAAGGTGCCCGACGATCACGAGCTCGCGTACGAGCCGGTCGAGCCCCCGGCCGACGCGCCCGACAAGCGCAAGTTCTGGCGCTCGTACTACCTCGAGAAGGCCGTGCGCCTGACCGGCACCGCGATCCAGAACGCGATGGGCAGCTACGATCCGAACACGAACCGCCCGATCGTGCTGCTCGACTTCAACCGCTTCGGCGGCCGCGTGTTCGGCGACATCACGTCGCAGATCGTCGGCATGGAGTTCGCGACGCTGCTCGACGGCAAGGTCCGCTCGGCGCCGCAGATCAACCAGGCGATCCGCGGCGGCCGCGCGTCGATCACGATGGGCGGCTCCGATCCGGTCCGCCAGGAAAAGGAGCGCGACGACCTCGTCAACGTGCTCAAGACCGGCTCGTTGCCGGCGCCGCTCGTCGAGGCCAGCGAATCGAACCTCGGCCCGACGCTCGGCCGCGACGCGATCGACAAGACGCGCAACTCGTTCATCATCGGCATCTTGCTCGTCATCGCGATCATGGTCGGCATCTACCGCTGGTCCGGCGGGATCGCGGTGTTCGCGGTCGTCTTTCACATCATCATGACGCTCGCGGTGATGGCGCTGTTCGGCGCCACGCTGACCTTGCCGGGCATCGCCGCGATCGTGCTGTCGATCGGCATGGAGGTCGACGGCAACATCCTCATCTACGAGCGCATCCGAGACGAGCTCTTGCTCGGCAAGTCGGTGCGCGGCGCCATCGACCTCGGCTTCTCGCGCGCGTTCTCGGCCATCCTCGACGGTCAGCTCACGACCGCGGCGGCCGGCTGGGTCCTCCTGCAGTACGGCTCGGGCCCGATCAAGGGCTTCGCCGTGATGCTGCTCGTCGGCGTGTTCACGACGCTCACCACCAACATCTGGGTCACCCGCATCTTCTTCGACTGGGCCGTCGCGAGGAAGAAGGGCACGCTCCAGACGCTGTCGATCTGAGGCGGGACCAGGAGCAATGACCTCAAACCACAACCACAAGTTCCGCTATCTGCTTCCGCCCGGCACGAACTTCCAGTTCGTCGCGAAGTTCCGCACCTGGTTCGTGCTGTCCTGCCTGCTCATGGCCGTCAGCGTCGGCGCCTTGTTCTTCAACAAGAGCGTGCGCGGCGAGTACATGAACTGGACGATCGACTTCAAGGGCGGCACCGAGATCATCTACGCGTTCCAGGACAAGACCACGCACGCCTACACCAAGGTCGATCCGGGCAAGGTGCGCGAGGCGCTCGCGAAGGCGGGCGAGGGCGACGTCGAGGTCTCGGACATCTCGTGGGCCGACGACAACGGCAAGACCATCGACGGCATGATCGTGCGTACGCCGCGGTTCTCCGCGATCGACGAGGTCGCGCGCGACAAGACCGCGGCCGACTTCATGGCGAAGTTTCCGGGCAGCAAGGCCGTGTGGTCCGGCGATCGCCTGAACGTGCAGACCAAGAAGCTGATCACGCCCGCCGAGGTCGCCCCGTTCTTCGCGGCCGAGACTTACGAGAAGACCGATGCGAACGGTCAGAAGGCGACCGTGTCGGCGGGCCTCGAGCTCAAGCCGTGGCTGCCGCAGGAAGAAGACCAGTACACGCACGCCGACATCGGCACGAGCGAGTACAGCGAGGTGTTCTCGGTGTGGGGCCTCGATCGCCAGTTCGGCAAGGACCTCGAGAAGGCGGTCCCGAACGTCGAGGCGCAGACGTACCAGAGCTACGGCGTCGGCGCGAAAGCCGGCGACAAGCTGCGCGACGACGCGGCGAAGTCGATCGTGTTCGCGCTGTTCCTGATCATGCTCTACCTCGCGTTCCGCTTCGACATCCGCTACGCGCCGGGTGCGGCGTTCGCGACCGTGCACGACGCGGTGATGGTGATCGGCGTGTTCGCGATCACCTGGCAGGAAGTGTCCCTGACCTCGGTCGCGGGCCTCTTGACCGTGATGGGCTACTCGACGAACGACACCGTAATCGTGTTCGACCGGATTCGCGAGAACCAGGCCAAGCTCAAGGACAAGAAGATCGAGCGCATCGTCGACATCTCGCTCAACGAGATGCTGGTGCGGACGATCCTGACGTCGTCGACGGTGTTCGCGACGACCTTGATCATGAACATCTTCGGCACCGGCGACGTCCGCAACTTCGCGTTCGCGATGAACATCGGCGTGATCGTCGGGACGTACTCGTCGATCTTCCTCGCGGCGCCGCTGTTCATGTGGATCTCGCGCAAGTGGTACTCGGGCCCGGCCAAGAAGCGCGCGGCGCCGGTCACCGCGGTCGCGCAGCCCGACGTCGCGGCGGAGTAAGAGCAGAATTACCGCCAAGGCGCCAGGCAGACGCCGAGGCGCCAGCAGAGATCGGTTTCGGG
>DATJXL010000301.1:0-8582 GCA_035500135.1 Kofleriaceae bacterium
CGCTCGACGAGGAGACGCGCATGATCCGTCGCCTCAAACCCCGCGACAACATCCTCGGCCAGCCCGAGCTCGAGGACGCACCGTTCTAACCACGAGGAGACCACATGCAGGACTTGCTCGAAGCCATTCGCGTCGCCGTGACCGACGGCGCGACCGCGGAACAGAAGGCGACCGGCGCGCAGGCGTGCCAGACGATTCTCTCCGCGCTCGGCGCGCAGCCCGGCAAGCCGATCGTGCTGCCCGGCGTGCCCAAGCCGAATCCGCTGTCGGGGCTGTCGGTCGACCAAGCGCTCGAGCTCGTGATCGCGCGCCTGCGGACGGTCGCCGACGCGCGCGAACAGGCCGACAAACAGAAACAACCCGAGAAGCAGAAGCCCACGGTCGCGCCGCGCGGACCCCAGATCCCGTACGTCCCGGCGCCGTCGAATCCAGTGCCTCCCGCCACACCCAAGAAACGATAGGAGCACCCCATGGCCCACGCCCTCCTGGTAGTGACGCCAGCCGAGGCTGCAAACTCGAACGAGGCCCGCCCGGTCGTCGTGCTGCACCCCACCGGCGACGGTTCGATCCTCTACCGAACGCTCGCGCGCGTTCTCGTCAGGCAGCAGATCTTTGCCAACGCGATCCCGGAGAACACCGATTGCGAGCAAACGAAGGCGGCCGGATGATTACGGCTGGCATAGGCGTTCCCTCGCGAGGCACCGATGACGATCCGCATCTATCGGCGACGTTCCAAGAACGATGAAGGTAAGCAGCAGTTTAGTCTCGACGTCCAAGCGAAGGGCTGCGACGAGCACATCGCGAGGATGGGGCTCGCCGACGACGAACGCGTCGACTACGTCGACGACGGCCGGTCGGGCGACGACTTCCTCGGCCGCACCGGGCTACGCCAGCTTCTCGCCGACTCCAAGCGCGGAGACGTGATCGTGTGCCGCGACCAATCTCGCCTCGGCCGTGACGCGATCGAGGTCACGCTCGTCGTGCGCGACCTCGTGCGCGATCGCGCGTGCCGGCTCTTCTACTACGCGAGCGGCCAGGAGGTCATGTTCGCGAACGCCATCGACCAGGCGACCACGTTCATCCAGGGCACCGGGCACCAGATGGAGCTCGAGGCCATTCGCTCGCGCACGCGCGAAGGTCTGCGCAGCCGCGTCCGCGCAGGGCGCATCGCCGGCGGCTCCTGCTACGGCTACACGCTCGAGCGCAAGAGCGACGGCTTCGGCCGACGTTTCACGATCGCGGTCGTCAACGATGCCGAGGCGCCGATCGTCGAGCGCATCTATCGCGAGTACCTCGCTGGTCGCGGGCACAAGCAGATCGCGCATCAGCTCAACCACGACGGCGTGCCCGCGCCGAGTGCAGGCCGTCGCGGCAGCGGATCATGGGCGCCGTCAGCGGTCCGAACGATCCTGCTCAACCCGCGCTACCGCGGCGTGTACGTCCACGGCCGCATCAAGAAGGTGCGTCAAGCGGGCGGCATCGTGCGTGTGAAGGCGGATCCAACGGAGATGCTCACGATCGACATCCCGGAATGGCGGATCGTGGACGACGCCACGTGGTTCGCGGTCAACGCGAAGTTCACGTCGCGCGGTCCGGGCGCGAAGCGCCCCGCATCGAAGTACCCGCTCACCGGGATCGCGAAGTGCGGCTCCTGCGGCGGCGCGATCGCGGCGGCGCGCGTCCAGGCATATGGGGGCCCGAACGTGCGCGTGCTCTGCTACGGCTGCGCGAAACATCACGAGCGCGGCAGCTCGGTCTGCGACGTCAAGGTCCACCAGCCGATGGCCGAGGTGGAAGCGGCGCTGGTCGAGCACCTGCAGCAGCACGTACTGAGCGAAGGCGTGCTGCAGACGGTGCTTGCCGAGATCCGCTCCGAGATCGCGGCGCAGCTGCCGAAGCACGAGGCCGATACCGCTGCTCTCCAGGCCGAGCTCGCAACCGCGCGCGCGGAGCAGAAGCGGCTCGCCAAGGCGGTCGCGATGGCGGACGACGTCACCGAGCTCGTCACCGAGCTCAAGAAGCGCACCGCGCTGATCCACCATCTCGAGGCGCAGATCCTCGCGGCGAAGCGCTCGCCGGAGGATCTCGCCGAGCTCGTCACCAAGATCGAGACCGGCGCCCGCGCCAAGCTCGCCGATCTAAGGAGCGCGCTCGCCGAGCAGCGCGATCTCCGCGAAGTGTTCCTCGCCCTGTTCCCCGAAGGCCTCACGTTCACGCCGGCGCGCACACCTGATGGCGAGCGCGCGGTCTGGCACATCGAGGGCGCCGCGAGCTTCGACACCATGGTCGAGGGAGGGGGACCCCTCCCGATTGAATTGCGACCCCGACGGGATTCGAACCCGTGTTACCTGCGTGAAAGGCGGGTGTCCTAGGCCTCTGGACGACGGGGTCTGGGTGGCGTTTGGGGGATGATGAATAGCACAGATGGCGAAGGACAAGACGACGAAGAAGGCGTCGGGTGCGCGAAGGCCGGCGAGGCCGCTGAAGCAGCCGGCTGCGGGCAAGAAGTCGAGGTCGGTGACGCGCGCGAAAGTGGCGCTGGAGCTCGGCGGGCCGATCGCGAAGCCGGTCAAAGGGCGAGACGTCGCGAAGCTGGCGGCGAAGATCGAGGCCACGCGGCCGACGTGGAAGGCCACGATCGCGTGCCAGACGCGGTCGCGGGCGCAGCCGGCGATCGCGTTCCAGACCAACGGGTTCGAGACGGTCGTCGTGCGCGTCGACGAGAAGACCGGCGAGGTCGCACCGCTGTTCGAGCTGCCGGGCTGGCTGCGTGCCGCCGGCGATGTCGTCGTGTTGCCCGGAGACCGCGCGGCCGTGATCGTCGTCGGCGCGATCGTGCTCGGCGCGACGCGCGGAGGCGGCTTCGACCTGCTCGATCGCCTCGAGCTCGATGACCCGGGCGCGAAGATCACCGGCGCGCATCGCGCGATGCCGACCGCGCGAGGCGACGCGCTCGTGCTCGAGGGCTATCACGCGGTGGGCGAGGGCGACGACGAGGAGAGCGTGCCGACGGTCGCCGTCGTCGGCGTGTACGACGACGTGCTCGCGCTCGCCGGCACGCTCGAGACTCCGAGCCACTTCGAGCTCGCGGCCGACGCCGATCGCGTCGTCGTCGGGATCTTCGGCGACCGGCCGCGCGAGCTGCGCGCGATCGCGGACGTCCGCGCGAGCGTGACCCCCGCGCAGCTCGCGAAGCGGCGCAAGGCACACGCACACCGCGCGACCATGCAGCCGGTGCGCTCGCTCGCCGGCGCCAGCGTGACCGAGCGGCCGACCGCGCCCGCCGCGTGGCCGGAGGTGTCGGCGGAGACCAAGCGGCGCGCCGGCGCCGGCGGCTGGGTGTCGGCGCGGTTCGGCACGCGCGCGCTCGTGCTCGGCGCGCCCGATAACGGCTCGCGCGCGATCGCGATCGCCGACGACACGACGCACGCGATCCGCGACCTCGGCATGCGTTGCGTGGCGATGAGCTACAGCATGACCCCGGATGGCGCGCGGCTCGTGCTCGCGCTCACCGAGGGCGTGCGCGTGATCGACACCACCACCCGCCGGGTCGTGGCCGCGATCGACATCCCGGCGATGCACGCGGCCGTCGCCGGCAACCACGTCGTCGCCGCGGTGAACCGCGGCAGCGAGACGCGCCTCGAGCTCCATCCTCTAGCGGGCGGCCCACCGCGCACGATCTCGGGGCTCGTCGTCGAAGCCGTGTCGGTGCTCGACGACTCGATCATCCTGACCCACACGCGCGGCTTTCGCGCCGAGACGTGGGCGTTCGCGCTGCGTGGCGACGATGTGCGCCTGCTCGGCTACATGCGCGCGACGACCGACGCGTGGTTGCGCGACGGATGCGTGTGCGTCGAAGACCGCCGGGGCGGAAACGTCCAGCTCCTCGGCCTGCGCGAGCTCGCCGCGCGCGCGTTCGAACGGGAATCGCGGCCGATCGACCTCGTTCACGCACTCGCCGGACTTGCCTGGAAGGTGTGACGAGGCTCGCGATCGGCTCGTCGCGGTCCGCGGGTTCAGCTCGTTCCTCGTGCTCGTGCTCGCGACGCCGATTGCGGTCGGGCTCACCGCGCGTCAGTCGTACCTGCGCACCGAGCTGCCCGATATCGGGATCGACGTCGACGCCAACCTCGGCGTCGAGTCGTTCGATAGCCGCTGGACCGGCGTGCACCAGCACGACATCGATCGTGATCGACGTGCTCGCCGCGCTCGGTCACGCCCACGACGCGCGCGACAAGCGCAATCGCCGCCTCCTGCGGGTGCACCGCGACGTGTTGCCGCGCAACATCCTCATGAATCGGCTCGGCCAGCCCAAGCTCGTCGATTTCGGCATCGCGCGCGCGCAGTTCCAGATGCACGTCACGCGCACGGGCATCATCAAGGGCACGCTGCCGTACATGTCGCCCGAGCAGGCGAGCGATCTACCGCTCGACCATCGCGCGGATCTGTATTCGGCCGCGGTCGTGCTCTACGAGCTGGTCGCCGCGATCCGCGACGCGATCCGCCCGGTCGAGCCGGCGAGCGCGGAGCAGGTCGTCGCGTTCTTGAACGAGAACGCGCCGCAGCTCATGGGCCTCGAGCGCGCGCCGAGCGAGGCGCCGGCGCGCGAGCTCAGCGGGCCGCAGACCGTCGTCGAAGGCCCGGCGGGCCGCGTGACGAAATGATCGCGTGTTCGCCACGCCCACATCGTTCCTCTCGAGCTGAAACCGTACGGACACCCACGCTCGCGCCTACATTCAGCACGCGATGCTCCTCCGGTACGATCGCGCCATGAGGAACCTGATCCTGTGCGCGGCGCTCGCCGCGTGTGGCTCGCATCATTCCGGCGGCACCGGGGACGGTGGGCTGTGCGACGCGAACGATCCGACGTGCGGAACGCCGTCGAATCCGGTGATCGTGCCGTGCAGCGGCTGCATGCAATTCCCTCCGCTCGGGCCGGGCTCGCCGCCGGCGTGCACCGATCCGAGCACCGATCCGCAGCTCGTGTATCCGCCCGACGGCGTGCTGCTGCCGCCGAACATGAACGTGATCGCCGTGCAGTTCATGCCCGGCAACAACAACACGCTGTTCGAGATCGACTTCGAGAACGCCGCGACCGACGTGCGGCTCGAGACGATGTGCAACGCGATCACCGACACCCGCGGCGTCGCGACCGGCGGCTGCGACTTCGAGCTCGATCCGACCGACTGGAACTACGTCGCGACCCACAACGCCGGCGGCGATCCCGTGATGGTCACGGTGCGCGGCATCCCGGCGAGCGCGACCTGCGTCGCCGGCTCGAACTCGCGCAACATCTCGTTCGCGACCATGCCGCTGATGGGCGGCATCTATTACTGGCAGTCGGTGGCGGTCAACGGCGTCGCCGGCACGACCGGCGGCATCTTTCGCAAGGATTTCGGCAATCCCGATCCGACGCCCGAGCCATTCCTCACGCCGGGCACGCAGAACAAGTGCGTCGGCTGCCATTACCTGTCGCGCGACGGGCTGAAGATGGTCTACGGCTCCGACGACGCCGACTCCGATGACGAGCTCGGCGACGATCACTTCGTCTTGTACGACGTCGCGACCGGTACCGCGGCGGTGACGAACCTGACCGCGGGCTTCGCGGCTTGGCAGGCCGACGCGCACGACGAGTTCATCATGAGCGTCGGCGCCGCGATGGGCATGATGTCGGTGTCACCGGAGCTCGTTCCGTTCGACGGCACGATGGGCAAGGCCGGCACCGCGTTCACGTTCACGGCGGTGTCGGCGCTGTCGGGCTTGCGCATCACGAACCCCGACTGGAGCCGCGACGGCACGATGGTGTACTTCACCGCGACCACGCCGATCACGAACGTCCAGACGTCCACCGGTTGCGGTCCGAGCGGCACGATGCCGTGCATGTACAACAACAAGGACGACATCCACTGCACGAACGGCAGCATCTGGAGCGTTCCGGTGACGGGCAGCGGTACCTCGGCGACGCTCGGCACACCGACGCCGCTCGTCAGCGCGAACAGCGCGAGCGAGAACGATTACTACCCGGCGATCTCGCCCGACGGCAGCACCGTGGTCTTCGATCAAGCGATCGGCACGACGATGGCGACGCAGGACAGCTACAACAACCCGAACGCGACGCTGATGGCGGTCAGAGCGAGCGGCGGCACGCCGATCGCGCTCGCGAACGCGAACTACAAGGCGGGCATGACGAACTCGTGGCCGCGGTGGAGCCCGTTCGTGCAGCAGTACAAGGGGCAGAACATCGTGTGGGTGACGTTCTCGTCGACGCGCAACTACGGCTTGCGCGTGCACAACGAAGATCCGTCGTTCTTCAACTGCTATCCGCCGGTGTCGCCGGAGGATCCGTCGGGCGATCACTCCAAGCCGTTCGATCCGAACTGCACGCAGCCGCAGATCTGGATGGCCGCGATCTCGCTCGACCAGCTCGCGAGCGGGCAAGACGGCAGCTTCCCGGCGTTCTGGCTGCCGTTCCAGGACTACACCGCGCACAACCACATCGCGCAGTGGGTCGATTCGATCATGACGCAGCCGAATTGCCAGCAGGTCGGCCAGGACTGCACGACGCTGACGTGCTGCAACGGCGAGACGTGCGATCCGACGACGCACCAGTGCGACTCGGTCATCTTCTAGGTAGGCCGCGACCGATTCTCGCGGGTGCTCGCGCAGGCGGCGACGACTCGTGTCATTTCTTCGCCGGTTGCAGCTGTGCGATCGCGGCGGCCGCGTCCTTGGCGACGCACGGGTACAGGGTGCGTGCCCGCTGCAGCACGTCGACCGCGCGCGCGTCGCCGAGATCGCGCAGCTTCGCGATCGTCTCCCGCCGGTCGTCGCAGGTGGTCTGCTGCTTCAGATCGAGCGTCCAGCTCGCGAGCTGATCGATCGACTGGGAGAAGCCATCGCGCTCGGCGATCGCGAACGCGCGCTGCCGGACGTCGAGCAGCCGGCCGGTCGCGGCCAGCTCCGCGATGGTCTTGTGGTCGGGAGGATCGAGCCGCGTGGCCAGCAGCTCGAGCCCCACCGCGGCTGCGACCGCATCGCCATCGCGCGCGATCTGCGCGACGGCGGTCCGCAGCTTGGCGTCGCTCGCGAGCGTGCGATCGGCCGCGACGGCGCGCTCGTACCCGGCGATCGCTCGACCGTAGCGGTGGCGCGCACGGTCGCTGTCGGCTTGCTCGACCCAGCGGCGTGCTGCCGCGGCAGGCTCGGCGGGCGCGGCCGGAGCCGGCGACGACGGGCCGCTCGCGGTGGGCGAGTGCCGGCTCGCGATCGCGATCACGAGCACGAGCACGACGACCGCCGTGGCGATCGCGGCGACGCTGCGCGGGTAGCGGCGCGACAGCACGACGAGCTCGCGCGCGACATGGCGCGCGCGTCGCGCGAGCTGCCGCGCGCGCGTCGCCACCGGCGGCCGGGTGCTCGCGATCTGCGGCTCCGGCGCGTGCAGCGCGCGCTCGACCGCGGCGTGCATGTCCATCGCCGACGGGAAACGCTGGTCGGGAAGCTTCGCGAGCGCGCGCGCCACGATCGCCTCGAGCGCGGCGGCGGGAACGTCGTCGGGCGCCGCGACGTGCAGCGGCGGCACCGGATCGGTGACGTGCTTGCGGAGCAGTGTCGTCCGATCGTCGTCGTGAAAGGGCGTGCGGCCCGCGATCATCTCGAACAGCACGATCCCCACCGAGTACAGATCGGTACGCGCGTCGATCGGCTCGCCGATCGCAGTCTCGGGCGCGATGTAGGGCGGCGAACCGAGGACCTCGAGCCCGGCCCGCGTCAGCTTCTCGCTGCCGAGCGCGTCGTTGTCGGGATCGATCACCTTGGCGACGCCGAAATCGAGCAGCTTGACGTCGGCGCGATCGGGCTGGCCGTGCTCGGCGAGCATGATGTTGTCGGGCTTGATGTCGCGATGGATCATCCCCGCGCCGTGCACGTGGACGAGCGCCTCGAGCAGCTGTTGCGCGATCCCCAGCGCGCGCCGCGGCGGGATGGCGCCGTGGTCGAGCACGTCGCGAAGCGAGCTGCCGCGGACGAGCTCGGTCGCGAGGTACGGCGTGCCCTCGGCGGTGCGCCCCGCATCGACCAGCGCCACCACGTGCGGGTGTCCGAGCATCCCGAGCGCGATGCCCTCGCGCTCGAGCCGGGCCGCGAGATCCGCATCCTCGCCGACGATCATCTTCAGCGCCGCCGAGCGCCCGGTCGTTCGATCGACGACCTCGCAGACCGCGCCGTTTCCGCCACGACCGATCACGCGCACCACCTCGAAGCGGTCGGCGATCACGGACCCCGCGAAGTCAGTCGAATCGGCGGTCACGGTGAGCCCAGTAGGACTTGAACCTACGACCCTCGGCTTAAAAGGCCGGTGCTCTACCACCTGAGCTATGGGCCCGCGGGCGCTGCAATCTGCCTCAGACCAGGTCGCTTTGCAAGCTAGACCGTTTTCGCCCGGAAATGATTGCGCCCGGCGATGGGATTGCCGCGCAGCGCGAGGCACGAGCGGCGAAGCGCTACTGGACGTAACGCGAGTCCCGAGCAACGAAGCGATGCGCGGCAGGACCGAGCCCGGCGCGATCAGATCCGGGCGAAAC
>DATJXL010000302.1:0-16110 GCA_035500135.1 Kofleriaceae bacterium
GTTTCGCCCGGATCTGATCGCGCCGGGCTCGGTCCTGCCGCGCATCGCTTCGTTGCTCGGGACTCGCGTTACGTCCAGTAGCGCTTCGCCGCTCGTGCCTCGCGCTGCGCGGCAATCCCATCGCCGGGCGCAATCATTTCCCGGCGAAAACGGTCTAGCCTCACGGATCGAGCCGGATCACGCGCACGTCGGGTTCGTCGAGCACGAGCGCGTGCTTGCCGGGAAACGCGTCGAGGTCGGGCTCCTCGCGGTTCGGAATCGCGTCGCGCACCACGTACACGCGCTTGCGTGCGAGCTCGGCGGGATCGAGCACGAGCACGGTCACGCAGTGCGTGTGCCACTCGAGCTCGGAGTCGTGATAGCCGAACACGATGCACGGCGAATCGGCGGCGTCGGCGCGGATCGCGGCGCCTGCGGCCAGGGTGGGCGCGGCCGAGCGGTCGGCATAGCGAGCCGCACGCACCGTCGCCGGTCCGTTGCGGATCGACACCGCGGCCAGCGTGGCGAGCGCGCACGCGCCGAACGCGCGCTGGACGCGCGGCGATCGCGTCGCGATCGCGTGCCGCACGAGATCGACGCCGAGAATCGCGAGCAACACCAGCCCGAACACGATGTAGCGCGCGCGCGCGTGCGTCACCAGCCCGACGAACGCGATGTCGCCGATCGCCGTCATCCACAACAGCGCCCGTCCGCGGTCGCGCACCCAGCCGATCGCGACGATCCCGGCGACGAGCACGGGCGGGAGCAGCCAGCCGTAATACGCGGATGGATTTGCCGTGACGTACGTGACGAGGCCGACGCCGCCGTAGGGGACGGTCGAGCCGGCGACCAGGATCCCGAGCGGGGACCCGGTGAGCCGCATCGCGGTGACGGCGTGTGGAACGAGCAGGGCGGCGAACCCGAGCACGGCGACGACGACCGGCGCGGGCCGCCGCGAAAACGAGCGCAAGCCGAGCGCGAGCGCCGAGACACCGAGCACGGCGAGCGGGATGCAGCTGCCGTAGCGCAGGTAGATCGCGAGCGCGGCCAGCGGTGCGACCACCACGAAGCGCCAGCGCGGACCGTCCTCGCGCGCGAGCTCGCCGGCGATCACGAACGTCGCCGCGATCAGACAGGTGGCCGCCGGGAGGTCCGAGAGCAGATCGGCGCCGTGCTGCGAGAACTGACGAGCGGTCGCGAGTAACGAGACCGTCCACGTCGCGGTGAGCTCGTCGCTCGTGCGGCGCGCGAGCTGCCAGACCGCGAACGCGAGCACCAGCGCGAGCAGCGCGGGCACGACGCGCATCGCGCGCTCGCCGCCGCCGAGCGCGATCCCGATCGCGGCGATCGGATTCATGCCGGGCGACAGATAGAACAGCTGCGACGCGCGTCCGGCCAGCCAGTCGCGCGCGGCGTCCGCGTACTGCGCTTCGTCGTACCCGAGCGGGCGGCTGGCGCAGACTTGCACCGCGAGGCTCGCGAGCCACTGCACAGCGGCGAAGCCGAGCAACGCGCGTTTCACGACTCGGGCTTGGGCTGCCGGAACACGAAGTAGCGGTTCATCGGGTAGTTCCAGACCAGATAGACCGCGATCGCGACGATCGTCTTCGACGCGAGGTACTCGAGGTGGCCGAGCTCGGTCAGTGTCCACACGCCGAACGTCTGCAACGCGGACGAGCCGGCTTGCACGGGCAAGAACCGCACGAGCTGCCAGTGCGCGCCGAGGTGGCCGACCTCGTACGACCAGTGGCGGTTGATGAAGAAGTTCGACAGCGCCCCCGCGACCGTGCCGCAGAACACCGCGACGACGTAGTGGACGTTCAGGATCTCGACGAGAAACGTCAACACGCCGAAGTCGACACCGGTCGTGAAGACCGACACGATCGTGTTGCGCGTGAACTGCTTCATCGCCATCGCGTCACGAGGCCTCGGGCGAGAGCTGCTCGCGGCCGAGCACGAGGGGCATCTCGAGCGCGAGCCCGACGACGACGAGCGGCACGACCTGCAGCGCGTGATAGATGAGCGCGAACGCGAACGCCGGCGTGCGGTCGATGCCGAGCACGTCCATCGCGGCGATCGCACCGACCTCGAACGCGCCGACGCCGGCGGGCGTCGACGGCAGCGCGATCGTCAGGTTGATCGCGAACAAGATGAAGACGCCGGCCGCGACTGGCTCGTCGATGCCGACCGCGTAGAGCACGAGCACGACCATCGCGATGTCGGCGATCCACACGCCGATCAGCGTGACGAGCGACATCGCGAGCCGGCGCGGGCTGCGGATGACGTGCATACCGGCGATGAAGCGCGCGAACCACGACTCGCTCGCCGGATGGACGAGGCCGACCGCGATGTAGAGCGCGATGAAGAACGCGACGCCGACCGCCGCGGTGACGAGGATCGTGGTGCCGACCCAGCCGGGCAGCGGCAACAGCCACGGCACGGGCGCGACGAGCAGCACCATCGAGATGCCGTCGAGCAGCTTCTCGGCCACCGCGACCGCGGCCGAATCGGCGACCGGGACGCCGTCGCGGCGCTTGAGCGTCCACAGGCGCAACACTTCGCCGGCGCGAGCCGGCGCGAGCACCGAGCCGGCGAACGCGGCGATCGTGTAGCGAAACAGCCGCGCGATCGTCACGTCGTAGCGCGGCGCGAGCATCACCCGCCAGCACAGCGCCTTGCCCCACAGGCACGCGAAGTTGAGCACGGCGGCGAGCGCGATCGGCCACAGCTTCGCGTGCGCGAGCGCGGTCGCGAGCTGTGCCCAGTCGAGCTCGCGGACGAACCAGTACAGGCAGGCCGCGATGGCCGCGATCACGAGCACGCGCAACGCGATCTTCATTTCGGCTGAGCCTGCAAGAAGACGAGCCCGGCCGCCTCGCGCGCTTCCCATGCCTTCATCCACGCGGTCGAGCGATAGCGGTCCCACAGATCGGCCGCGACGGTGACGACCGGGCCGCGCAGATCCGCGCGCGCGGCGACGCGAAGCGCGGCGACGACGTTGACGCCGGTCGAGCCGCCGACCGTGAGGCCCTCTTCTTTCACCAGCCGCTCGACCATCGCGAACGCGTCCGCGTCGGCGACCTTCTCGGCGTAATCGACCGCGTCGCGGTGCAAGTTCGACGGCACGCTCGCCGAGCCGATGCCCTCGACCGCGAACGGGCCGTCGGGCCCGAGCTCGCCCGTGTTGACCCACTCGCCGAGGCCCGAGCCGATCGGATCGGCGAGCACGATCTGTACGCCGGGCACGCGCTCCTTCAAGAGCTTGCCGACGCCGGTGATCGTGCCGCCGGTGCCCGCCGCCGACACGAACGCGCCGATCTGGCCGCCGGTCTGCTCGAGGATCTCGGGCCCGGTCGCCGAGAAGCTCTTGCCGCCGTAGTGCGCGTCGAGGTTCGCCGGGTTGTGGAACTGGTTGGTCAGAAACCAGCCGTTCTCCTCGGCGAGCCGCGCCGCGACGTTGCGAAAGTTATCCGGGCTCTTGATGCCCGCCGCCTTCGCGATCATCACCTCGGCGCCGAGCTGGCGCAGCGCGACGCGCTTGTCGACCGCGACGCGCTCGGGAATCACGACGATGCAGCGATAGCCGCGCGAGGCGGCGAGCAGCGCGAGCCCGACGCCGGTGTTGCCGGCCGTGCCCTCGATGATCGTCATCGGCGGGTCGCGGTGCGGGACGAGCACGCCGCGCGCCTCGGCGTCGAGGATGATCGCGCGCGCGGTGCGATCCTTGACGCTCCCGCCCGGATTCAGGTGCTCGCACTTCACGAACACGCGATGGGGAAGCCCGGCCGCGACGCGCTTCAGCTCGATCAGTGGCGTCTTGCCGATCGCTGCGATGACATCCATGCGCGGCCGACCATAGCAGGCGCTCCATCGGGAGGGTGTCACGCTCGCGATCAACCGGTACAGCATAGAATCACCACGCGAGATGGCAGACGACGACATCCAGCGCACGTTGCGACGCGGCACGGCCTGGGTCGGGATCGCGAGCGGGTTGTCGGGCGTGTTCGACCTGTTGTCGACGCTGGCCTGTCTGTGGCTGTGGGTGTCGTACGACGAGCTCGGCATCGCGACGACCGCGATCGCGCTGTTTCCGGTGCTCGATCGCGTCGCGCAGCTCGGGCTCGGGCAGGCCGCGGTGCGGCGCGCGGATGCCGGGCCGCGCGAGCTGTCGTCGATCTGGTGGCTGAACGTGGCCGCCGCGGTCGCGCTGCTCGCGCTGTCGATCGCGGTCGCGCCGGCGATCGGCGCGGCCTTCGGCCACGCGATCGTCGGCTCGCTGGTGATCGCGTACGCCGGCAAGATGGTGCTGCAGACCGCGCAGCTCATCCCCGAGGCGCTGCTTCGCCGCGAGCTCGCGTTCGACAGCCTCTCGAAGCTCAAGATCTTCGCGTTCGTCGCCGAGACCGCCGCGAAGCTCGCGACCGCGTACGCCGGCGGCCACGGCCACCCCGATCTGCGCATCTGGTGCTTCGTCGTCGGGCCGATCGCCAGCGCGGTCGTGACGAGCATCGGCGCGCAGCTGCTCCGGCCGTGGCGGCCTCGGCTCGTGTTCGATCGCAAGGCCGCGTTCTCGGCCGCGCGTTTCGGCATCCAGCTGTCGCTCGCCGACGCGCTGTACTTCTCCTACACGAGCGCCGACTACCTGGTGATCGGCTGGGCGTTCGGCGCGGCCGCGGTCGGCGTGTATCGCTGCGCGTACGAGCTCGTACTCGACGTCGTGCGGCTGGTGTCGATGGTGACCGCCGAGGTCGCGTTCCCGGCGTTCACGCGGCTGGACGGCGATCGCGACGCGGTCGGCAAGCAGCTCGTCCAGCTCACGCAGCAGAACTTCATGATGGTCGCGCCGCTGCTGGTCGTGATCGGCGTCGCGGCCGGCGACCTGCTCGCGATCATCTTCCCGCCGCCGTACGCGACGGCCGCGGCGCAGATCCTGTGCATCGTCGGCGCGCTGCGGACCTTGAGCTTCGTGTTGCCGGCGATGCTCGCCGGCCTCGGTCACTCGCGCGACGCGCTGGTCTACAACGTGGTCGCCGCGATCGTGTGCCCGGCCGCGTTCGTGCTCGCCGCGACCGCGTGGCCCGGCGGCAGCTACGTGGCGGTCGCGTGGGCGTGGGCGTTGTCGTACCCGATCCCGTTCGCGGTCTTGATCTGGCTCGCGCTGCAGCACACGGGCGTGTCGGTGACGGCGTATCTGCGCGGCATCGCGCCGATCGCGCTGTGGGCAGCCGGCACCGCCGTGGTCGCGATCGTCGTGCACGCGGCGCTGCCCGAGTCGAAATGGCTGCGGGCCGTCACCGTCGCGGCGGTCACGCTCGCGAGCTACGGCGGGTTCTGGTGGCTCCGCCGCCGCGCCTTGCGAGAGCCTGCGGTATAGCGTTCGCCGCATGCTCGACGCGCTGTTGCGGGCTTGACACGTATCACGTTGTGATACACGTTGTGTCACAACGTGACACGCAAGCGCCCGCCCACCGCGCCGCCCGAGGAGCCGGAGAAGAAGGAGCGCGTGATCCACACGCGCGTGCCGGAGAGCCTCGAGGCCGAGCTGCGCAAGCGCGCCGAAGGTCTCGGCATCTCGGTGTCGAACCTCGTGCGCAACGTGCTCGGCCACGCGTTCGGCCTGGTCGGCGATGTCGTGGCGGATAGCCATGCGATCGCACGCGCCGCACGCGGCGAGCGGGTGCGAGTCGACATCGTGGCGTGGCAGCCGCTCGTGATGGCCAAGCTGGGCGCGTGTGCGCGCTGCGGTACAGCGCTCGCGAAAGGCGCGCGCGCTGCGCTCGGCGTCACCGACGACGGCAGTCCTGGACCCATCGTGTGCACCTCGTGCAAGGAGAACGCAGATGACGATCGCTAACGTGCTCGGACCGACCGCGCGTCTCGTGCAGCATGCTGCCGCGCGCCTCGATGCCCTGTCCCTCGATCTCGCGCGCGACGGCGGCGCGATCGTACGCGACGCGCGCGCACTCGCCGACACGGCGACCACGTACGTCCGCGCGACCCCGCGCGTGACGCGCATCGCGCAAGCCGCGGCGGCGCTGTTCGCGCGCCAGCGCTGGCTGCGGCTCGGACAAGTCGCGCGCACCGGCACGCCGGCGCTGCGCCCGGAAGATCACCGCGAGCTCGCGCGCAGGACGGCGGCGTACGCCGCGGAGCTGCGCGGCGGCATCGCGAAGCTCGGCCAGCTCGCGTCGTGCCGGCCCGATCTCGTCGGCCCGATCTGGGCGGGCGAGCTCGCGACGCTGCAGGACGAAGTGCCACCGGTCGATGCCGCCGCGATCCGCGCGCGGATCGGCGCGGAGCTCGGCCGGCCGGTCGAAGACGTGTTCGCCGAATTCGACGATGCGCCGCTCGCCGCCGCGAGCCTCGCGCAGGTTCACGCCGCCCGGCTCGTGGACGGCGGCGAGTGCGTCGTCAAGGTGCAGGTGCCCGGCATCGAGGACGTGATCGCCGCCGACATCGCCGCATTGCGCGCGATCGCGGCTGCGGTCGGCGAGGTGCCCGGCATCGATCTCGCGACCCTCGCGACCGAGCTGTCGCGCGCGCTTGCCGAGGAGCTCGACTACGCGGCCGAAGCCGCCGCGCTCGCGCGCTACGGCGGCGCCGCGATCGTGCCGCGGCCGATCGCGTCGGCGTCCAGCCAGCGCGTGCTCACGATGACCCGGGTCGCCGGCGAGCGGCTCGCGACCTGGCTCGCCCACGCCTCGGCCGAAGATCGCGATCGCTTGCTCGGCGAGCTCGTCGGCGAGGTCGCCGAGCAGATCCTCGTGCGCGGCGAGGTCCACGCCGATCCGCACCCCGGCAACTTCCTGGTCACGCCCGACGGCAAGCTCGCGCTGCTCGACTTCGGCTGCACGCTCGTGCTGTCGCCGGCCGAACGCGCGGCCTACGCGCGGCTCGTGCTCGCGATCGCCGGCGGCGATCTCGGCCGCGCGAGCGCCGAGCTCGCGCAGCTCGGGTTCGCTGCCGATGACCCGGCACGGCTCGCCGAGCTCGCGGCCGCGATGATCGGCGCGCTCCGCCCCGGCACGCGCACGTCGGAGCTCGACTGGCAGGCCGCGTTCGCCGATCAGGTCGCGCATGCGCGCGCGCTCGGCGGGCTCGTCATCCCGCGCTCGTTCGTGCTGCTCGGGCGCGTGCTCGCGTCGGTCGCGGGTCTGCTGGCGACCTACCGCCCGCACCTCGAGCTGCATCCGTTGATCGCGCGGCATCTCGCGCGCGCGATCGCCTAGCGGTGGTGTCCGCCGCCGCCGCCGCCGCCGCTCGAGTGGAAGCCGCCGCCGCCGCTCGAGTGGAAGCCGCCACTCGAGCCGCTCGAGTGGAAGCCGCCGCCGCTGGATCCGCTCGAATGGAAGCCACCGCTGCTACCGCCCGACGGGCGCGACGGCGAGCTCCACACCGGATGCGACGTCGGCGGCGCGTGCCAGACCTGGCCTCCGCCGCGATACGTCGGCTGGCGGTACGACGGCATCGCCGGGCGATACGAAGGCGGCAGCGTCGGCCGATACGACGGCTGGCGATACGTCGACGGCGGCGCGCGATACACGGTCACCGGTTCGCGCGCTGGCGCGCGGAAGCCGGTGCCGCCCACAGGCGTGCGCGTCGCGCCGACGCTACCACCGTAGCGCGCCGCGACCGACGGTCGCTGACCCATCACCGATGTCAGGCGCGTCATGGACGTGCCGCGCACGGCCGGGCGCGCGACCGCCGACGTCACGCGCAAGCCCTCGGCGGGATCGCGGAACTCGTGCGCGCGAATGTTGGTCTTGCCGAGATCACCTTCCGCGGTGAATCGCCAGTGCGCGTCGTGCATCGGCATCGCGACGCCGTTGTGCACGGGGGCGAGCGGACGCCAGCCGACGTAACCGCCGCCGTTGCGCCACTGCACCCAGCCCGGACCCCAGTGATGGCCCGGCACCCAGCCCCAGTGCCCGTTGAACCAGCCCCAGCGACCGTAGTGGAAGGGCAGCCAGCCCCAGCTCCAGTCGCAGTTGAACGACCAGCCATAGGCGGTCCACGCCCATGAACCACAGGTCTCATAGGGTGTGAAATCCACGCCCACCACGGTGGTATCTGGCTGCCACACGCGGCCGTAATCGGGATCCTCCTCCCACGTACCGTACGCATCGAGTGTTCCATCGATGTCGGCGTCGGTGACCGGCGCCGTCGCGCTCGGATCGGTGTACTCGCTGGCATTGGGATCGATGGGTTGCGCCTCGGGATCTTCGCCCGCCGCGCCCGGATCGGCGTATTGCGGGTTCGGATCCTGGTTGGGATCGGCCAGGTTCGGATCGGATTGCGGATACGCCGCGTTGGGGTCGTATTGCGGCGCTTGCGCGTACCCCTGTGGCGCGTAACCACCTTGTTGATAAGCAGGATCCATCGCGCCACCGGGGGGGCCGGCGACCTGCACCGGCTCCGGCATCGTCGCGAACTGAGGCTGCTGCTGATAGCACCCCGCGCCGAGCCCGATGCCGAACAGGACCGCGAGGGCAGGTCGTAGCGAGGTCATGCCCGTACTATGTGCACCGATCGTGCCCACCCCGTGCAAGCGCCTGTCCTTCATCATCAATTAACGCTGGCGGGAAGAAGTGAGCCTCGAGCGCTGGTTTGGCTGCCGCGAAAGTTGACAGCGGTCCGTCTGCCGACTAACAAATCCCAGCGATTTCGCGAGGTCCGCGCATGATTCGCGCAAGCAATCTGTCCAAATTTTACGGCGGCAAACGAGCTCTCGGTCCGGTGACGTTCGAGATCGACGACGGTGAGACCGTCGGCTTTCTCGGGCTCAACGGTGCGGGCAAGACCACAGCACTGCGAATCCTCGCGTGCGATCTGCGTCCGTCCTCCGGATCGATCCAGGTCGGTGGCGTCGACGCGGTCGCCGATCCGCACGAGGTTCGCAAACGCGTCGGCTTCCTGCCCGAGAACCCGCCGCTCTATACCGACATGATCGTCGCGGACTATCTCAAGTTCGCCGGCGAGCTGCGCGGGATGTCGCCGGCCGAGGTGAAGAAGCGGCTCCCCGAGGTGCTCGAGATCGCCGATCTCGGCGAGGTCGCCAACGATCAGATCGACACGCTCTCGCACGGCTTCCGCCAGCGCGTCGGCGTCGCGCAGGCGATCATCCACCAGCCGAAGTTCCTCATCCTCGACGAGCCGACGCGCGGCCTCGACCCGGTGCAGATCGTCGAGATGCGCAACCTCATCCACGACCTCAAGCAGAACCACACGGTCCTGATCTCGTCGCACATCCTCACCGAGATCAGCCAGACCTGCGATCGCCTGCTCGTGCTCGGCCGCGGCAAGATCCTCGGCGTCGGCAGCGAAGGCGAGCTCGCGAAGCACGAGGGCGAGATCCGGCAGATCACCGTCACGGTGCGCCCGCCGTCGGGCGACGACCCGAAGGCGCAGATCTCGAAGGTGCTCGCCGCGGTCGACGGCGTGACCAAGGTCGCCGAGCCGTACGAACAAGGCGGCGGCCTCACGTTCACGTGCTCGACGACCAAGGATTGCCGCGCCGAAGTCAGCCGCGCGGTGGTCGAGGCCAAGCTCGATCTCATCAAGCTCGACTACGCGCGCAGCGAGCTCGAGAACACGTTCATTCGTCTCGTCCAGCCCGGAGGCAGCGATGGGGCCAACTAGAATCATCTATCGCCGCGAGCTCGGCCATTACTTCCGCTCGCCGATCGGCTGGATCATCGCCGCGGCGGTGCTGCTGATCGACGGCATCCTGTTCGAGGCGCTCGCGCTCGGCGGCTCGACCGAAAAGCTCTCCGCGCAGGTGCTCGAGCAGTTCTTCTACTGGGGCACCGGCATCCCGATGTTCTGCGGGATCTTGCTGTCGTTCCGGCTGCTCGCCGAGGAGCGCCAGAACCACTCGATGATCTTGCTCAACACGTCGCCGGTGCGCGACGTGCACATCGTGCTCGGCAAGTTCTTCGCCGCGCTGACGTTCATGGCGATCGTCATCGCGATCTCGATCTACATGCCGCTGCTCATCAAGGTGAACGGCAAGATCACGTGGTCGCAGATCTTCGTCGGCTACTTCGGCATGCTGCTGTACGGCGCCGCGGTGCTGGCGATCGGCATCTTCGCGTCGTCGCTGACGCGCCAGCAGATCATCGCGGCGCTGGTCGGCGCGCTGATCCTCGCGGTCATGCACTTGCTGTGGCAGCTCGCGCGCATCGTCGATAGCCCGCTCAAGGACGTGTTCCAGCAGCTCGACATCTGGTGGGTGCACTACCAGAACGGGTTCATGCGCAGCGTGCTCAACCTGAAAGACGTCATCTATTACGTCGCCGTCACGTACTTCTTCTTGCTCGTGGCGGTGAAGACGCTGGAGGCGAAGCGATGGCAATGAGAACGGCTTCCCCCTGGTGGGCCAGCCTGATCTTCGGGTTCGGTCTTCTGCTCATTCTCGTCGGCGAGCGCATCTTCGGAGACGGCGGCGCCCGCATGGTGCTGTCGTGGGCCGGCTTCCTGCTCGTCGTGCTCGTGACGATGATGCGGGTGTTCACGACCGTGCGCACGCGCGGCGCGCGTCGCAAGATCGAGCGCACGCTGCTGCTGTCCCACGTCGGCGTGCTGGTGGCGCTCCTGCTCTACGTGCTGACCACCAAGACCGGCATCTCGATGATGTCGCTCGACGAGAAGGCCGCGACCAAGGTCGGTACTGCGCTCACCGTGCTGTACGCGATCGTGCTGTTCGCGTCGCTCATCCCGATGTTCATGATCGAGATGTCGCTCGGCGTGGCGCTGCGCGACTCGATCGACATCGGCAGCTCGAACGACGAAGGCCTCGAGTACATGCGGGTGCGCGAGATCGGCTGGTCCGGTCTCGCGCTCGCGCTGGCCGCGGCGTTCCTGATGGTGACGTGCAACGTCGCGAACGAGCGCAACGTCCAGCGCGACGTCAGCTACTTCAAGACGTCGTCGCCGGGCGAGGGCAGCATCGGCGTCGCGTCGACCAGCCCCGAGCCGATCAAGGTCATGCTGTTCTTCCCCGATCCCAACGAGGTGAAGGATCAGGTCAAGGACTACTTCGAGGCGCTCGGCAGCGCGACCGGCAAGGTCACGGTCGAGGAGCACGATCGGCTCGTCGAGGACAAGCTCGCCGCCAAGTACAAGGTGACGAAGGACGGCGTGATCGTCCTCGTGCGCGGCGAAGGCGACAAGGAAAAGACCGCGTCGATCGAGATCGATACCGACATCGAGAAGGCGCGCCGCGCCACCGGCAACAACGCGAAGCTGCGCAACCTCGACCGCGAGGTCAACAAGGAGCTGCGCACGCTGATCAGCGACAAGCGCAAGGCCTACCTGACGACCGGCCACGGCGAGCTGACCGACCCCGAGTCGCTGCCGGCCGAGCTCAAGGGCCACATCCCCGACCAGCGCACGACGGTGTTCCGCAAGCGGCTCGGCGAGCTCGGCTACGACACCAAGGACCTGCCGCCGATCGATCTGATCAAGGACGTCCCGGCCGATGCCGCGGTCGTCATCTGCATCGGACCGACGGGCGGTCTGCAGCCGGCCGAGTGGTCGGCGCTCGATCGCTACCTCGCGAAGGGCGGGCGGCTGCTGCTCGCGATGGATCTCAAGGGCGAGTCGACGTTCGGCGCGCTCGAAGGCCGGCTCGGCGTCAAGTACGACGCGATCCCGCTCACCGACGACCAGAACTACCTGACCCAGCGCGGAAACCGGAGCGACCGCCGCGCGCCGGCGTCGACCCAGTTCTCGGCGCACGCCTCGACGACGTCGCTGTCGCGGAGCTCGCGCGGCCTCGTCCTGATCGGCGCGGGCGCGCTCGAGGACGCGCCGTTCACCGTCAAGGGCGAGGCGCCCAAGCGCACGTACACGATCAACTCGATGGACACGTCGTTCCTCGACGTCAACAACGACCTCGAGTTCACGGCGGGTCTCGAGAAGCGCCAGAAGTGGCACATCGCGGCCGCGATCGAGGGCCCGAAGCTCGGCAAGGAGAAGGTCAAGGACAAGGACGGCAAGGAGACCGAGAAGGACAAGGACGGCTTCCGCGCGCTCGTGTTCGCGGACGCGGCCTTGTTCGCCGATGCCTACGTCCAGGACATGGGCCTCATGCGGCCGAAGATGATCTCGGAGCTGTTCGGCGGCCAGCTGGCCGGCGACAGCGTGGACTGGCTCGCCGGCAAGGAAGTGTTCGCCGGCGAGGTGCAGTCCGAGGATGACAAGCCGCTCCAGCACACGAAGGGCCAGGACGCGGTGTGGTTCACGCTGACGATGGTCGGCGCACCGCTGCTCGTGCTCGCGATCGGCCTGGGCGGCGCGTTCATGCGCCGCCGCCGTAACGCGAAGAAGACCGTCGAGGTGAAGCCATGAAGGGCGCGATGATTCACGGCATCCTGCTCGCCGTCATGTTGGTCTACGGCTATCGCACGTGGACGCGTGACAAGACGGTGCGCAAGGACATCGGCCAGGTTTCGTTGTGGGACAAGACCGAGGCCGAGCTCGTCTCGATCGAGTACAAGGCCGAGAAGAAGATCGTGAAGCTCGAGCGCAAGGGCGCGGGCGCCGATCAGTACTGGTGGGGCAGCGATACGACGATCGAGATGAAGCCGAAGGCGACGCCGAAGCCGCCGGAGGCGGGATCGGGATCGGCGGGATCGGGATCGGCGGGATCGGGATCGGCAGGATCGGGATCGGCAGGATCGGGATCGGCGGCGGTGCCGCCGAAGGTCGAGGAAGAAGAGGTCTCGCGCAAGACCAAGGAGTTCCCGCTCGGCGAGCCGGGCGACACCCTGATCAAGAACTTCGCCGCGGCGCGCGCGCTGCGCGACCTCGGCACGCTCGACGACAAGCAGCGCGCCGACTACGAGCTCGACAAGCCCAAGGCGACGCTCACGGTCACGTTCAAGGACGGCGCGCGTACGTTCGACATCGGCGGCGCGGTGTTCGGCGGCCAGGACAAGTACGCGCTCGACAAGACCTCTGGTCACGCGTACGTGCTGTCGCGCGACCTCGTGTCGGGCCTCGAGATCGGCGAGAGCAGCTTGCACCTGACCGACGCGCGCGGCTTCGAGGCGACCAAGATCGATCGCGTGACGATCGAATCGAACGGCCGCTCGAAGGTCGCGATGCGCCTCGAGACGACCGGCGACGACGGCAAGGAAGTGAAGACCTGGGCCGACGTCGACGTCAAGAAGGGCAACCAGACGCTCGCGAACTTCATCGACAGCCTCAACCGGCTGACGCCGACCGAGTACGCCGCCGACATGAAGGCGTCGGACATGACGCCGATCATGAAGGTCACGTACAAGGACGACCGCGGCGCGCTGCTCGGCACGATGCAGCTCTACAAGTTCGAGAAGGCGGGCGAGCTGCCGCCGAACCAGACGCTCGACCCGGCGAACCCGCCGAAAGGCGACGTCGAGTACTACATCGTCACGGAGAAGACGCGCGTGCCGGCGCAGGTCCGCAAGGACCTCGCGCAGCGGATGGAGAGCGACATCGAGACGGTATTCAGCGGCAAAGATGAAGCCGCAGGATCGGGATCGGCCGGTTCGGGTGCGGGCGCTGGCCCGAAGAATCCGCCGCCGCCGCCTGGGCTATTCAGCCCGCACGGTGCCGCGCCGCCGGTGCCGAAAGCGCCGATGGCTCCTGCACCGGCGGCTCCCGCTCCGGCTGCCCCGCGGACACCGGCACCTGCGGCGCCCGCTCCGGCTCCCGCCCACTGACACTGCCTGAACAGGCAGTTAACCGCGCGAAGCCACATTTCGCGCGGAATACGGGCAACCGCGCGGCCGGTCCTTGGGACGTAACCAATACGGTCCTCCAAAGACCCGAAACCCGGTATGAGGAATGCCATGAAAGCTCATCGTCTCTTGATCGCCGCGTTCGCGGCCGTCGGGCTCGTCGGTGCAGGTGCTGCACTGCACGGCGGCTCGGGTAGCGCAGTCGCCGGCCCGCCGGGCGGAATCCCGACCGACGGCACGATCGCCGATGTCGCCGAGCGCGTGGTCGACAGCGTCGTCACGATCTCGGTCAGCCGGCAAGCGAGCCCCGACGACTGGGATCCGTTCGCGTCGTTCGGCCAGGAGCAGGCGGTCCGGGCCGAAGGCTCCGGCGTGATCGTCACGGCAAGCGGGCGCATCCTGACCAACGCGCACGTGGTCAACGGCTTCGACAACATCAAGGTGACGCTGCCGGACGGCAGCGTTCACGACGCGAAGGTCATCGGCAAGGATACCAAGGCCGACCTCGCGGTGATCCAGCTCAAGGGCAGCGTGCCGGCGCTCAAGCCGATCGCGTTCGGCGACTCGAACACGCTGCGCCTGGGCGACATCGTGCTCGCGATCGGCGACGGCCTCGGCGTCGGCAAGAGCGTGTCGATGGGCATCGTCTCGGCGAAGGGCCGCGGCGACATGGGCATCGAGGAGTACGAGGACTTCATCCAGACCGATGCATCGATCAACCCCGGCAACTCCGGCGGCGCGCTCGTCAATCTCAGGGGCGAGCTGGTCGGCATCAACACCGCGATCGCGTCGCGCAGCGGCGGGTCGGTCGGGATCGGCTTCGCGATCCCGAGCGCGATGGCGCGGCCGATCATGGAGATGCTCGTGCGCGACGGCAAGGTCACGCGCGGCTACCTCGGCGTGAACATCGTGACGGTGACGCCCGACCTCGCGCAGCAGCACAAGCTGGGCGCGCAGAGCGGCGTCGTCGTCGCCGGCTTGCAGGCGGATGGCCCGGCCGCGAAGGCGCACCTCGCCCAGGGCGACGTGATCGTCGGCATGAACGGCACCGCCGTGAAGTCGAGCGGCGTGCTGCGCAACGAGATCGCGATGATCCGGCCGGGCACGGTCGTGAGCTTCGAGGTCGTGCACCGCAACGGCTCGCACGCGACCGTGCCGGCCAAGCTCGGCGAGATGCCGGACCAGCAGCCGGTTGTGCAACAGCAGATGCAGCAGCAGATGCCGCGCGGGTTCCATCCGCGTGGCTTCCAGATGCCGCACGGCATGCAGATGCCGAGCGGTCCGGGCTGGCAGTGCCAGCAGACCCAGAATGGCTGGGAGTGCCACTCGGGCGGCACCGGCGGGAACGGCGGCGGCAACCCCGCGCCCGCCCCGAGCGGCGGCGGCGGCGACGACGACGGCTGGTAGCGAGCTGCTCAAGTTTCTCGCCCCCTGGCGGCCCGCGATTACGATCACGTAGTCGTGGGCCTCGTCGTTTTCGGCGTCGCGCTGGCCGGTGCGTTGCTCGCGTTGCTCGTGGCGCGCTGGCTGCGCGGCGTGCGCGCGTCGTGGAAGGCGCGGCGGCGGGCGCGGCGCGCGGGCCGCGGCGAGGAGCGCGCGGCGGCGTTGCTCGAGCGCGCCGGGTTCCGGATCGTGGCGCGCCAGGCGCGCATCGCGTGGGCGCCGTGCGTCGACGGCGAGCCGCACGTCACCGAGCTGCGCGCCGATTACCTGGTCGAGGCCGGCGGCGAGCGGCTGGTCGCCGAGGTCAAGACCGGCGCAGAAGCGCCGTCGCTCGATACCGCGGCGACGCGCCGCCAGCTCCTCGAGTATCACGTCGCGTTCGCGGTCGACGGCGTCCTGCTGGTCTGCCCCGAACGCGACGCGATCCACCGCGTCGAGTTCCCGCTCGGTTCTGTTCCGAAGCCGGAAGCCTGAAGCCCGAAGCCCGAGCTCGCGTCTCACCGGTCCGTACACTTCATGAGCTCGCCGGCCGCGAGCATGCGGTCGCCGTCGTCGAGCGCGAGCGCGGCTTCCGGATCGGGGCAGGCGGCGGCGAGCTCGCGGACGCGGCCCGCGTAGGGCGCGCGCGACAGCGCGACGCGCGGCGGCTCGGCGGCGGCGAGCTCGGAAGCGGTCGCCTTGCGCAGGCCCGCGATCCAGCGGTCGCGATCGAACGGATCGGTCCTGGCCGCGAGCTGGAGCACGAACCCGCCGTGCGGGCGCTCCACGATCACGAGGCGCTGGCGCGCGCGGGGCGCGACACCGACCGTGACGTGGCCGAGCGCGGCCTCGAGCTCGGCGCGATCGGCGAGCGATGCCGCGAGCGCGCTCGCCGACGTGTTGGCGAGCGCGTATGCGGTCAACGCCGACGGGCCGTGGCGGACGACGATCGCGTCGCCGTCGACGTGCGCGAGGTCGCCGCGGC
>DATJXL010000303.1:0-4141 GCA_035500135.1 Kofleriaceae bacterium
CCCCTGGCACTGGCGGGCTCGAGCTGTGGTTTCGCACCGGCACCGCGCCAACCGAAACCGCGGGGCAGCCCGGCACGATGCCGGGAGACTTCGATCGCACGTCGCGCGAATTCTGACGTCAGTCCGTGTGGAGAAGTCGACGTGCCCGCATGCGCTTGCCGCGACGGTAACAACGAGGGCACCTCGCCACACCGTTCGATCCTATCCCGCCGGGGGGTGCTATGCTGGCATCGCATGTTCGGCATCGGCGGCAGCGAGATCATCGTGATCTTGGTAGTCGCGCTCCTGTTCCTGGGGCCGGACAAGCTGCCCGACGCCGCGAAGAAGATCAGCAAGGGTATTCGCGACATCAAGAAGCAGTCGCGCATCCTGCAGCAGCAGATCGAGAACGACGAGCGCATCGGTGGCGCGATCCGCGACCTGAAGAGCGCGCTGCGCGACGAGCCGGCGTTCGATCGCACGCCGCAGATCCGCAAGCCGCCGATCAAGAAGAAGAAGCCGGCCGCGTTGCCGAAACCGGCGGATGAAGCTGCGAAGTCACCCGACGACGAACCCGCGGACGCGCCCGCCGATGACAAGCCGGCCGTGACGTTGCCCGCGACCGCCGGCGAGGCAAACCCCGACGTCAAGGACGAGACCAAGCCCGAAGAGCTCGCCGCGCTGATCAAGCCCGCGAGCGGTACGATCGCGAAGTCGGAGCCCGCGCCGGAGCCCGAGGCGGCCGCAGCCGAGCCGAAGCAGAAGCATGGCTAAGAAGCGGGGCGGTTCCGACGACGAGGACGAGGTCGACGACGACAAGGCCGAGCAGCCCGATCGCGACGACGACAGCGACGACGACGACGATAACGATCCGAAGGAGCTCGAGAAAGGCCGGATGCCGTTTCTCGCGCACCTCGCGGAGCTGCGCGATCGCGTGCGCAACGCGGCCATCTTCTTCGCGGCCGCGTTCCTCGTGTGCTGGTGGCGCTCGAACGCCATCTACGAGTGGCTGCGCGATCCGATGTGCGGTCAGTGGGAGCACAACAAGTCGCTCGGTGCGTGCGCGCAAGTGTTCACGACGCTCACCGAGCCGTTCTGGGTGCAGATGTCGATCGGCATGTGGGCCGGCATCTTCCTGTCGTCGCCGTTCATCTTCTACCAGCTGTGGAGGTTCATCGCGCCCGGCCTCTACAAGCGCGAGCGCCGCTACACGATCGCGTTCGCGTGCTTCTCCGCGATCTTCTTCGTGGCGGGCGCGCTGTTTTGCTACTACTTCGTGCTCGATAACCTCTACGGCTATCTGCTCAGCTACGCGACCGAAGAGCTGAAGCCGATGATCGCGATGCGCGACTACATGGATCTGAGTCGCGACATGATGCTCGCGTTCGGCGCCGTGTTCGAGCTGCCGCTGCTCATCTACTTCCTCGCGCTCGTCGGCCTGGTGACGCACCGCGGGCTGTGGAAGTTCAACCGCTGGTTCATCGTGCTCGCGTTCGTCATCGGCGCGATCCTGACGCCGTCACCGGACGTGGTCTCGCAGATCATGATGGCGACGCCGATGATCGTTCTCTACAACCTGTCGATCGTTCTCGCGTGGCGCGTGACCAAGCGCCGCGAGGCGAAGGACGCGATCCTGCGCGCCAAGGAGCGCGAGTACGACCGCCAGCTGCGCGAGAAGCGGAAGGCGCGCGCAGCGGCGAAAGCTGCGGCCAAACAAGAAGCCGACGACGAGGTCGACGACGACGAAGGCGAAGAGCCGTAGCGTTACGAGGCCGTGAAGCTCGAAGCGCGACGACGCATCGACGGCCCGCGGCGCGCGCCCGCGTCTGTCAGGCGTTCGAAACGCGATCCCACGGGACGCGCTTGAACCACACGTACGCGATCCCTGCGCCCGCGGCCGCCCAGATCAGCAGCGCCGTGATCGCGATGCTGCGGCGCTCGTCGTACTTGCGGGCGAGCAGCTCGGCGCGGCGCGCGTCGAGCGCGTCGTAGGTGTCCATCGTCTGCGCGTCGCTCTGCGCGGTCTCGACCTCGCGGTCGACCGCCGCGTACGCCGATTTCTCGCGCACCGCGGCGACGAAGTGCGCCGGCACGAAGCCGATCAAGATCGCGAGCACGACCCCGGCGACGAGCCGGACGCGCTCGTCGCCGAGCGGATTGCCTCGCGGCGCTGCGGGGGCCGAATCGGTTGCCGGCGCGAGCGAGAGCTGCGAACGCGTACGCGCGACCGCCGGCGCGGGCTCGGCCGCCGGCTCGTTCGGCGGAGGCGTGCTCGCGCGCTTCTTTGCCGAGCGCTCGACCTCGTCGTCCGCGAGCTCGACCTTGAAGTCGCCGCCCGCATCCGGTGGCACGAACAGATCGAGTGGCTCGTCCTTGGGGCGCGCCGGCTTCGCGGATTTGGCAGCCGCCGGCTTGGCCTCCGGCTTGGCAGGCGCGGCCGCGACCGCGGGCGGCGGCGCGAATGCTTCGGCGGCGACGGCCTCGTCGGTCCCGCCGCTGCCGTCGACCGATGCGAGCGAGAGCGCGCCCGATTCGAGCTTCGCGAACGCGCCGACATCGGCTTGCGCGCTGTCGGTCGAGAACGCGGCCGAGAGTCCGCTCGAGAACTGCGCCGGCCCGGCCTTCGCGGCGACGGGCGCCGGCGCGGGCGCCTTGGTCGCCGGCTGCAGCGACGGCGTGCTCGCGCGAGCAGGCGGGGCGGGCGCGCCGGCCACCGGCTCGATCGTGCAGCGCGCGCCGAGCCGCTCGAGATCGCGCACGTACTGCTCGGCGGTCGCGCGGTCGCAGTTGCCCTTCGCGCGAAACCGCCCGCTCTGGAGGCGCGCGAGCAGATCGGCAGGTTGCAGGCCGTAATGCGCGGCCATCGCCTTCGCGAGGCGATCGAGCCCGGCGGGCGATCCATCCTTCGCCCCTTCGACGAAGACGTGGAACATTGCCGTCATCATCTCACAGAGGCACACGGGAGAGATCTCTCCCGGCGTTCACAAACTTGCGCATGTGGATCGCGGCTGCCTAGGCTCGACCATGCACCTCGGCATCAAGCGTCCCAAGATCTCGTGGTCGAGCCGTCGCATCCGCCTCGGGGTGGCTCATCACGGAGCGCCGTCCGCCTGGACCGCGCCGACCAAGGACATCGCCGCGGAGCGCACGCGCCCGAACAAGAAGCGCCGCTGACGCGCGACTACTCGTCGTCGCTGGGCGGCGGCACGCGGCTCGACGCGTCGTTGTAGCCTTCGCGCGCGCGGGCGTTGTCGGGATCGAGCTGCAGCGCCTTCTTGAAGTTCTCGGCCGCCACCGAGTTCTGGCCGCTGTTCAAGTAGGCCTCGCCGAGCAGCGTGTACACCTTGCTGCTCTTCGGCGCGAGCCTCGAGGCTTTCTTGAGGTGCGCGATCGCGTCGCCGAACAGGCCCTGGCGCAGCGCGATGTCGCCCATACCGATCACCGCGTTGACGTTCTTCGGATCGAGCTGCGACGCCTTCGCGAAGCTGGCCGCGGCGCCCGCGGTATCGCCCGAGCCGAGCTGCTGCGTCCCGAGGTTCGCGTAGAACTCGGCCTTCTTCTCGGGCGACGCGCTGTCGCCCGGATCGGTCGCGACATCGCCGCCGCCGCCGTACGGATCCTGCGGACCTTCACCGCTCGGTTTGGGTGCAGGCGTGGGCGTCGGCACGGGCGGAGGCGGCGTGGGCGTCGGCATCATCGTGCCGAGTCCGGTCGGCCGGCGCGAAGCCGTGTCGTCGTCGTCGCTCGACGCGGGAGCCGTGTGGTGCGGCGCGTGCTCGACATGCTCGGTGGTTGTCGGCCGCGCTTCGTGCGTTTCCTTCGTTGTCGTCTTCGTCGCGACCGGCGCGGGCGCAGGTGCCGGCGCGGGTGCAGGCGTCGACGCGGGAGCCGGCGTGATGATCGTGCTCGGCGGCACCGGAGCCGGTGGCGCGGCCACCGTGTTCGACGCGACCTCGGGCGCCGCCGGCGCGGCGGGCTTGTCACCACCGCGCGATAGCCCGAACGCGAGCGCACCGCCGACGACGACCACGACGCCGAGCGCGCCGACCACGAGCGGCCAGCGCCGGCGGGGGATCGACGCCTCGTCGTACAGCGACAGGTCGGTCGTGCTCGGCGAGACCAGCTTGCGCGCGCGCGAGCTCTCGGCCTCCTCCGACGCGCG
>DATJXL010000304.1:0-4364 GCA_035500135.1 Kofleriaceae bacterium
GCTGCTATATGCTGGCACCGACTGGACTGACGCACGCGATGCCATGGACATGAAGCACGTGCTCCTCGACGGGAAGCACGACGGCCGCCAGCTGCGCAACGCGCTCGGGCGCTTTCCGACCGGCGTCACCGTCATCACCACGCGCGCGCCGACGGGCAAGCTGGAAGGCCTGACAGCCAACTCGTTTTCCGCGCTCTCGCTCGACCCGGCCCTCGTGCTGTGGAGCCTCAATCACGGCTCGCCCTCGGTCGCGAGCTTCACGGCCTCGGGCCACTTCGCCATCAATGTGCTACGCGCGGACCAGGCCGACCTCTCGCATCGCTTCGCGGCCAGGCATGAGCACAAGTTCGAGGGCGTGGCCTTCGAGCACGGTATCGGCGGGTCGCCGGTGCTGCATGGCGTGCTGGCCACGTTCGAATGCGAGCTCGCCCAGATGATCGAGGGCGGCGATCACCTTCTCTTCATCGGCCGTGTGCACAAGCTCGCCTACGGTGAGGGCGAGCCCCTGATCTTCAACGCCGGCAAGTACTGCACTGCTCGAGCCTTGACCGCCAGATCGGCGGCGTCCGACCTCATCGGCGTCTGGAGCGGGCGCGGCTAGAACGCGATCCACGCTCAGTCTTGCACGACACGGGTCCCAGTCTCGCCGCGCAGCGCACGCATCACGTTCTTGGCGTTGGTGATGAGGCCCAAGCTGCCGCCGCTGGCCACGAAGTCGATCAGCGCCGCGACTTTCGGCCCCATGCTTCCCTTGTCGAACTGGTCCTGCGCGTAGTGCCGCTTCGCCTCCGCCAGCGTGAGACGGTCGACGAAGCGCTGCGTCGACTTGTTGAAGTCGAGCGCCACTTTCTCGATGCCGGTCGGAAGGATGAGCGCGTCCGCCCGCATCGTTCGGGCCAGCAGGCTCGAGGCGAGGTCCTTGTCGATCACGGCCTCCACGCCGCGGCGGTCGCCGCGCTCGTCCTCGATCACGGGGATGCCCCCGCCGCCGCACGCGATCACGACGCGTCCCGCTCGGGCAAGCTCATGGATGACGTCGATCTCCACGATCTTGCGGGGGATCGGCGACGCGACGACCCGCCGCCAGCCGCGGCCCGCATCCTCGCGCACGGTCCATCCGTATCGCGCAGCCAGCTGCTTCGCGTGCGCCTCGGCCATGTGCGACCCGATGGGCTTGGTCGGCGCCGCGAACGCGGGATCGTCCCGATCGACCAGCGTCTGCGTGACGACGGCAACGGGCTGCCGGTCGATCCCGCGCCTGCGGAACTCGTTGCCGAGCGCGTTCGCGAACATGTACCCGACGGCGCCCTGGATGTCGGCTCCCGCATAGTCCATCGGCACCGGCGGCACCTCGGCGATCGCGAGCTCGGAGCGCCGCAGGATATAGCCGACCTGCGGCCCGTTGCCGTGGGTGACCACCACGCTCCACCCGTCGTCGATCATGACGGCGATGTCCGCCGCGAGTGCCTGCACCATCTCGTACTGGTCGCGTATCGACTCGTGGCGCGGATCGCGAATCAGCGCGTTGCCGCCGATGGCCACGACAGCCAGTCCTTTGGAAGTCATCGACGTTGCCCCGGGTATAGGAGAGGTTTGCAGATCGTCGCACTGACGCACAAGGGTATAGTGGAACGATCGCCGCCGGCCCGCAAGGGAGCGACGGGCAGCGCGCCATCTGATTCCGCAACGTCGTCACGAAGGAGCGTCGAGTGTCGAGCACGGGCGCGCTGACGCGCACATGGGCCGTGGCCCGCATCGGATATCGCGTCCCGCGAAAGCGATTCGACGGCGTCGTTCAGGGCGTCTTCTCCCGCGCCTGCTACATCGACTGCGGCCGCTCGCTTCTTACCCTGGCGGCGGCCGGGGTCGCCGACGGGCCCACGACGCTCGTGCTCGGCGCAGAAGCCCCCGCCGACTTGCGCAGCATATTCACACCGGGGGATGCGCTGCGCTGTCGCGGCGGTCGCGTCGTGGGGCGCCGGGTCGTGCTCGAGCTCGGCCGCGCGAGAACATGGCGCGCGTGCGAGCCGCCGTCGCTGCTCGACGGGCGCGATGTCGCAGCGCGCATCGCCCTCGCGCGGGCTTGCCTGGCCGAAGCCCGGCGAGCGCGATCGAGCGTGCTCGATCGCAGCGGCGGCGCCGAGATCGCGGGTGTCGAGCACGCGTGCCTGCGCCTCGACGTCGCCGATGCGCTCCCCCGCGTCGAACGCTTCGTGGGATGGGGTGAAGGATTGACACCCGCCGGAGACGACTACCTCGTCGGACTGTGCGCCGCGTTGGGCGCCCTCGTGCAGGGCGACGCTGCGCGGCGGGCGTTTCTCGTCGGAGTGCGACGCTTCCTCGCCTCGCGATGCGCGCGAACGACCCCGATCTCCGCCCACGGGCTGGTCCTGGCATCGCGCGGCCATTTCAATGCGGGCGTACTGCGGGCGCTCGACGCGCTGCGGTCCGATCGCGACGCGGACGACGCGCGCGTCGCGTTCGACGAGCTGATGGCGGCGGGGGCCACCTCGGGCGCGGACGCCCTCACCGGAATCCTCTCGGGGTTCGCCGCGTGGACGAGGCCCCCGATCGGCCAACCTGCGCAGTGAACGGAGGAAAATGACGACGAGACAAACGACGTTGTTGGCCGTCAACGGCACGCTGATGCGCGGCCTGGAGCTCAACCCGAACCTGCTTGCGGTCGGCGCGACCTTCGTCCGCGAAGACGCAACCGACGCGTGCTACCGGCTGTGGTCGATCGACGACCGTCATCCCGCGATGTTGCGAACGCCCGGACAAGGCGGGCGGATCGCCCTCGAGCTTTGGGACGTTCCGCTCGCCGGGCTCGCGCAGGTGCTGCTCAGCGAGCCGCCTGGCCTTGCGATCGGCAAGGTCCTGCTGCGCGACAAGACCGTGGTGCTGGGCGTGCTCGGCGAGCCGTTCCTCTGCGAGGGCAGGCGCGAGATCACCGCTTACGGCGGATGGCGCGCCTACGTCAGCGCGCGATAGCCATCCGACCTCAACCGATGACCGGCCCGCACAGCGGCGCTAGGCGCCTTCGCAAATCTCCTCGGCGGCGATCAGCTCCTGTGCGCGGCCGACGCCGTGAAGCCGCTGCGCGACGTACCGGAGATCGCCGGGGCGGGTGCGCTCGACCCTGACCAACGCGAGGGTGCCGTCGCCGCGTGCGCGACCGCTCTCTCGCGCGCGCGACCACGACGCGGCGAGCGTGGCGCCGAGAAGCCGCACGTCGGTCTGCGCGTCGATCACGAGCACGATCGCCTGGGTCGGAAGCCGCAGCAGGAGCTGCTCGAGCTCGAAGACGCATCCCTGGTTTTGCGTCGAGAAGCCGCGCAGGTCCATCAGCACGCGGTCGCTCGCGGCGAGCAGCGCGACGAGCGCGGCGCGCCAGATGTCCTCGCGGCAATAGACGTCGTTCACGCGAAAGCGGCCGTCGGGATCGGGATCGGCATCCAGCGCACCGATCCTGGCCGCGACGTCGTCGTCGGTCGCGACGTATTGCGTGTCGAGCGTTCCGCTCAGAAACCGCAGCATCAGGCCCGGCGTCACCGATCGACTCGCGAGATCGGCGCCGGCGATGAGGTGCACCGGGCCATCGAAGCGCCACGCTTGCGCAATCCTGTCGAACAGCGATTCGGTGCGCGACTGATATCCGAATACGCGCAGCAGCAGCAGCCGCTTCGGGGCCGAGTCGCGGACGGGCATCATCCGCAGCGCGACCGCGACGACGATCCGGTAAGCGCCGAACGCGGCCAGCGCGCCGGCCACGGCAACGTAGCCGAGCTCCGTCGACAGCAGCGTCGCCTGCTCGGCCGCAACGATCGCCCACCAGCAGTCGACGATGAGCTGCACGTCGCTGAAGCGCTTGCGCTCGAACGCGCCGGCGAGACGGCGCAGCAGGCGCCAGATCACCCAACCGACGGGCAAGCTTGCGATCAGGAACAATCCGTAGTACGTCGCCGCGATCGAGACGACCGCCCCGGCGTCGAGCAATCCACTGCGCAGGCGCTCCACGTCGAGGATGCGCACCATCGCGCTGCCGAACCCGAGCAGCGCGAAGCCGAACGCGACGGTTCCGGCCAGCGCGAGCGGCATGACCGCCCGGATGCGCCGCCATCCCGACACGACGATGAGCACCAGCGGCGCGTAGACGACGAGCCCGAGGCTCACGAGCATCCAGTAGAGGTTCATGATCGGCGCGGCGTTCAGCGTGCCGCGCAGGAGCTGTCCGCCGAGCGTGACGGCGAACTCGGCGACGAGCCCGACCCCCATGTACGCGGCGACGATCCGCGCGATGCCGCGCCGGTCGACGGCGAGCAGCACGACGAGCGAAGGTACGAGCGGCCAGACATCGACCCAGC
>DATJXL010000305.1:0-28116 GCA_035500135.1 Kofleriaceae bacterium
CGACCGACGTCGCGGTCGACGGTCTCGGCAACGTCTACATCGCCGACGAAGGAAACAACCGCATCCGCGAGGTGACTGTCGACGGCACGATGCACACGGTCGCGGGGACCGGCGCCAACGGCTTCGGCGGCGACGGCGGGCCTGCGACGAAGGCCGTGCTGTCCTATCCCTACAACCTCGGCCTCGATCCGCAAGGGCGCCTCATCATCGTCGACTACGGCAACAGTCGCCTGCGCCGGGTCGAAGCGGACGGCACGATCGATACCATCGCGGGCAATGGCACCGGAGGCTACACGGGCGACGGCGGTCCGGCGACCAGCGCCGAGCTGAACTATCCGGGCGACATCGATTACGACCACGAAGGCCGGCTCGTGTTCGCCGACTACGGCAACAGCGTCGTGCGCCGCATCGACACGTCCGGCGTCATCACGACGATCGCCGGCACAGGTGCGTTCGCGTACTCCGGTGACGGCGGGCCGGCGACCAGTGCCGCGCTCTACTATCCGTATGCGGTCGCCGTCGACGCGTCGGATCGCGTGCTGATCGCCGATAGCCTCAACAATCGCATCCGCATGGTCGACACCGCCGGCATCATCACGACGATCGCCGGCACCGGAGTCGCCGGGTTCGGGGGCGACGGCGGACCGGCCGTCCAGGCAGTGCTCGACGCTCCCAGCGCGGTCGCGATCGACGGCCAGGGACGCGTGCTCCTGGTCGACGAATCGAACAGCCGCGTGCGCGCGATCGCGACCGACGGCACGATCTCGACGATCGTGGGCAGCACCAACGTCCCGGGCGACGGCCTGTACGGGTACGGCGACGCGATCGACTTCCCGAGCGCGGTCGTTTACGACTCCCAGGACCGGCTCCTCTATTACGAGGACTACAGCGTACGCGTGCGCCGCATCGGCGCCGACGGCACGCTCAGCACGATCGCGGGCGACGGCTCGTATTCGGCGACCGGCGATGGTGGCCCCGCCACCGCGGCCGGGATCGGTTACGTCGGCGGCATGGCGTACGACGCGCAGGGTGCGCTCTACATCACGGACAACGAAAACAACGTCCTCCGCCGCGTCGACACGAACGGCACGATCACCACGATCGCGGGCACGGGCACGGCGGGTTACTCGGGCGACGGCGGCCCCGCGACCAGCGCGATGCTCAACTATCCGAACGGGATCGCGATCGACGCGCAGGGCCGCATCTTGTTCGCCGACTATTACAACGCTCGCGTGCGAAGGATCGACACGACCAGCGGCAACATCACGACGATTGCAGGTTCAGGTGCAGCCGGCTACTCCGGCGACGGCGCCGCCGCGACCTCCGCCGCGCTCAACGGCCCGTCGGGGGTCGCCGTCGACGCGACGGGACGCATCCTGATCGCGGATACCAACAACCACAGGATCCGCCGGATCGACACGACCGGCGTGATCACGACGATCGCCGGTACCGGCGCTGCCGGCTATTCCGGCGATGGCGCGGCCGCCACCGCGGCCACGCTGAACGGGCCCAGCAACGTCAAGGTCGATGCGCAAGGCCGGATCCTGATCGCCGACGCCAACAACAACGCGATCCGCCGCATCGATGCGGGCGGGACGATCACGACGATCGCCGGCACGGGCGCCGCCGCGCTGTCCGGCGACGGCGGCCCGGCCACGAGCGCGTCGCTGCAATCTCCGCTCGACGTCGCGAGCGACGCCGCCGGCAAGATCGCGATCGCGGATGCAAACAACGAGGCGGTGCGCGAGATCGATCCGCAAGGGACGATCGTCACCGTCGCCGGCCAGGTCGAGCCCGACGGCATGGGCCCGGTGGCGAACGGTCACCTCGCCGACGGCCAGCAGCTCGCGCTCGGCACCGGGCTCACGTTCGTCGCCGGCGGCTCGAGCGGCACGTTGCAGCTCGTGCGCGACGGTGCCGACGTCGAGGTGGTCGCGGGTCGCTACCTGCAGACCACACCGACCGGCTCCCTCGCGCGCTTTCGCGACACGACGTTCGGCTCGGTGGGCGGCGTCGCGTTCGATGCCGCGCGCAACCTCGTCTACCTGTCCGAGACGTCGAACAACCGGATCGATGTCGTGACGATCGTCGATCCGGCGAACGCGAGCACTTGGACGATCGCGCCGCTCGCGAACACGGCCGGCACCGCCGGTTACGCCGATGGTGCGGCCGCGACGGCGAAGCTCGACGCACCGGCGGGGCTCTTCCTCGACACGACCGCGCACGTGCTCTACATCGCCGACTCCCAGAACCACGCGATCCGCGCGCTCGATCTGTCGGCGATGACGATCAGCACGGTCGCCGGAATCGCGACCTTGCCAGGCGACTTCGGCGACGGCCAGCCCGCGCTCGCCGCCGCGCTGTATCGACCGACGGCGGTCACGCGCTGCGCGAACGGCGACATGTTCATCGCCGACACCGGCAACGAACGCGTCCGGAAAGTCTCGGCCGCGTCCTCGACGATGTCCACGGTGCTCGGGGACGGCTCGGTGTCATCGGCCGGCGAAGGCAAGCCCGCCGTGACGTTCCCGGTCGACACGCCGCTCGGCATCGCCTGCGATCAGCTCGGTAACGTGATCGTGTCGTCGATGTCGGCGGTGCGCCTGCTCGCCGCCGACGACAACGGAGTCGTCGACGGCATGGGATCGGTGCTGACCATCTACGGCGCGCCGCCGCGCGATACGTTCCCGGCGAACGCGACCTCGTGCCTGACCGGAGTGGTGGTCGTCGACGCGACCACGCTCCGGCTCGCCGACTCGTGTACCGGCCTGCTCGTACAGCTGCATCGCATGTAGGCAAGCGAGTGCGGTACCATAGAGATGATGGCCGGAGCCAAGGAGGACGACGGTCCTACCGTCGCCCGCGTCGCGCCCGATGCGCCGACTCGCGCGAGGCCGAGCGCGCGTGCCAGCGGCTCCAGCGCGAGCCAGGTGTTCGCGAAGCGCGATCCGCGATCGGATCCGGGCCGTCGATCCGAGACGCGCAAGCCGCTCGACTTCTCCGGCAGCGGGGTGATCGATCGCTTCGAGCTCATCCGCGAGCTCGCGCGCGGCGGCATGGGGCAGGTCTTTCTCGCCCGCGACACCAAGCTCGGCCGCAAGGTCGCGATCAAGTTCCTGCTGCGCGACGATCCGACGTTCGTGCAGCGCTTCCTCGTCGAAGCACGCGCGACGGCACGCTGCACGCACGAGAACATCGTCACGATCTTCGAGGTCGGCGAGCACGATGGTCTGCCGTACATGGTGCTCGAATACCTCGAGGGCAAGACGCTGTCCGAGGTGCTCGACAGCAAGCCCGGTGCGCGCCAGCTGGTCGAGCTGATGGTGCCGGTGGCGCGCGCGCTCGAGCGCGCGCACGAGCACGGCATCATTCATCGCGACTTGAAGCCGTCCAACATCTTCGTCACCGATCGCGGTCAGGTGAAGGTGCTCGACTTCGGCGTCGCGCGCGTGCTCGAGCGCAACGACGCGGTGCAGGCGGCGCCGATCATGCTGTCGCCCGAAGACCTCGACCTCGAAGACTCGTCGGTGACGTTCACGGGATCGAACTCGCTCGTCGGCACGATGCCGTACATGTCTCCCGAGCAATGGGGCATCGGCGAGGTCGATCACCTGTCGGACATCTGGGCGGTCGGGATCATCTTCTGGCGCGCGCTCGCGGGCGTGCATCCCGCGGGCACGATGCAGCCCGAGAAGCTGCGCGCGCGCATGACCGATCTCGCGACGCCGCTGCCGAGCCTGGGGACGCGTGGCGCGCACATCCCGCCCGAGATCGTCGCGATCGTCGACCACTGTCTCGACAAGCACAAGGCGGGCCGCTACCAGTCGGCCGGCGAGCTGCTGGCCGATCTGCAGGCGTTCCTCGCGCCTCGCTCGGCGTCGGTCGGCGAGGACGAGTTGCCGTACCGCGGGCTCGCCGCGTTCGGTGAAGACGACGCGCGCTACTTCTTCGGGCGGTCCAGCGAGATCCGGACAGCCGTGCGCCAGCTCGAGACCTGGCCGCTGCTCGCCGTCGTGGGCCCGTCGGGTGTCGGCAAGTCGTCGTTCGTGCATGCCGGCCTCGTGCCTGCGGTGCGCGCGAGCGGCGGAGCCTGGGATGTTCGCGTGATCCGGCCCGGCCGCGCTCCGCTCCCGCGTCTCGCGAGCGTGCTCGACGACGCCACGCTCGATCCGGCTGCGCTGGCCGCGCAGATCGTCGACGCGCCCGGCCTGTTCGGCGATCTGCTGCGCCGCCAGGCCGCGCGAACCGAGCGCCGCGTCGTGGTCGTCGTCGATCAGCTCGAGGAGCTGTTCACGCTGTGCGACCAGGACGACCAGCGCCGCACGTTTCTCGCCGCGTTGCTCGCGGCTGCCGACGATCCGTCCTCGCCGGTGCGCGTCGTACTCTCGATGCGAGCCGACTTCCTGGACAGGCTCGCCGGTCACAAACAGTTCCTCGCCGAGCTCTCGCGCGGTCTGTACTTCCTGTCTGCGCCCGATCACGAGAACCTGAGGGAGGCCCTCGTGAGACCGGCCGAGCTCGCCGGCTACTCGTTCGAGGACCCGTGGATTCTCGATGACATGCTCCAGGTCGCGAGCAGCAAGGGCGCGTTGCCTCTGCTGTCGTTCGCAGCGGCACGGCTGTGGGAGGCGCGCGATCGCCGGCGCCGGCAGCTGACGGTCGCCGCCTACAACCAGATGGGTGGCGTCGGCGGGGCGTTCGCCCAGCACGCCGATCAGATCGCCGCGGCGGTGCCGCCACAGCAGCAGGTGCTGCTACGGGCGATCCTCACCCGGCTGGTGACGCCGGAAGGCACGCGCGCGGTCGTCGATCACGAAGAGCTGCTCGGCCTCGCGCGGCGTGATCGGAGCGAGGTCGAGCACATCCTCGACCAGCTCGTGCGCGCGCGCCTCGTCCACGTCTACAGCGATCCCGATCAGGGCGCGACCGTCGAGATCGTGCACGAGATGCTGATCACCGAGTGGCCGATGCTCGCGCGCTGGCTCGAGGACAGCCAGGCCGTGCGTGGGTTCGTCCAGGAGCTCCGCCAGGCCGCGCGCCAGTGGGCGGCGCGCGGCCGATCGCGCGACCTGTTGTGGCGGGGCGCGCCCGCGCTCGAGGCGCTCGCCACTCAGCGCCGGCACGTACTGGAACTTTCGGAGACCGAACGCGCGTTTCTGGACGCCGTGCGCCGCGCGGCCAATCGCGCGCGCCGCCGCAGGGTGACCGTGGTCGCCGTGATCTTCGTCGCGCTCGGCGCGGTGATCGCCGGAGGCGCCGTCGCGGTCGTGCGGATCGCGGCCGCCGAGCAGCACGCGACCGAGCAGGCCGCTGCTGCCGAGAAAGAAGCCGCACGTGCCCGCCAGGCCGAGCAGCAGATCAAGGACCAGCTCGCCGCGGTGCAAGCCGCGCAAGCCGAGCGCGAGCGCGCTCAGCAGCAACAGGAGGTCGCCGAACAGCGGCGCCAGCAGGCGCAGAAGCTCGCCGATCAGGCGACCGCAGCCGAGACGATGACCAAGGACGAGCTCGCGAAGAAGAATCGCGAGCTGCAGCGCGCGCTCGCGGCCGCGCAGGAGCAACAGCGGCGTGCCGAGGTCGCGGCGGACGTCGCGAAGAAGGCAACGGCAGAGGCCACGGCGGCGAAGGCCGCCGCCGAGGCGATGGCCGCGCGCGAGCACGCCCAGCGCGTGCGCGCCGAGCAGGCGAAGAAGCAGATCTACAACAGCGACCTCCGATCCGGACCGGCCAGCGTCGGATCGGGCGAGGGAGGGCTGAAATGATGCGCATCGCCATGGCCGCGCTGCTCGTCGTCACCGCGCTGGGAGACGCGCGCGCGGACAAGCCGAAGAAGCCGCCGGCGCAGAAGCCCCAGCCGCAGGTCGCCGACAAGCCCCGCGTCGAGCAGCCGAACGTGCCGTGGGCCGCCGGCGTCCCGGAGGACAGCCAGGCCAAGGCCAACGCGTTGTTCGCCGAGGGCAACGAGCTGTTCGGGCGCGACTCCCATGCGGAGGCACTCGCGAAGTATCAGGCTGCGATCGCGCTGTGGGATCATCCGATGATCCGCTTCAACATGGCGGTCACGTTGATCCGCTTGGATCGGCTGATCGAAGCCGCCGACGAGCTCGAGCACGCCTTGCGCTTCGGCGAGCAGCCGTTCACGCCGGAGCTGTACAAGCAGGCCGTCGACTACGAGAAGCTCGTCGGTGGCCGCGTCGGCGAGCTCGCCGCGACGTGCGAGCTCGCAGGTGCGCACGTGCAGCTCGACGGCAAGCCGTGGTTCGTGTGCGGCGGTTCGCGCAAGCAGCGCCTGCTCGCGGGCGAGCACGTGCTCGTCATCGAGAAGCAGGGCTACCTCACCGTCACGCGCCAGGCCGTCGTGATCGGAGGCAAGGTCCACGAAGAGAAGCTGTCGCTGGTGCCGATCGAGAGCGCGATGGTCCTCAAGTATCGCTATCCGCGATGGATCCCGTACACGATCGCGGCATCGGGTGCCGCGATCGCGACCGGTGGCACCGTGTCGTACCTGCTCGGCCGCCATGGCATGAACCAGTTCGAGGCCGACGTGGCACGCGTGTGTGCGAACGGTTGCAAAGCCGACCTCTCGGATCAGCCCACACTGAAGACCGACCTCCACCACGCCCAGCTCGAAGGCGACATCGGCCTCGGTCTCATGATCGGCGGCGGCGCGGTGGCGATCGGCGGGATCGTGATGGTGTTCATCAACAGCAAGGCCGAGCACATCCTGCCCAGCGTCGAAGCGACCCCGGTGCCGGGCGGAGCGACGGCGTCGGTCAGCTGGCACTACTAACCCAGAGTTCGCCTCTCTCGATCGTCTCGCGGCGGCAGCTCGCGCGATGCCATCGTCGCCGCGTCCTCGCGTTCCGCCGAGCACCGTGAAGCGCCCGTCACGGCACCTGCGCGGCCTGCCGCATGATGCAGCCGCCACCGGTGTACGACTCGGGGCAGAACCGCGGAAACGGGCTCGCATCGACGACCGCGACCTGTGCGCCCAGATAGCGGGACTCGAGCCGCGACGCGAGGCCGTGCACGCCGTGCGGCAGGTTGATCTCGAGGATGGGCAGCGGCTTGCCTGACTTGGTCGTCGCGCGGACGACGAGCTCGAGGTCGCCGGTGACGCTGGGGTCGGTGTGAACCTCGAGGATCGGCTGTGCGGGCCGATCGTCGCGCGGCGGCAGCAGCTCGATGTGCGCGCAGTCGGGCAGACACGTGGCGAGATCGTCGCCCCAGCGCGCGAACCGCAGCTTCGCGTCGGCGTCGGCGCCGTCGCGCGGCTTCAAGTAGAGCTTGCCGTGGTGCCAGTCCGCCGCGACCGAGTACGGGCGGAAGAAGTCCAGGCCGAGCGTGCCGTCGAGGTGATAGAACGGAAACCGCTGGTCGCCGTACGGGGCGAAGGCGACGTGCTCGCGCATCACGCTGGTATCGGTGACGTCGACACGATCCGCGACGCCGAGCTGATCGACGTGCCGCGCCGTGCCGCTGGGATCGACGAGATCGAGCCCCCAGTCGAGCGGTGCGAGGCTCGCGGCGTGCCACTTGTCGCGATCGAGCTCGCTCGGCACCGCCGCGAACGTCGGGTGCATGTCGACCGCCACGCCGCCGACCTCGACCCCCTCGATCACCGGCTGCCAGTACACCTTCGTGCCGCTGCTCGACGTGTTCGATAACGATAGCGCGGTCGCGCCGGCCGGCGGCTGGAACGCATTCTCGCTCTGGATCCAGGCGATGCCGCGATCGCGATCGAACCCGAACACGGCCGAGTCGGCGAGCACCTCGCGGCCGAGGATGCCGTAGATGCGGCGGCCGTCGTCGTCGAAGCGGTTCGGCGCGAGCACGCCGGCGACGACCGCGTAGCTGAGCGTCAGGTCGCCGACCTCGATGTCGGTCACCTCCATCTCGAGGCCGGGGTGCGTCGTGTCGTGATAGTCGTCGAGCCGCGTTCCGGACACCGGCAAGCCGAGATCGGCGGCGACGTGTGGATCGATCACCGTTCGCGCATCGCGATCGATCTCGAACAGGTACGGCCCGTGGCCGTGGATGGTGACCGGCACGACCAGGCGGCCGTCGGCGAGCGGATCGACGAGCGGGAACGTCCACGTGTTTCCGGTCGAGAAGCCCGGCGGTGCACCAATTGCGCAACCGCCGACCAGGACGAGGACCGCGAGGCGCCAGATCGCGATGACGTTTTGCATGCGACCAACCGACTGCAAGCGCGACGCCGACGCCAACCGCGCGAGCGGTCGTGTATGCGCGGCTCGCTTCACGTTCCCATAACGAGGTTTTTCCCAGGTCGCGGGTGTCTCGTCCTCACGCGGAAAACCTCCCACCGACACGCGGAATTTTTCCGTGACGCGGTGCTCTGCGCGCGTCCCGAGCGGACTCACTGCGTCCCCGCGAAGTCCCAGCGAAACACGACCGGCGGCGCGTCCTGCGTCTGGCCCGACAACTCGAGCTGCGCCGACTGCAGCGGCGCATCGGACACTGGCCCGAACTGCGAGGCAACCGTCAGCAGACCGGAGACCGCCACGAGCTGCGCGACATCGCCGGCAATCGGCAGCGTGCACGCGGGTGCCGAGAGCGCGAACGTATCGTTCGTGTCGGTGCCGGAGTCGTCTTCGACTTCCGCTTCCGTCGACAGCGCGAGCGAGCACGCGCTTCCGACCGCGCCGCTCGGCGTGCAGTCGCTTGCAACGGTGAGAGTGAACGTCGCCGCCACGACCCCGGGCGTCGCCCCCATCGCGTCCTGCCGCACGTACGAAGCGGTGCCGGTGAGCGAACCGTCGTGGGCGTAGCAGTACTCGGTCGGACCGTCGGTGCTCAACGGTTGTTCGGCGCACGCGGCGACCGCGGCGAGCGCGAGCCACGCGATGCGCGATGCGGTGCGAACAGGGAGACGACGAGCCGCGGATCGTCGGATCGGATCGAATCGCATGCTGACCTCGGGTCAGACCGAGGCAAGTCCCATGCCGTGCGACAAGTGCCTTGGTTGGCGTCGATCCGGCGGCCCGTCGCTGACGAGCATGGAGATCTTCCCACCCACCGAGGGAAATCCTCCAATACCGACGATCCAGGCCAGCGGCGTCGGCGGCGCCGACACCAGAGCTTGTAGATCGTGCGAGGCCGACGCGCCGCGCGCTAGTGAAACGTCGTCGCGGTGATCGTCACACCGGCGTTGCCCTGCTTGTCCATCGCTTCGACGTAGATGCTCGGGTGCGACGCCGACTGCACGCTGCCGGTGTTGCTGTTGCCGGTGAACGCGGACTGATCGATCACGAGCTGACCGTTCAGATCGTCGACCACCTGAAAGATCGTGCCCGAGCCGAGCTCGGCGGCGGTGTTGGTCGTGAAGCTCGTGCCGCAGATCGAGAGCGTGTAGCTGTTGCCGTCGTTGTAGATCGCACCGCCGAGGCCGCCGCCGGGCGTGCCCGGTTTCGCCGGGTTCTCGCCGTTGCCGAGCGTCATGTTGTTCGAGAACACGCTGTTCAAGATCGAGTACGACGTGCCGATGCTGCCGAGCGCGCCGCCGCTGCAGCCCGAGTTGGTGTCGAACGTGCTGCTGACGATGTAGACCGGCTGCGTCGCCTGGTTGAACGTGTAGATCGCGCCGCCCGCGTAGTCCTGCTCGAGGTTCGGCTGCGTGCTGTGATCGAAGCGCACGTTGTACGCCTTGAACGTGCCGCCGCCGACGTACATCGCGCCGCCGCCCAGCACGCTGCTGGTCGCGTTCGCGCTGCCGGCCGTGAAGCCGATGTTCTGGACGACGAGGTGCGGCGCCGGCTGATCCTGGCAGTGCGGCGTCGTGTAGTGCAGGTTCTGATCGCAGGTGTTCTGGTACAGGATGCGATTCGCGCCGCCGCCGCTGAGCGTGATGAGCCCCCCGCCGTCGATCGTCACGCTGCCATCGCCCTTGCCGCCGTCGTTGAAGATGTCGATCTCGGGGACGACGATCGTCAGCGGAGCGGTCCCGCAGTCGAACGTGACGACGCCGCCCGCATGAACGGCGGCGACGACCTCGTCTGCGGTGCAGCTCGCCGGCGTGCCGGTGCCGACCACGGTCGTCGGCATCGACACGTCCTCGGCGAGCGCGCCGGGCGGTAACGCGCAGTGCCCGTCCGGGTTGCCGTTCGTCCCCGGCGGCACGACGACGAAGCCGTCGGGATCGGGCGCGCTCGCGTCGACGTGCGGCTTCATGCCGTTCGCGCCGCCGCCACACGCACCCAGGATCAGCCATCCAAGCTGGATTCGCCCCACTCTCGCAGCGTATCAGAAAGGCGCCGCGACTCCGGGCACGATCGGCCCCGCGCGTGCCGCCGGGCTCACGGTGCGATCGCGACGTGCGCACCGCCGGCGAGATAGGCCGTGGCGCACAGCTGCCAGCCGCCCCAGACGGGTTGCGCCCACAGCTCGAGTGGATATTGCTGGCTCGCCGGCACGGTGCCCTCTTCCATCTCGCGCGCGGCGACCAGGTGACCGGTCGCGTCGATCGCGAGGTCGTCGAACAGGAGGCCAGCGGCCGGCTGTGACTCCGGCGCGGCGTCGCCGAGCGAGCCATCGGCGTTCGTGCGCACGGTCTGCCACGTGTATGCGACGACGTCCGGATCGCCGTGGTCGTCGAGCGTGTACACGTTGCCCTCGCTCACCGTGAACCGGCCCTGCGGATCGGCGGCGATCAGCGACGCGATGCGCGGCAGCTCGACGACGCCGGCGAGCGCGAAGCCGTCGTCGCTGATCTGGACGGCATGCAGCTGGCCGGGGGCGTCGAGGTTCGCGGGCGACGGCTGATTCGTCGGATCGCTGGTCGGGACGTACAGCGCGCGGCCGGACGCGTGCAGCGCCATCGCGATCGGAGTCGGCCCCACCGACGCGTGCGAGCCCGCGCTCTGCCACGTGGCGCTCGGCGTCTCGCGCAGGCGATAGATGTCGAGCGTCGGATCGACGCCGACCTCCGAGCGCGAGAACAACACGTCGCTGGTGCCCGGCCGCGCCCGCACGGCGAGCGGGTACTCGGCCGGCGCGGGCACGCGCGGACCGGCAACCCATCCCGACGAGCCGCGCGTGATGCCGACGACTTCGTCGTTCGCCGCGGTGAGCGCGATCACCGCGTGATCGCGATCGACGTACGTGATCGAGATCGGCGTGCTGTCGGTTCCGATCAGCAAGGTTTGCTCGAGCTGCGCGGACGATCCATCGAGCGCCAGCGCGATCGCGGCGACTCCGAACGGCGTCCCCCAGCCGCCATAGATGACGAGCGCCTCGGCACCGTCGTCGCGCATCACGATCTGGGCGGGCTTGTCGATGCCCGTGATCTTCACGCCGGTGTCGGTCAGCATGCCCGCGCCGAGCGAGAACAGCTGCACGGTGTCGACCGCGCTGATCGCGACGAGCAGCGCACGAGGCGCCGTGCTGGTGTCGCATCGCGAGAGCCCGTCGCCCACGGCGGCGCTTCCGTCGCTGCTCGCGTCGCTGCTCGCATCGGGCTGGTCGTGCGCGCCGTGCTTGCCGGCGCAACCGATGGCGAGGATGGCGACGAGAGTTGTCGGCTTGGTCATGGTGTCAGCGCTCGCTACAGCAAGCGTCGCACCAGCGCGCACCGGCGCAGATCCGGAGGTTTGCGGACCGCGGATCGTGCGCGCCTCCTCGACGTGTGCACACGGCGAGCGGCAAGCCGGTGTCGCGCCCAGTGCGAGGTGAAGGGTGCGACACCGCGCTGCCCACGGCCGGTTGCGTGGCGCACGTTCGTGGCAAGCAGCGCCCGGTCGTGAACCGACGGTCACGGCGGCACGCGCATTCTCGTCGGTTGGCCACCGGCACGCGCCCTGCTCTGCCAGCTCGGCCATGAAACACGCAGCCTTCATTGCTTTGCTGGTCGGGTGTGGGGGTAGCTCCGCATCCGACATCAAGCCCACCCTCGAGTTCGCACCGCTGCCGCAGGCCACGATCGACCGCCTCGTCAACGCGGCCGGCGGCACCGACATGTTCGACGCGGAGACGCAGGTCATGGACCAGCAGGACACGACGTGTCCGAGCGTCGCCACCTCGGGCGACGTCGTGACGATCACCGGCGGCTGTACGACCGCGGCCGGCATGATGGTCTCGGGCAGCGCGGTGCTGACCAACACCGGCGCCTTCGAGACCACGTCGAATCCGGCGAACGATCAGGTCTTCGAGTTCGATCAACTCGCGTTCACGGCGGGGAGCACGACGAGCGCGAGCTACGACGGCGAGTTCCACGTCAACCTCGAGGCCGCGACGTACAGCGCCGACCTCACCGTCGACTCGTTCGGCGTGACCGTGCGCTCGCTCCTCAGCATCCACTGCAACCTGTCGAGCAAGTCGTGCGATCTCGGCGGCAGCGGGCTCGAGCTGATCGATCCGATGGTCGGCGGCGGCGCGCAGGTGTCGGGCTCGCTCGCCGACACCAGCCCAGCCACCGGCTCGATCGATCTGGTCGGCGCCGACCAGCTCGCGGTCACGTACGCGCAGGGCTGCGTGACCACGGCGATCTCCGACGGCGCGCAGATGCAGGTCTGCGGGGCGCCCTGAGACGACACGCCCGCGCGTCGGCACGCCTTCAGCTCGCGGCCTACGGTACGATCGCGCGATGCGAACTCGTGGGCTCGCGCTCGCGGTCGTCACGGCCTGCGGGAGCGGTGGCAAACCGGCGGACCACGGCGATGCGCCGGGCACGCAGGTCGATGCCGCGCCGATCTGCACCGCAGCCGCGGCCGTGCCGCTCGCCGACTTCGAGTCGGGCGCGATCCCGTCGTCGGAGAGCGGCGCGACCGAAGGCTTCCGCGACTCCGACGTCGCGCGCGGCACGGTCGTGCCCGGCGCGAACGGCACCGCGAACGCCGCCGAGTTCTCGTTCGCGACCGACACCTCGTGGTTCTTCCAGGGCAACGTGCGGCCGCAGTACCTGAACGGCTCGGCGACCTACGACGCCACGCTCGCGAACGCGCTGGCGTACTGGATCCAGATCCCTTCGGGGAGCGGCCTGCTGTCGAGCACCGACCAGACGTTCTCGATCTACACGTATCACTGGAAGCCCGGCGATCCGTGGGTCGGGCCGAACTCGGGTGCCGACCTCACCGACTCGCAGATGCACGGCTACGGGCCGATCCGCTTCGATCCGTCCGGCGCCGATCGGTGGCTGCGCGTCGTGATGTCGGCGGCGGCGTTCGATCACTCGCGCGGCAACTATCACTTCTACGCGACGCGCGCGATCGTCGAGGATCTGCAGATGATCCCGGCGATGCGGCAGTTCCAGGCCGTGGTCCAAGGCGACATCGCGACCGGCCCGGTGACCGCGCGATTCGACGAGCTGCAGCTGCTGTCGCTGTGCCCGACCGCTTCGGTCACGCCCGACTCGTCGGTGCAGACCGTGTCGGCGAGCGGCGGCGACGTCGCGGTGCCGATCGCGCTCTCGAACCCGAGCGATCACGATCGTACGTATCGCGCGTTCGTGTCGAGCACGATCGGCGTCGCACGCCAGACGCTCGAATCGGCGATGCACGACACCGACGACGTCGCCACGATCGACGACCTCCAGGGCGGCATCGCGAGCGACGGCGGGCTCGGCGCCGCGGAGTTGTTTGCCGCCGATGCCGGCGGCGAGCCGACGGGCCCGAGCATCGCGAGAACCGGCACGGCGATCGCGGTGCCGGCGCACGGCAGCTGGAACGGCGTGATCGTCCATCACGTGACGGCGGGCATGCTCGGCACGACGACGCAGGTGATGTCGGATGGAATGACGTTCGCCGTGCAGCGCGACACGCTCGTCACCTCCGCCGTGTTCTGGGATCCCGACGAGCCGCGCCTGTCAGATCCCGCGGTCGTGTTCTATGGCTCGAACGCCGACTCGAGCCACCCCGCGCCGCCCGGCTTCCCGCCGTTTCAGGCGCCGCCCGCGGGCTGGGCCAGCACCGACATTCCCCCCGATCAGGCCGGCGCGTACTTCGTCTCCGTGTTGACGCTCACCCCGTGAGAAGATGGGCCATGGTGTCTACGTGGAGGGCCGTCGTGCTGGCGGCAGGTCTCGTCGCGTGCGGAAGCTCCGGTAAAGGCGGTGGTGGTGGCGGCGGTGGCGGCGGTGGCGGCGGTGGTGGCGGCGGCGACGGCGGCGTGCCCGAAGCAGTGTGCACGGCGCCGAGCCTCGTCGACACGTCGAGCCCGACCGCGACGGTCGGCGACGGCACGGCAGGCAGCTGCACGAACGCCGCGCTCCAGACCGCGGCGACCGCGGGCGGCACGATCGTGTTCGACTGCGGCAGCGCGCCGGTCACGATCGCGATCACGCAGACGGTCAACTTCACGGCGGAGACCGTGCTCGACGGCGGCGGCACGGTCACGCTCGACGGCGGCGGCGCGACGCGAATCCTGTATCTGAACGCGAACTACAACAACGCGACGCCGCGCCTGACCGTGCAGCGCCTCGCGTTCAAGAACGGCCTCGGGCCCGCGAACGGCGACGACACCGCGCGCGGCGGCGGCGCGATCTATCGCAACGGCGGCAGCCTGACGGTGATCGACTCGACGTTCGACAGCAACCACGCCGGCGCGACCGGCCAGGACCTCGCCGGCGGGGCGATCTACGGCTTCGGCGGCGGCGACACGACGATCTCCGGCACCACGTTCACGAACAACTCGGCGAGCGACGGCGGCGCGGTCGGCAGCCTGGAAGGCAGCCTCACCGTCATCAACAGCACGTTCACCGGCAACAGCGCGACCGGCACCGGCGGCAATCCCGGCGACGGCGGCTGCGGCGGCGCCCTGTACATGGATGGCTCGCACGAGATGACATCGCTGTGCGGGGTGACGATCTCGAACAACATGGCCGGCGCGATCGGCGGCGCGTTCTTCCGGGTGTCGAACGATCACACCGGCACGTTCGCGATGGATCGCTCGACCGTCGACAGCAACCAGGTGACCGCCGGTACCACCGGCAACGCCGGCGGCCTCTACCTCGAGGGCCTCGCGATCGACCTCACGAACAGCACGATCTCGAACAACTCGGGCGCGTACTGCGGCGGCATCTGGATCGACTCGACGTCCAGCGCGGGTCCGGCGAACCTCACGAACGTCACGATCGCGAACAACACGGCGACCGCGAGCAACGGCGGCGGCGTCTGGCTCGCGAACTCGCCGACCGGCACGATGCTGAACTGCACGATCGCGAACAACAAGGCAACCGCGTCGGGTCAGGTCGCGGGCGCGATCTTCTCGGATGGGCTCACGCTCCAGAACACGATCATCGCGAACAACACCGCGCAGTACGATCCGAGCTGCGAGGCGCCGCCGCTCGCCGGCACGATCGGAAATCTGCAGTGGCCGAGCGGCTCGCCGTGCACGGCGTCACCGCTCGTCGCCGATCCGATGCTCGGCGCGCTCGGCGACAACGGCGGCACGACCGCGACGATGCTGCCCGCCTCGGGAAGCCCGGCGATCGGGATCGGCAGCGGCTGCCCGCCGACCGACCAGCGCGGCAACTCGCGCACCGATCCGTGCACCGCAGGCGCGGTCGAGGTGCAGTAGCGTGCACAAGCTGCGGCTCGCACATGATCGTCCGGCGTATGCCGCGCTGCGCGCGGGCACGCGTTGCGTGTGTTGCAGCGGCGATGCCGGCGGGCTTCGCGAGCCATACCGCAACCCCGACGCACCGATGTTCTCGGTCCCGGTGTGCTCGGCGTGCACGCATCACGCGCTCGGCGGCGGATCGGTCGAGAAGATCATGCAAGGCGTGCTCGCGCTGATCGGCGGGCTCGTGATCGTGCTCGGCCTGATGTGGGGCGGCGTCGGGCTCGCGACGGTGATCGGCCTGGCGTTCGTCGCCGCTGCGGCGATCTGGCGCGCCGCCGAGCGCGCGCAGGTCGCGCGGACGCGGGCGCGCGGTCACCACCCAGGCCTCGAGTTCGAGATCGGCGACGGCTACACCGTCGTCGCGACGAGCAACGTCCAGCTCGTCGACGACCTGATGTCGCTGCATCCCAGCGCACACGTCCGCGGCGACGACCTGCCGCCCGCGCGCGCCGTGCGGCTGCCCGACTAGGCTAGACCTCGTCTCGAAAACGACTGCTCGCACGGGGACGCGCGCGGCATGACGGGATCCCGCGAAGCGCACGCGTCGAACCGTAACGAGGTTAGAGTCAGTCCATGGTGATGGCGGTATCGTGACTAGTTCGGGAGCGATCAAGGGCATGCGTATGAGGGCGTGGATCCTCGTCCTCGCGGCGTGCGGCGCGAAGCCGGCACCGTCGATCGAGGCGCGTGCGCAGACGTCGTGGCTCGAGCGTGCGCAGGCCGCCGAGCGCGGGCAAGGCGTGCCACGCGACTACGCGAAGGCCGCGGCGATCTACGCGGCCATTTGCAACGAGGGGCGCGGTGAGCTCGCGGCGTGCCGGCGACTGATCGACGCGATCGGTGATGCGCGTGGTGTGGATCGCGATGTTCAGCGCGCCATTGCGATCGCGCGCACGATCTGCGCGCGACACGACATGGTGGGCTGCATCGTCACTGCGTTCGCGACGCCGCGGTACGACCAGAGCGATCGCCGCGAGGAACCTGTCGTGCAGGCGGAGATCGATCGCCATCGCGACTACACCGCCGAGTGCGAGCGCGGCGACGCCGCAGCCTGCGAAGCCGCACTGGCGATGCAGTTTCCGAATTTTCAGGGCAGCTCGGGCCTCGAGGCGCGCCAGAACGCGTTGCGCGCGATGGCGTGCCGCGCGGGCGTGCTCAGCGGCTGCGTCGCACTACTAGAGAAGCTCGAAGAGTGTCGATTCGAAGCCGGCGCGACGCGCTGCGCCGACAAGGTGATCGCCGAGTGGAAGAAATACGGGGACACCGATCCCCTAGGGGCGCTCGAGCGCGTGCGTGCAGTTTGCGATCGCGGCGATGCCGAAGCGTGCGAGACCCTGCCCGGCCGCGAGATCTCGTACGCCGAGCGCTGTCGCGCGCACGACTGGGGCGCATGCGCCGCGATGGCGTGCCTCGGCGACAAGGTCGCCGGCGAGGTCGCGAAGCTGCACGCGGCAGAGGCGAACTGTACGAAAGAGGGTAACCTCGAGGAGGCGCGCCGCGCGCCGCCGCCGAAAAGTCGCGCTGCGCTGCCGGCCGAGCCGGCGCTGAAGCTCTCGGCCGGCAATCGCGCGCCGTTTCGCTCGCTCGTGTTCCGCCGGCTCGCGACCGAGCCCGACGACTGGAGCTGGCCGAAGTTCGAAATTGCGAACGTCGGCAGCGACGAAGTTTCGTACATGCGCGGGTGGGTGTACGCGTACGACACCGCAGGGCATGAGGTGGCGCGCACGAGCGTGTACTTCGGTGCCGCACCGATCGACCTCAAACCGGGCGCGACCTTCACGCCGAGCTTCTTCGTCGGCGGGATGGAATACGTGCCCGACGCCGCGGCGACGTTCGAGGTCTGTTACGATTCGATCTCGTTCGCGTCGCGCCGCAATGCGACGATCGATTCCGCGACATGCCCCGAGCAGCGGCCGCGTGGCGGATTCGCGATCGGCCTCGATGGCGAGGGCTCGCTCGTGCAATCGCGTTGGCATGCCGCGGCGCAACCGGAGTCGGCACACTACGCGGCGACCGCGGGCACGGCCGGCGGCGCGAGCGCGCTGGGTACCGCGGCGCTCGAAGCCGGCGTCGCCGACTTCGCCGGTACCGATCGCCCGCTCGCCAAGGCGGGGATCGTCGACATCCCGGTGCTCGTCACCGGCGTCGCGGTGATCTACGACGTCAAGGGCGTCGACGACCTCCGGCTTTCGCCGGCAACGCTGGCGAAGATCTTTCAGGGTGAGGTCACGACGTGGAACGATCCCGCGATCCGCCGCGATAACCCGCATGCGAAGTTGCCTGACGAGAAGATCGTCGCGATGCATGAGGTCGGGGGCGACGAGCAGACCGATCTCGACGGCGACGCGATGCGCGCGGTCGCGGCGTATCTCGCGCGCTCGGCGCGCAGGACGTGGGCGCTCGGGGACGCTGCGATCGCGTGGCCGGAGAAGGCGATGCGGCTGCGCGGTCTCGACATCATGTTCCACGATGAGGGCGCGATCGTGTTTGCCGAGCTGTCGTCGGCGCGCGCCATCAAGCTCGCGCGGTTCGCGAAGATCAAGAACGCCGCGGGCGCGTTCGTCGCGCCGACACCGGAAGCGATGCGCGCCGCGGCGGCCGAGTTCGCCGAGGGCCCGGGTCCGATCGCCGCGAAGTCGTCGGCGGCCTATCCGCTCGCCTACGCGAGCTGGATTAGCGTCGCGCAACAAGAGCACGACCCCGCGCACCAGCCAGCGCTTGTCGCGTACTTGAAGTATCTGATGAGCGACGGCCAAGGTCTGCTCGAGCCGCTCGGCATGACGCCGCTGCCCGAGAAGGTGCTCGCGAAGAGCCGCGCGCTGGTCGACCGGCTCTGAGCGGCACCGCGCGGGATTGCGCCGACGCGTGGGCGTGCCTGGAACGGTCTCACCGAGAAAATTCTCGGCCTGGTGCTTGTCTAGATCCCGAACCAGCGCGCGACCATGCCCGACACGAAGCCCGGCATCTTCATCTTGCCGTGCGCCGCGACCAGGCAGATGCAGCCCTCGCGGTCGGCCTTCGGGCGATGCGTGCACGCCTCGTCGACGCACGCCATGTCGCCTTCGGCGAAGCGCTCGTTGCCGTCGACGAAGCTGCCGCGCAGCATGAGCGTGAGCTCCTGGCCGGAGTGGCCGTGCGGCGGCACGTCGACGCCGCCCGCGATCCGCATCACGTAGACGCGATACGGCTGCGGCGCGTCGAGCAAGCAGACCTCGACGCCGCCGAGCTTCTTGAAGTGCAGCTCCTCGAGCGGCTTCGACAGCACGTCGCTGAGCGGCCTCGGCACGCCGAGCTCGACGGAACGCGACGATCGCGACGGCGGCGCCTTGTGGGTCACCGCCGGCGGCGGCGCGTCGAGCTTCGCGAGCGTCTTCGCGAGCACGTCGTCGCCGACCGTGGTGTCGTGGAGCTTGCCGAGCGCGGCTCCGCCGGCGGCTTCGAGCTCGGCGACACTGCGCCGGCACTCCGGGCACAACGCGAGGTGGGTCGCGATCACGAGCGAGAACGGCTCGGGGGACGCGCCCGACGCGTATTCCATGAGCAGCGCAGGCTCGGGATGGTGCGAAGGATCGCCGGTCATGTTCCCGCCCTTCGACGGCATCGCGGCGTTACGACGATTCGGCACGTGCCCTCCTGCCTCGCAGCTTCTCGAACGCGAGAAACATGCGCGACTTCACCGTCCCGATCGGCACGTTGAGCTGGGTCGCGATCTCGCGATGCGTCTTGTCTTCGAAGAACGCGAGCCGCACGACCGCGACCTGATCGGCGGTGAGCTGCTCCATCGCCTGGGCGACCTTCACCTCGTCCTGGCGCGCCGCCGCGGCGGCAAATCCGCTCGGCGCAGGATCTTCGACGAGCATCGGATCGTCGGAGTCGTACTCGTAGCGGCGCTCGCGGCGCAGCACGTCGATGCGGCGGTTACGCGCGATCGTGAAGATCCACGTCGCGGGCGAGGACCGCCGCGGGTCGAACTGCGCCGCCTTGTTCCAGACGGTCAGCATGACGTCCTGGATCAGGTCGTCGGCCTGCGCGGCGGATGCGCCGAGCCCGATCAGGTACGACTTGACCTTGGGCGCGAACATCCGGAACAGCGCGACGAACGCGTCGCGGTCCTGCCGCTCGGCGATCGCCTGCAGCAGCGACGCGGCATCCACCGGTGCGTCGGAACTGGCCACGGCTCCGCTCACTTCCACAGTATAGAGTGAGAACAGCCGCCAATCGGCGAACGCGGGCAGCGCCACACTGCTGCTACGCAGGCCGCAGGCGAGCGGTTCGGACAAATTTGGGCCCTCAAAACCGGCCTCCGATCACCACGGCGGCGCGGTCTGGCCCGACCGCGGGAGTCACGCTAACTGCGCGACCGCGCTCGGGGTGCCCCCACACCCACAGCGCCGCGCCACCCGCGATGGCGAGGCCGCCCGCGACATACGCGAGGTTGGCGAGCCGGCTGTCGCTGCGGGCGTCGCTGTTGAGATCGAGCGCGTGGCGATCCGAGCAGGCGGTCGCCGGGCACAGCGCGTCGGCCTGGGCCTCGAGCACGTTGGCATGGGCGCCGAGCACGGCGCCGGTGACGATGCTCGCGACGCCGACCGCGGCGACCGTCACGGCGGCCTGCCGCGCGTGCGTCCACATCGGCAGCGGCGCGGGCGGCGGTGCGGGGGCGGGCGCCGGTGCCGGTGGTGGCGGCGGCTCGACGACCGGCGCCGGCGGCGCGGCCTTCGGCGGTTCGGGCGCGACCGGTTCGAGAAGCGGGACGTCGAGCGTCAGCTGCTGGCCGTCGGCGTCGACGTCGATCGCCGTCGACCACGGCTCGCGGTCCGGCGCGTGGCAGGCGATCGTGTGGTGACCGGCGTCGATCGGCACGGAGTGATTCCATTCGCCGACGTCGATCGCGAGGCCGTCACGCTCGATCACCAGGCCGTCGACGCGGCTGGGCTCGGGCACGTCGATCGCGAGCATCGCGAGCCGCGGCTCGAGCACGTCGGCACGGCGCCGTGCCTCGCCGGCGCGGCGGTGCTCGTTGCCGGCACGATCGGCGGCCGCGGCGGCGGCGTGAAACGCGGCCCACGCCGACGCGAGCCGGTCGGACCTCTCGCGACAATCGCCGAGGTTGAGCAGCGTGCCCACGCTCGCGGCGACGCGCTCGCTGGCCTCGAAGCGATCGCATGCCTCGGCGAGCTTGCCCTCCTTCATCAGGCGCTTGCCCTCGCGAAACAGCGCCTCGGCGTCGACCGCCTGCGCGTGCACGGTGCCCGCGACGCTCGTGGCGAGCGCGACCGCGAGCGCGAGCGATCTAGACCTAGCGATAGTCATAGAGGTCCTCGTGGTTGGTGGGGGTCGGACGATGCGCGGGTGCGGGCGGCGCGGGCGGCGGTTCGGGCGCGGCCACCGGCGCGGGCGGCGGCGCCTCGGGCGCGCGAACCTGGGCGAGCGGAATCGGCTCGACGATCGGACGCGGCGGCGTCGCCAGCGCGGCGGTCGGGCGCGAGCGCTCGGCTCCGCTCGGCAGGCGGCTCACCGCGAACCCGAGGCCGGCGAGCGCGAGCACGGCGAGCCCGGCCAGCGCCCAGCGCGCGCGACCGGGTGCGCGCGCGTCGCGCTCGACGATGATCGTCTCGTAAACCGGCAGCGGCGCGACGACGCGGCCCATGCCATCGCCGGTCAGCCGGGCGAGCAGCGCCTCGCACGCGGCCTTGAGCTCGGCCATGGTCTGGAAGCGCTCGTCGGGCGACTTCGCGAGGCAGCGCACCACGAGCTCGTCGATGCCGGCCGGCAGCCCGGGCTCGACCGCGCTCGGCGCGGGCGCCGGCTCGCGCAGGTGGCCATCGATCACGTCGCACGCGTCTTCGGCATCGAACGGCGGCTTGCCGACGAGCATGTAGAACAGCGCGCAGCCGAGCGAGTAGATGTCGGCGCGGTGATCGACCGGAATGCCGCGACAGCCTTCGGGCGACGTGTACGACGGCGCGCCGACGAAGATGCCGACCTGCGTATGGATGTCGCCCGCGTCGTCGAGCAGCTTGCACACGCCGAAGTCGAGGATCTTCGTGCGCTCGCCCCCCGGGGCCTCGCCGTCGGTGACCAGGAAGATGTTGTCGGGCTTGAGATCGCGGTGGACGATGTTGCGCGCGTGCGTCGCGGCGAGCGAGCCCGCGACCTGGCGCACGATGCGCAGCGACTCGGCGGCGCCGAGCCGGCCCTGGCGATGCACGCGCTGCTCGACCGATTCGCCATCGAGCAGCTCCATCACGATGTACGCCTCGCCTTCGAGCGTGAGCCCGAAGTCGTAGATCTGGACGATGCCGGGATCGGCGATCGAGGACGTCGCGCGCGCCTCGTTGAAGAAGCGCGCGACCATGTCGCGATCGCGCGACATCGCCGGGTGCAGCAGCTTGATCGCCGCACGGCGGCCGAGCAGCGTGTGCTCGGCGAGATAGACCGCGCCCATGCCGCCCTCGCCGATGCGGCGAAGGACGCGATATGGGCCGATCGAGGTGTTGGCGCTCGCGAGCTCGACGTCGGCCGCGAAGTCCATCCTGACCTCGGTGCGGTCGTCGTCGGCGTCGCGCAAGTCGCTCACATCGAAGACAAATCCGGCGCGCGCACTGCGTGCGATGTCACTCCCCATACCAGACCTACGCACAGGGGAAGAGAACGGTTCACTCGATCGTACCGAGCGCGCCGAGCGCGTCGACCGCGAACGCGGCGACCTCGCGGGCGGACTCGAAGGCCTTGAGAGTCTGCTGGATATGGTCGGCCGAGTGCAGCGCCGACACCATCAGCCGCACCCTGCCCTCGCCTTCGGGCACGACCGGATAGCACAGGCCGTGGCAGTAGATGCCGGCGTCGTAGAGGTGGTTGACGGTCTCGCGCAGGATCTCGTATTCGCCGATCTCGACGATCACGAGCGGGTGCTGGCCGCCGCCAAGCACGCGGAACTTGCGGTCGAGCAGGCCCTGGAACAGCGTGGTCACGTTGTCGCGCAGGTGCTGGATCGGCGCGTTGCCGCTCTCGAGGATCTGCAGCGCGGCGGTCGCGACCGCGGCCATCGCGGGCGGCAGCGTGGCCGAGAACATGTACGGCGATGACTTCTGGCGCAGCCAGTCGACGATCTCGGCCTTGCCCGCCGCGAACCCGCCGCTCGCACCGCCGAGCGCCTTGGAGAACGTGCCGGTGATGAGATCGACGCGATCGAGCACGCCGGCGTGCTCCGCGCTGCCGCGGCCGCGCTCGCCGAGCACGCCGACGCCGATCGCGTCGTCGACGATCACGAGCGCGTCGTACTTGTCGGCGAGCTCGCAGATCGAGTGCAGATCCGAGATGCGGCCGGTGAACGGATGAACGCCGTTGGTGACGATCGCGCGGAACCGGGCCCACCGCGAGCGGCGCAGGATGTCCTCGAGGTCGTCCGGGTCGTCGCTGCGGAACGTGACGAGCCGCGCGCCGGCGAGCCGCGCGCCCTCGGCCAGGCTCGGGTGCACGCCGCCGTCGCAGATGATGCAGTCCTTCGCGCCGAACAGCGGCGCGAACACGCCGATGTTCGCGTGGTAGCCCGAGCCGTAGATGATCGCGTCGGGCATCTTGAGGAAGCCGCGCAGCCACTCCTCGAGCTCCTTGTGGATCGGCAGCGTCCCGCACATCACGCGCTGCGACGACAGCCCGACGCCGTACTTGTGGATCGCGTCGATCGCGGCCTGCTGCAGCTGCGGGTCGACCGACAATCCGAGGAAGTCGTGGGTCGTGAAGTTGACGACCGGGTGGCCCATCTTGCCGTCGACCATGCCGCCCGCGGCCATGCCGCCCGATCGCGCGAACACGACCTCGCGCTTGTACAGCCCGGCGTCCTTCAGGCGATCGGTCTCGCTGCGGATCAGGTCGCGGAGTGCCTGCGTCATCGTTGGCTCCCGGTGTACCAGACCAGCGCGGACACGCAGCGCGACCACGGCAGGCTCGGCACGCAGGTCGCATCGTCGCCGGTGCACGCGTGCACCGCGCGATCGCGCGTGCGGCAGAGCTCGTCGATCGCTGCCGCATCGGCGCGGCCGCCCGCGAGCGCGAGCTCGGACGCGAGCGCGCCGAACCGGCGGTTGAGCTCGGCGGCGAGCGCGATGCGGTAGTCGGCGGAGCCGCGCACGAGCTGCGCGCGCGTGGCCTCGTCGACCCAGTCGTTCGCGGCGCGCGTGTTCGCGGCGACGACGTCGGCGGCGGCGGCGCACGTCGCGTCGCCGTGGCACACGCCATCGGCGACATCCGCGAAGCAGCGCGCCGACGTGTCCGTGTGGCAGCGCACGCGCGCGGCTTCGTAGACGTCGCGCTCGAGGTCCACGCGGCGCGCGGGCCCGAGCTCGCGCACCGCGGCGAGCTCGCGGGCGATCCAGTCGGCGCGATCGGCGTGCGCGGTCGCGACCAACAGGCACACGAGCAGCGGGTGCTTCACAGCCGGCCTCGCTGCGGCAGGTAGCGCCGCCGGAACGCGTCGACGAACGCGCGCAGGTGATGCTCGAACGGATAGACCGCGACCAGCGCGGGATCGGCCAGCGGCCAGCGCGCGCCGGCGAACGGATCGAGATCGTAGAGCTCGTCGAGACGAGTCAGCGGAAAGCGCGCGAGGTCAAGCGCACCAGCCGGGCTGGCAGCGACCAGGTCGGTGCCCGCGAGCAACGCCGCGAGCGCGAGGTAGAGATCGATCGGGCCATCGGCGTCCGTACGGATCTGCGCGACGTGAAGCTCGCGCACCGCGATCGCTTCGCCGTCGATCGTCGCGGTGGTCGCGATCGGCTTGGCAGCCGTCCCGACCGACAGGCACTGCAGGCTGACGATCGCCGCGACCGGCGGCGGCGCGACCGGAGGCTTGCGGCCGAGCTGCGCGTCGAGCGCGATGATCGCGAGCTGGCGGCGCCGGCGATCGAGCACGGCGCGCACGCTCGCGAGCGCGCCATCGCGCGCGAGGAATGCCGACGGATCGGCCGCGAGCTGCGCGCACGCGTCGGCCGGCGCGCCCCAGTGGATCGTGTAGTCGTTGCAGCTCGCGGTCGTACCGAAGCGCGACGCGAACAGCAGCTGGCCGAGCACGTGCTCGAACAGCCGCGAGCGATCGAAAGCCCCGGCTTCGCCGGGGCGCGCAGCATCGCGCAGCGATGCGGAGTCACGATCGACCTCGGGCCACAGCGGCAGGTCGGCAAACCGCGTCGAGCAGCGCGGGATCCCGGTGAAGCGCTCGCCGAGCGTGGTCGGATGCGGATCCGGCAGGTCGACCCAGATGTGATGCGACGCGTGCGGGCTGCCCGTGATCGCGTGGCGCACGTCGGCGAGCAGGTCGTCGGCGTGATCGAAGTGCGCGCGGATCGCGTCCTCGTCGCGCGCGATCGCGTCGCCGGGCGAGTTCGAGCCGAGCTTGCCGAACGCGTCGGCGAGCCGGCGATACGCGTAATGCAGGTACGGCTCGTCGAGCCCGCGCCGCGTGCAGACGTCGTGCTTCTCGACCGGCGCGGCGGTGGGCGATGCGACTTCCTTCGGCGCGCACGAGCCCAGCGACTTCGCGTAGCCGAGGGCGTAGGCGCGCTCGACGAGCGCGCAGCCGGCCTGGGTGGTGGCCTTGGGCGTCGGGCGTGGCGCGGTGATGACCGGCAGGTCGATCTTGGGAATGCAGTACTGCGACGGCGATGGCTCGGCGAGCTGATCCGGCACCTGCACGACGCGCGCGGCGGCGTGGTTGCCGAGCGCCGGCAGCGCGATCGCGACCAGGCCGGCGAGCACGAGCCCGCGCTGGACGCCGACCGGCAGCTCGCGCGCGGTCTCGGCCTCCTCGACGAGCGTCGGCTTGCGATCGACGAGCGCGACCGCGCCCCGGCTCGGCGTGCCGAATCGCCAGCCCACGCCGACGAGCGCGCAGCCCACGCTCGCGACCGCACCGATCACGAACCACGACGTGCCCGACAGGCTCGCGAGATACACCGGGCCGAACGCGCCGCGTGCCGCCGCGATCGCCACGAGCAGCACCGCAACCACGACCGCGCTGATCGACTTCAGGCCGATCACTGCGGCTTGTTCTCCACGACGAGATCCTCGATCGTGATGCGGCGATTCTTCGCGCGCGCCTCGGTCTTGTCGCCCTGCTGCGGCAGCGCGCGCGCCGGCGTGTTGTCGGCATGCGTGCACAGCACGACGTGGTCGGGCACTTCGCCGCCGTGCCGCCGGATCTCCTGATACACCGCGTACGCGCGCTCGTAGCCGAGCAGGAAATTCTTGTCCTTGTCGCCGACGTCGTCGGTGTGGCCGTGGATCACGAGCTTGCGCTCGGCGAGGCCGCCCTGATCGAACGACAACACGCCGCTCGCCGGATCGCCGAACAGCTTGTCGAGCACGCCGCGGCCATCGGCAGCGAGCGTGGTCTGCCCCGACGCGAACAGCACGTCGCCCGGCAGGTCGACCATGCGCGCGGTCTGGTCGCCCATCCCGATGCCGGAGCCGATCGGCTTGGTCTGGACCAGCTTCGCGCCGTGCTCGACCGACCACAGGATCACGAAGAACGCCATGATCTGCGTCATCAGGTCGATGTAGATGATCGACCACAGCGCACCGTGGCCCTTCTTGCCGCTCGGCGGGTGGTGACGGCGCCCGCGCATCTACGCCTGGACCTCGATGTCGACGCCGTTCTCGACCAGCACGTCGACCGCCTGCACGAGGATGTCGTAGTCGTACTCGAGCGCCTTGATGCGCTGGTCGAACCGCGACGCCGCGCTCGTGTACGCCGACGCGAGGATCGCGCCGAACAGCGTCGATTGCAGCGAGATCGCGAGCTCGGGCGCGAGGTTCTCGACGCTGGTGTTCGAGCCGAGCCGATCGAACATGCCGATGAGCCCGATCACGGTGCCGATCAGTCCGAACAGCGGCATCACGCCGGCGACGAACTCGAGGTGCGCGTGCAGGTGGTCGTAGAGCTCGCGGCAGTCGACGTAGTACTGGTGCGCGACGTACTCGGCGTAGTCCTTGCCCTTCTTGCGCTTGAGCACGGCCTGGATCTCGCGCACGAGCGGGTTGTCGGGCAGCTTCGCCTTCGCGCCGGCTTCGATCGGGCCGACCTTGATCCAGCCCGACTCGTCGCGCTTCATGTACAGGAACTTGCGGAGCGCCGCGACGGTGTCCTGCACGTGCGTCGCGTTCTTGATCAGGTGGCGGCCCGAGAAGAAGATCGTGAGCGAGCCTTTGACCAGCTTGCCGAGCTCGGCGCCAGCGACGTAGACGAGCATCGCGAACGACACCAGCAGCATCGCGAGGAAGTAACTCTCGGCGATGAAGAACAGGATGCCGACGACGAACACCGCGGCCGCTGCGAACAGGCCGAGCGCGCCCGCGCCCGCCGCGGACTCGCCGAACCGGAGCTTCTCGAGAATCTTAATTGCCATGCGTGGTCTCCTGCACGTAAACGGCGTGATAACGAAGCGCGCCGACGACGGCGAATGCGGCAAGTGCGACCGCGCCGGCGAGCGCACCGGCCAGCGCGTAGCGGCGCCAGCGCGGCGCGCGATCGGGCTCGGCGAGCCGCGCGATGCGATGCACGAGGCGCGGATCGCCGGCCGCCGCGCCGCCGAGCGTGCCGGCGAGCGCGTGGGTCGCGGCCTCGAGCTCGGGCGCGAACGCGCGCGCCGTCAGCGTGTCCTCGCGCTGCCAGAGCAGCCAGCCCAGGTACTGCACGAGGTGGTGGCGCGCGCCGGCGAGCGCGGCGTGATCGTCGGACAGCGCGCTCGCGCGCGGCTGCTTGTGCGCGAGCAACACGAACGTCGCGAGCCGATCGTCGTGACGCTGGATCGCGCACAGCGCGTGCACGATCGCGCCGAACAGGAAGTCGCGGTCGCCCGGATCGGTGCCGTCGTACTCCTCGCCCGGATCCCAGTCGAGCCAGATCCGATCCTCGTGCGGGCGATAGGTCTTGCGCGCGTCGAGATCCGACGGTTCGATCGTGCCGGCGAGCGTCGGCGGCTCGCCGAACAGCTGACGCTCGTGCTCGCCCTCGTCGGGCAGCGCGCGGGGCTGCCGCTGCTCGCGCGTCGCGATCACCGCGCCGGTCTCGGTCGGCACGACGAGGCCGGCGTTCCATTGCGTCCAGTGCAGGGTCGACACGCGCGGCGCCGCGTAGTCGTGCGGCCGCCCGGCCGGCGCGAGCGCGAGCTCGAGCATGCGGCGCGGGATCGCGATGCGGCTCGGCGCGAGCCCGCCACCGTACGCGACGACCTGCGCGCACCTCGCCGGTACGAGCTGCACGCGCGCGAGCAGATCGACGTCGACCGGCAAGCCGGCGCGCCGCAGGTAGCCGACGACATACGCGCGCGCCGCCGCGTGCCACGCTTCGACATCCGCCGTGCGATCGATCAGGCGCGCGTCGAGCGCGGCAGCGCCGACCGCGACCGCGCACCGCACGCACAGCCGCGCGACGAGCAGCGCGATCGGCACGCCGAGCGCGAGCGCGAGCGCGGGATCGAGCCCGGCGAGCGTGCCGGCGAAGTACGCGCCGATCGCGATCGGCGTGTACGCGACCACGACCGC
>DATJXL010000306.1:0-14424 GCA_035500135.1 Kofleriaceae bacterium
ACCCCGGCATCCCCGACAAACGCGACGACGAATCGCGGCTCGACCACTCCCGCCTGCGCCGGCCGCTCGGCGAAGTTCGGGCTCGCACAGTACGGGCACGTCGCCGTTCGCAGGCCTTCGAACGCGAGAGCCGCACCGCAGTTGCCGCACGCGAACAGCGCCACCGCGACAAGGTTAACATCAGGTTCGCGGCCTCGCCGCAGGGACCGAACGCCGCCGCCGCCGGGACGCTCGCGATCGGCGACCTCGCGGTGCATCGCCTCGGGTTCGAGCGCGCGAGCGCGAACACGAGCGCGAGCGACGGAAGGCTACCCTGATAAGCTCGAACGGTGGCCGAGGCTCACGAGCGCGCGATCGCGAAGGGCGTCCTGCTCGCGGTCGCCGCGGCGTGCGCGTTCGGCGTCACGACGCCGATCGTCGCGTGGGCGGGCCGCGAGCTCGGCGCGCTGACCACGGCCGCGCTCCTGTATGCCGGCGCCGCGCTCGCGGCATTCGTGCTCGGCGCGTTCGCTGGCCGGTCCGACGCGCCGCTGCGGCGCGGCGACGTCCCGCGCGTCGTCGCCGTCGCATTGCTCGGCGGCGCGCTCGCGCCGACGCTGCTCGCGTGGGGCCTGCAGCACGTCGGCGCCACGCTCGGCGCGCTCGTGTTGAACCTCGAGGCGGTGTTCACCGTGCTGCTCGCGCGCGCGGTGTACCGCGAGCCGATCGGCGGCCGCGTCGCGCTCGCGGTGTGCGCGATGGTCGCCGGCGGCGCAGCACTCGCGCTCGACGCCTCGCGCGGCGGCGGCTGGAGCGCGCTCGGCCTCGCGGCGATCGCTGGCGCGACGCTCGCGTGGGCCGGTGACAACACGCTCACCCGCGTGCTCGCCGAACGCGACCCGCTTCACGTCGTCGCCGCGAAGGGCGCGCTCGGCGCCGCGTGCACCGCGATCGCCGCGCTCGCGCTGGCCGAGCCGAAGCCGCAGCTCCTGCCCATGCTCGCGCTGCTCGCCTGCGGCGCGACCGGGTACGGCGTGAGCCTGCGGCTGTACCTGCTCGCCCAGCGGCGCGTCGGCGCGGCGCGCACGGGCTCGGTGTTCGCGCTCGCGCCGTTCATCGGCGCAGCGGTCGCGTTCGCACTCGGCGATCGCGCCGCCGGACCTTGGTCGGTCACCGCGACCACGCTGTTCGGAGTGGGTCTCGTCTTGCACGCGACCGAGCACCACGGACACGCGCACGTCCACCACGCGGTCGATCACGAGCATCCGCACCGCCACGACGACGGCCACCACCTCCACGACCACGATCCACCGGTCGCCGGCGAACACTCGCACCGCCATCGCCACGACCATCTCGAGCACGCGCACGAGCACGCGCCCGACGTGCATCACGAGCACGTGCACTAACGGCCAGCACCACCTGATCAGATCATCGCCGGCTGCGACCTAGGGCCGGCAGTAGCCTTTCATGTTGCACTTCTGCCCCATCGAGCCGACCGGGCACGTGGTGTCGTCGCTGCCGAGCATCGTGCACTTCTGCGAGCACACCGGCGTCGGCAGCATGTTGATCGAGTTCGTGCACACGCCGCTCGCGCACTCGGTCGACATGTCCGAAACCACGGTGCAATCGGATCCGAACGCCTGATTCGTGAGCGCGGCGTCGGGCTTCGGCTTCGACGAGCTCGAGCACGCGACTGCCATCACGACGGACAGCACCACGACTACCGCGGACGCCATGATTCGCTGCATGCGAGGCAGTATCTCACAGCGCCGCGACCGCGCGCGTCGTGCCTTCGGTGTTGGCGGAAACGAAAGGGAGTCGAACCCTCCAGACCCACGCTCGCGCGAAGTCTCACCGGTTTTGAAGACCAGGGCCGTCACCGGATCGGCATGCGTTTCCGAGCCGAAGCTAGCACACCGCGCTCCCGGCGCTGCGCGAACACCATCACGGCGACGACGATCGTCGAGAACACGAGCCAGATCGAGTAGCGAAAATCGGGGGTCGGGGCCAGGAAGAACAGCGCGGCTTCCGATAGCAGCGAGGACGCGACGAACGAAACGACCAAGCGATCGCGCGCCCGGACGACGAACGGCACGAGGCACAACAGCACCACGAGGTACACGAACGGTCGCATCAGCCACGACGTGCCGCACGCGAGCGCGGCAGCTTGCAGCGCGGCTTGCGCGGTGCTCGGCGCGTGGACGAACGGCGACGTGTCGTCGTAGCCGACGTAGATCGCTTCGCGGACGCCGTCGCCACGAAGCGCGAGCAGCTCGCGGAACGCACGCGCGCGGTGGCGAAAGTACGCGCCGGGATGGCCGAGCACGAGCGTGCGCCACGCCCGCGCCATCGCGGCACGCTGCGCGTCGTCGGTCGGCTGCGCGAGAAAGCCGACGCGCATCGTCTTGAACACGCCGGCGTGCGGGTCGTACGCCGCCCTCGCCTTGTCCTGCAGGTGATCGCCGTGGTCGAACACCGTACCGTCGAGCGCGGCGCGCACCTCGTCGTCGGTCATCGCCGGCGCGAACCGCAACGTGCCCACGATGTCGAACATCGCGAGGCTCGCGTGCCACGGATGAGTCTGCTCGTCCGTGAGCCAGGCGTTCACGCCGAACGCGGCCGCGGTCGTCGCCAGCCACACGGCGGTTGCGAGCGCGTACCGGCGCAACCGTGGGGCCGCCGCATTCCACGCGAACAGCGGGATCACGAGCCCCGCCGTGATCGTGAACGCGTTGTGGCGCATCGCGGTCGCGAGCACGAGCACGCCGAGGCCGGCGAGCTTGCGCGCGCGCGACTCCGACGTGACGAGCGCGACGCCCGCGACGAGGAACGCGAGCATCTGCGAGTCCTTCCAGATCACGGCGAGCGTCGCGCCGATCGGCGGGAACAGCAGGATCGCGACCACGAGCAGCGCCGTCGTCGTCGCGGAGAACCGGCGCGCGAACAACGCCCACAGCCCCGCGACGAAGCAGCCGGTCTGGAGCGCGAGCATGCCGGCCGGGCCCGGCACGACGCGATCGATCCAGTGCCAGATCGCCGCCATCACCGGCGGGTGCCAGTCGGTGAGCACGCCGCTGCGCGCCTCGCGCAGCTGCCACGCCGAGTCGTAGCTCATGTAGCCGGGATACGCGTAGACGACGAACACCGCGCATCCGGCCACGAGGATCGCGCCGGGCGCGAGGCGCGCGATGTTCCGGCGAAGCTGCATGGCCACGGCGCGCGCGATAGTAAAGTGACGCGATGGCAAACGCGCACCGGCGCGCCGGCTTTCTGCGCTACGCGGCCATGCAGTTCGTCGTGCTCGTCGCCGCCGCGATGGTCGCGTATCCGGGCGGCACCTGGTGGGATCGCGACGCGACGAGCTACCAGCTCGCACACAATTTTCTGAGCGACCTCGGCGCGACGCACGCGTTCTCGGGCCGCGCGAATCACCCCGCGCAGATCCTGTTCGCGGTCGCGCTGGTCACGCTCGGCGGCGCGCTCGTACCGTTCGCGTGGGGGTGGCGCCAGTTCGCGTTCACGCTCGGCCGCGCACGCTTCGCCGGGATCGCGAGCGCACTCGCGGGGACCGCGAGCGGCGCGGCGTTCGCGGGCGTCGCGGTCACGCCGATCGATCTCGTGCTCCGCCTGCATCTCGATTTCGTGATCGCCGCGTTCGGCCTCTTGCTCGTCTACGTCGCGTGCCTGACGTTCGTGATGTGGCGCAACCGTTCCGGCAACGTGGCGCTCGCCCTCGCCTACCTCGCGCTGGTGTCCGCCTACTTCGCGATCGTGCTGATCGGGCCGCGCCTCGAGACCGAGCGTGGCTTCGAGATGCAGGTCGTCGCCCAGAAGATCGTCGCCTGCGGCTCCATGCTCTACATCGCCTACATCACGAGCGCGGTGCGCCGCCGCTGACCTACATGCGGCGTTCGCAGCATGGCCTGCGGATCTCGCAGCGCCGGGCCGCGGCACGCCAGAGACATCGAGGACTTCCACGCGGCACGCCGGGTGCTGATAGCTCGCGCAGGAGGATACAAACATGCGTCGCATCATCTCGCTCGTCACGCTCTCGCTCGCTCTCGCCGGTGGCGGCACCGCCGCGATGGCCGCGCCTCGAGATCACGCCGTCGCCGCACGCCGGGAATTCCGCGAGCCGATGCGCGATCGCGCTCGTCGGCCCGAGCTCCGCTCCGAGCGCCACGAGATCCGCCCCGGCGTTCGCCGGGAGCATGGTGACTGGCGCCGGGACGGCCGCGAGTGGCGGTGGGCCCCGGGCCGCTACGTGCGGCGCTAGTCCGGCTAGGACTTCGCCGCGCCGGACTTGACCTCGACCTTCTTCGACTGCGCGGTCGGATGCTTCGGGACGACGAGCGTGAGCACGCCTTCCTTGAGCTCGCTCTTCGCGTGATCGATGTCGGCACCGTCGGGCAGCGTGAACACGCGCGAGAAGCTGCCGTACTGGCGCTCGTACGTGTAGATCGTCTCGCTCTTCTCTTCCTGCTCGACGTCGCGCTTGCCGGTGATCTGGATGCGATTACCGGTCGTCGTGATCTCGAGGTCTTCCTGCTTCACACCCGGAACGTCGGCCTTGAACACGAATGCATCCTTGTTCTCGGTCACGTCGAAGCTGGGCGCAAAGTTCGCGCGCGCGAGCGCCGCGAGCGGCGCCATTTGCCGGAACGGGTCCCAGTGCAGCAGATCGCGCACGGCGCGCCACGGATCCCACTCGCGGGTCTGCGTGACTTCCTCTCCGCCGTCTTTCTTCATCAAGTTCGCCATGACATGCCTCCTTGTTTGTCGCGCAGATCCAGGGAGCATGCGGCGAGCCAGCCGGCGCCGGCCACCGGCACGATGCGTGCTTCACCACCATCCAGGTGCCATGTATCGAACCTGCATCGCTCTCGTCGACGCAACGCGTGCGCGCTTGTTCACGTTCGACCGCGACACCGATCCGGGTGGGACGCGCGAAGAGCTGGTCGAGCACGAGGATCTCGTCGACCCGGCGCGGCGACAGCGACCGTCGCAGCTGTTCTCGGATTCGCGCCCCGGCTCGAGCCGCGTCGGCGCGCGCGGCTTCGCGTTCGACGATCATCGCAACGCGCACGTGCAGCACCTCGATGCCGAGTTCGCGCACCTGGTCGTCCGCGAGCTCGGCGCGCTGCTCGAACGCAGCGGTGCACATCGGCTGATCGTGTGCGCCCCGCCCAGCATGCTCGGCGAGCTGCGCGCGGCCGATCTGCGCGGCAACGGCATCGTGATCGACGAGGTCCCGCGCGACCTGGTCAAGCTGAGTGGCTCGCAGCTGCGGGAGCGTCTCGCCGAGTACGGGCTCCTCCCGCCCGTACCGCCCCGAGCCGGCCGGGATGCGACACCGTGACCGCCGCGCACGCGCGCTATATTGCGAGCGTGCAGGATTCTCCGCTCGCCGCCCGCCACGACGAAAAGGTCGCGCGAATTGCTCGCCAGCTCGCTTCGCACCGCGGGTCTCGGCCGGTGTCGCTGCGCAAGAAGTCGGTCTCGCATCAGGTTCCGAAAGCCCACGACCTCCGCCACCACGACGACAAGATCGACGTCGGCGACCTGACCGAGATCCTCGAGATCGATCCGGTGCGCCGCGTGTGCGTCGCCGAATCCGGCGTCACGTTTGTCGAGCTCGTGCGCGCCACGCTCGCGTACGGGCTCGTGCCGATCGTCGTGCCCGAGCTCAAGACGATCACGGTCGGCGGTGCGGTCTCGGGCTGCTCGATCGAGTCGATGTCGTTCCAGCGCGGCGGCTTTCACGACACCTGCGTCGAGTACGAGGTGATCACGGCGCGCGGCGAGGTGCTGACCTGCCGGCGCGACAACGAGCACGCGCTCGTGTTCGACATGATGCACGGCTCGTTCGGCACGCTCGGCATCCTGTCGAAGCTCGTGTTCGAGCTCGTGCCGGCCAAGCCGTTCGTGCACGTCGTGTACGAGACCCACGCCGACCTCGCGTCGTACCAGGCCTCGATCCGCCGCCACACCGACGAGCACGACGTCGACTTCATGGACGGCATCATTCACTCGCCGAGCTGCTACGTGCTGAGCGTCGGCAAGTTCGTCGCCGAAGCGCCCTACACGCATCGCTACAGCTGGGTGCGCGTGTACTACCGCTCGACGCGCACGCGCCGCGAGGACTATCTGCGCACGCCCGACTACTTCTTTCGCTACGACCGCGGCGTCACGAACGTACGGCCGAAGTCGTTCGTCGGTCGCGTGCTGTTCGGCAAGTGGATGACCTCGACGCAATGGCTGACGCTCGGCAACAAGCTCCACTGGCTGCTGCGCGAGAACAAGCCGACGGTCACGCTCGACGTGTTCGTGCCGTTCTCCAAGGCGGCCGAGTTCATGCGCTGGTACGAGCGCGAGATCGGGTTCTTTCCGATCTGGTGCGTGCCGTATCGCCGCGTTCACGATTATCCGTGGCTCGCCGATTCGTTCTGGCGCAAGCTCGACGACGATCTGTTCCTCGACCTCGCGATCTACGGCATGCGCCAGAAGGGCGATCGCAACGTGCATCGCATGATCGAGGAGAAGCTCGTCGAGCTCGGCGGGATCAAGACGCTGATCGCGCACAACTATTACGGCGAGGACGAGTTCTGGTCGATCTGGAACCGCCGCAACTACGACGCGGTGAAGGCGATCACCGATCCCAGCCACATGTTCCGCGACCTGTATACGAAGACGTGTCGGGCCGCGATGGGGCGCTCCGAAATGCGCTGATTGCCGGCACGCGCGGCCGCCGCAAACTGGCGCATGCGGTGGTGGCTCGTGCTCGCGCTCGCGGCGGCGTGCTCGGCCGACGGCGCGCCCGCGATGTCGAAGGCCGCGCTCGGCGAGCGCGTGTTCGCCGACCCGAACATGTCCTCGCCGGCAGGCCAGGCGTGCGCCGATTGCCACCATCCGCAGTTCACGTTCCGCGATCCGGAGGGCGATCACGCGACCTCGATGGGCGTCGTGCAGGGCCGGTTCGGCACGCGCAACGCGCCGAGCATCCTGTACGCCGCGTTCGTGCCGCCGCTGCACTACGACGCGGCGACGCGGCGCTGGATCGGCGGCCTGTTCTGGGACGGCCGCGCCGCGACGCTCGAGGACCAGGTCGCCGGGCCGCTGCTCGACCCGCGCGAGATGAACAACCCCGACAAGGCCGCGGTCGTCGACCACGTGCGCCAGGCGCCGTACGCGCGCGACTTTCGCGAGCTGTACGGGCCGCACGCACTCGACAACGACGACGAGGCGTTCGCGTACGTCGCCGATGCGCTCGCCGCGTACGAGCGCTCGCCCGCGCTCGCGCCGTTCTCGTCGAAGTACGATCGCGTGCAAGCCGGCGCCGCGACGTTCACGCCCGACGAGCAGCGTGGTCTCGAGCTGTTCCAGCACAGCTGCGCGAGCTGCCACCCGCCGCCGATGTTCACCGACTACAGCTACGCGAACCTCGGCATCCCGAAGTACACCGCGGAGGGCGCGATCGATCGCGGCCTCGGCGCGGTCGTCGGCGATCCCGCGCAGGACGGCAAGTTCCGCACGCCGACGCTGCGCAACATCGCGCGCACGGCGCCGTACGGCCACGCCGGCTACTTCGAGAACCTCGGCTTCCTGGTCGACTTCCTCGCAACCCGCGACACCGGCTCGCGCGACGTCGCGACGTGCAGCCGCATCGCCGGCGGTGACGCCATCTGCCCGTGGCCGCCCGCCGAGGTGCCCGCGAACGTCGACCCGCGCGTCGGCCACCTCGCGCTCGACGCGCGCGCCGAGGCCGATCTGCTCGCGTTCCTGCGCACGCTGACCGACGAGCCGGCTACTGCGCCGTCGTCGAAACCGGCACGCTGAACAGGTCCGTCATCACGCTCACCGTGGCCGGATCCTTCGCGCACGGCACGGGATCGAGGCCGAGCATGCCTTGCACGGTCTTCAAGTACGAGCTCGTGTCGTAGTTCGTCTTCGAGACCTCGCCGGCGACCGCGTGCGGCGAGATCGCGAGGAACGGCGGATCGTCGCCCGGCGTGAGCGTGCCGCTGCCTTCGTCCCACAGCAGGAAGATCACGCCGCCGTTCTTGTAGGCGTCGGTGGCCATGATCTTCGGCATCTCGGTCGACAGCCACAGATCACCTTGCGCGATCGAGCCGTCGTGCATGTCGTCGTCGAGGTTCGGCGTGATGAACACGTACTTCGGGATCTGGTTCGCCGCGATGTCGGCATCGAGCTGGCTGTAATCGACGACGTGGTCCTGACAGCGCGGCGACGGCTGGAACTGCTTGCCGTCCCAGCCGTTGATGTCGTCGAAGTACACGAACGGATCGTGCTTCGCCGCGTAGCGCCCGTGCGAGACCAGGCCGCACGGCGCGCCCATGCTCTCCTGATACGTCTTCCACGACAGGCCCGCGAGCTCGAGCTGATCGGCGATGTGCGAGGTCGAGTTGACCGAGTGCGACGATGGATCGTTGTCGTCGAGGATGCCGAAGTTCTCGCCGGCGACCATCTCGAGATAGTTCGGCTCGCTCGGGTGCACGTACGAGTCGTGGTAGCCGTCCGCGACCGCGTGCTGCTTCGCGAGCTGGTTGATGAACGGCGCCGACGAATTACCGAAGATGTCACCGCGGCTCTTGTTCTCCATCACGATCGTGAACACCGAGCCCGACCATTGCGCGGGTGGTGTCGCGGTCGTCGTGGTAAGCGCGGCACATTGAACGTCGAGATTCCCGGCGTCGTTCGGGTCACAGCCCGCAGCCGCGGCGAGCACGACAGCAACAGCGAGGTACTGCTTCATCACCGCACATCGTGCGGTGACGACTCAGTGTTGGCAAGCGCTCGCCGCGCGCGTGCGAGATGCTCTCAGCGTTGCCCGATCACGTGAACCGGCGCGCGCTGGTGAATGAACACGTAATTCGGATAGAACGGGTCGTACCACCAGTAGTTGCCGTAGCCCCAACCATAGCCGCCGTAGTACGGCCAGACGTCGGCGTAATAGTAGTCGAGCGGCTCCTGACGATCGAAGCCAGTGCGTTGCGCGACGACCCGCGTCGCCGTTCCGACCTGCCACACCACGTCGAAGTGCGGCAGGTTCTTCTCGTGACGCAGCGCGGCCGGCAACGGGAAGTACAGATCGACCGCGATCTTCTGGCCCTTCTGGATCGCGATCACGGGCATCTGCTGCGTGCCCGAGCTCGCGTACAGCGCGTGGAGCTTGCCGACGCCGGCGATGTCGACGACCTGCTCGCGCGTGTCGAACTGCCACGGCACGGCGTCGCCGTCATTGCTCACGCTCAGGCGCACGTGCAGCGCCGGAATCCTCACGTCGTTCTCGCCGCGCAGCCGCGCGACGCCGTACGACGAGATCTGGACCGAGCCTTCCGGACGCTCCTGCGGGATCGCAACTTTCTCGGCGGGCATGCCCGAGGACGCGACCGCGTTCGCTGCCTCCGGCGTATAGACATATTCTTCGCCGCAGGCCGTCAACGCGGCCGCGGCAACTACGCCAACTACGAATAACGATGTCTTCATCGGTGAGCCTCTCGCGTCGGTGAGTGCACGCGACATGCGCGAGATCGCGTGCGCGAGCGCTCGCTGGCAGCACGGCTCGACGCCGGGTAGATCGTGATCAGAGTGGCGAATCTAGAATCCGTTTCCGACGGTACGACCACGGCGCACGGGCTCCGGGTCGTGTCGGTGCTCGTCGTCGACGACGACGACGAGGCGCGCGACATGCTGGCCAGCGTGCTCGCGAACGAAGGCTACAGCATCGCGACCGCGGCCGACGGTCTCGAAGCGCTCGAGCTCCTCGAATCGATCCGGCCCGAGCTCATCTTGCTCGACGTTCAGATGCCACGGTGTGACGGCGCGCGGTTTCGCCAGGCCCAGCGCCGCCACCGCGAGTGGATCCGTATTCCGACCGTGGTCATGACCGGCGTCGAGGAAGAGCCGGTGCTCGATGTCGGCGTCGAGCTCGCGCTGCGCAAACCGATCCGCCGGCACGACGTGCTCGCGCTCGCGGCCCGTTACTGCACGCATCGGCCCGCGTGACGGCCGAGCGCGTGCGCGCACCGAGCGGATCTGCCACGTTGTCGTGAATCGTCGAAGTTTTGTGTTGTCGTCGGCGATGCTCGTGTCTAGCCTCGTGTCGTGAGTCCGCGGCGCCCGCGTCCGCCTCGGCAACCGAGCCCGCCTTCGGTGCAGCCGATGGGCACACCGCTCGGGTTGTCGACGAACACCGGCCCGATCGCGTCGGCCGCGTGGCTCGCCGCGCGCGAGCTGTATCCACGCGACCCGAAATGGCGCGTCGAGATCGAGCTCGCACCGGCGACGACGAGCGCGCTGCGACTCGAGCTCGAGATCTATGCCGAGGAATGGGGCTTCCGGTTCAGCGCCGGCGAACGTGTGTCGTGGATCCGCGTGACCGACGTTCCGTTCGTGCACGGCCGCGACGACCACGGGCTCTTGCGCGCGACGCCGCCGCTGCGCGACATCGGCATGCTCGTGCGTTCGCTCGAAACGTCGCACGCGATCGCGTTCGACCGCCGCCGCGCCGCGATCCGCACGACGATCGACGGCGGCGAGCCGGTGATTCGCAGCTGGCTCGAAACGCTGTAAGCCAGAGTCAGATGTGTGATTCACCGTGCGTTGCCGCCCGTGTGCGCGGGTGACACGGTTTCATACGCAACTCTACGCAACTCGCGGCTCACGCTCCCGTTCACGCGCGTGGTAGGTACCGCGTGAGATGCAGGCTGCTGGAACATCCCCCGCCATCCTGGTCGTCGATGACGACGTCGACACCGCGACGATCTTCACCGAAGCGCTGCGCGAGCGCGGCTTCGCCGCCGACAGCGCTCTGTCGGCGGAAGAATGCCTCGCGAAGGCGCGCGCCCAGCGCGTCGACCTCGTGGTGACCGACTTCCAGATGCCGGGCATGAACGGTGTCGAGCTGTGCCAGGCGCTTCGCGAGATCGATCCCGACGTGCTGACGATCGTCATCACCGGCGTCGGCGGGCTCGATGCCGCGATCGGCGCGATCCGCGCCGGCGTGTACGACTTCCTCACCAAGCCGGTGAGGCTCGAGGCGCTGACGATCGCGATCTCTCGCGCGCTCGAACAGCTCGCGCTGAAGCGCGAGCTGCGCCACCTGCGTTCGGTGAAGCCCGAGATCGGTACCGACGGCATCGTCGGCACGAGTCAGGCGATGCGTGACACGCTCGAGCTCGTGCGCCGCGTCGCCGGCAGTGACGCGACCGTGCTCGTCACCGGCGAGTCGGGCAGCGGCAAGGAAGTGGTCGCGCGCGCGATCCACAACCTGTCGCCGCGCCGCGACCAGCCGTTCGTCGCGATCAACTGCGCCGCGATGCCGGCGCCGCTGCTCGAGAGCGAGCTGTTCGGCCACGTCCGCGGCGCGTTCACCGACGCGAAGCAGGCGCGCACCGGTCTGTTCGTGCAGGCGCAGGGCGGCACGCTGCTGCTCGACGAGATCGGCGAGATGCCGCTCGAGATGCAGGTGAAGCTCTTGCGCGTGCTGCAGGAGCGCACGGTGCGCCCGGTCGGCGGCGATCACGAGATCGCGGTGCACGCGCGCATCATCGCGGCGACGAACAAGGATCTCGAGCGCGCGGTCGAGGACAAGCGGTTCCGCGAGGATCTGTTCTATCGCATCAACGTCGTCGCGATTCCCGTGCCGCCGCTGCGCGCGCGCGCCGGTGACATCCTCGTGCTCGCGCAGTACTTCCTGCGCAAGATCGCCGCGCGCGCCGGCAAGGCCGTCGACGGGATCTCGGAGGCGGCCGCGCGGCTGCTCGTCGAGTACGACTGGCCGGGCAACGTGCGCGAGCTCGAGAACTGCATGGAGCGCGCGATCGCGCTGTCGCGCCTCGATCAGATCACGGTCGACGACCTGCCCGAGAAGCTGCAGCAGACGCGGCAGGCGATGGTGATCGCGACGAGCTCGCCGACCGAGCTGGTGACGCTCGACGAGATGGAGCGCCGCTATGCGCGCTACGTGCTCGCCGCGTGCAACGGCAACAAGACCCAGGCCGCGCGCATCCTCGGGATGAACCGGCGCTCGCTGTATCGCCGCCTCGAACCACCCCAGCCGCAGCCTGGCGCCGAGCCCGCTCCCGAAGTGGCATAGGTTAGACTAGGAGGCGGTGAAGGCCTTCACGTACGGCCTGAGGATCGGGAAGTACGAGATCCGCGAGGAGCTCGGGCACGGCGGCTACGGAATCGTCTATCGCGCGCGCGATACCGAGCTCGATCGCGACCTCGCGATGAAGTTCTTGCGGACCGAGTACGTATCGCGCGTGCCGGTCATGCAGCGCTTCCTGCAGGAAGCGCGCTCGGCCGCGAAGATCGTGCACCCCGGCATCGTCACCGTGTACGAGTGCGGTCACGTCGAGAACACGGAGTCGGTGGCCGACGGCAGCGTGTACATCGCGATGGAGCTGTTGTCGGGAGAGAACCTCGCCGACCGACTCGCGAAGGGCCGGCTCTCGATCGAAGCGGTCATGGAGCTCGGCGGGCAGCTCGCGGCCGCGCTCGAAGCCGCACACTCGCGCGGCATCGTCCACCGCGATCTCAAGCCCGACAACGTCATCCTCGTGATGGATCCGTCGGTGCCCGGCGGCGAGCGGGTCAAGATCCTCGATTTCGGCATCGCGAAGCTCAACGACGCGGACCTCGGCAACGAGGTCACCGGCGTGCACACGCACTCGATGATGATGCTCGGCACGCCGCGCTACATGTCGCCCGAGCAGTGCAAGTCGAGCGCGAGCGTCGACCACCGCAGCGACATCTACACGCTCGGTTGCATGCTCTACCAGATGCTGTGCGGTCAGTCGCCGTACGACGGCGACGCCGGCGAGCTGATCGCCAAGCACCAGCTCGCCGCCGTGCCGCGGCCGCGCGCGCTGCGCCCCGAGGTGTCGGCGTACCTCGACGTGCTCGTCACCACGATGCTCGCGAAGGATCCCGCCGATCGCCCGCAGTCGATGGAGCGCGTGCGCGAAGCGATCGCGGCGTGCGCGCGCGGCGAGCGGTGGGCGCGCGGCATCACCGCGATGACCGAGGCCGACGACAACAAGACGACGACCACGCTCCGCGGCGCCGCCCGTGCGCTTCAGGCGGCACCCGGCCGTGCGCGCGGCGCGTGGTGGTTCGCGGCGGGAGCCGCGGCGGTCGCGATCGCGATCGTGCCGGTGCTCGTGATCGGCCGCCGCGGCGCCAGCTCGACCACCGCGCCGAGCGACGCCGCAGTCGTCGCGCCGGTCGCGATCGTGAAGCCCGCGCCGGTCGACGCGCTCGCGTTCGATCGCTCGGCGAAGGAGCTCGATTGCCGCCAGTTCGCGGCCGCCCGGCAATGGGACGAGCTGCTGCTGTGCGCCGACGAGCTCGCGCGCGGGGTGCCGACCGGGGATCCGGTCGTGCGCGAGCTGACCACGATGGGCGTGATCGAGGCGCGCAACGCCACGTACATGGTGAAGGTGGAGGATGCGGTCACCGCGAAGGACCTGACCGAGGCGTATCGCTGGCTCGATCGCATCGACGACGAATCGGTCTACAAGGAGCCTGCCGCCGATGCGATCGATCAGCTCGCGCGCACGTCGCCGCGTGCGGCCGCCGAGGTCGCGCCGCGCAGCTGCAACGCCGACAAGCTCGCGCAGCGCGCGCAGCAGGCGATCACGCTCGGCCAGTACACGTCCGCGCTCGCGTTGCTCGAAGGCTCGCTGCGCTGCCGGCTCGATCCGAGCCTGTATCGCGTCGCGCTGCTCGCGGCGTGCAACGCCGGCAACGCGGCGAAGGCGAAGCTCTACTTCGGCAAGCTCACCCGCGCGCAGCAGCCGGCGATGGCCCAGCTGTGCCTGCGCAACGAGATCTCGCTGCCATGACCGTCACGACGGGCATTCGCGTCGGGCGCTACGAGGTCGGGCGCGAGCTCGGCAAGGGTGGGTTCGGAATCCTGCACGTCGCGCGCGACGTCGAGCTCGACCGCGAGATCGCGATCAAGTTCCTGCGCCCCGAGCACGCGTTTCGCCGCGACACCGTGCAGCGCTTCCTGCAGGAGGCGCGGGCCGCGGCGCGCATCCAGCATCCGGGCATCGTGACCGTGTTCGAGAGCGGCGTCGTCGAGGGCACCGCGACGCGCGCCGACGGCACGGTCTACATCGCGATGGAGCTGCTCGCCGGCGAGACGCTGTCGGCGCGCCTGCGCCGCGAGGGTCGGTTCGCGCCGGCCGCCGCGATCGCGATCGTGCGTCAGCTCGCATCGGCGCTGGCCGCCGCACACGCCGCCGGCATCGTGCATCGCGATCTCACGCCGCACAACGTGTTCCTCGTGCCGGATGCGGCGGTCGTCGGAGGCGAGCGCGTCAAGGTCGTCGACTTCGGCATCGCGAAGCTCGTCGACGGGCTCGGCGCGAACGTCCAGACGCACTCGCTGGTCGTGCTCGGCACGCCGATGTA
>DATJXL010000307.1:0-17233 GCA_035500135.1 Kofleriaceae bacterium
GGGCGACGGCTTCATCGTCGACCTCGGCGGTGCGGAGGAATTGCACGCCGTGCTCCCGCTCGCGGACGGCCGCGTCTTGCTTGCCGGATGGAGCAACCACAGCGGCAACAACAAGTTCCTGGTGGTGGTACTGCAGCAGGACGGCACGCCCGACGCGTCGGTTGGCTCCGATGGCTTGCTCGAGTTCGACGTCGTGCCGGGTCAGGACAACGAGGCGTGGGGGCTCGCGCGCGACCCCGACGGGCGCATCCTGGTGTTCGGATCGACGAGCGCTGGCGCGGAGGACGATCTCGCGATCATCCGACTGTTGCCGTGATGTCAGTCCAGGCAGCCGATGTGCACCTCTGGGCTGACGACGTAGCCGCTGTCCGAACGTCGGATGCGGCGCCGCCTGGGCAACCGCGCGATCGGCGGGCGAGGGGCTGCGCGCAAGGTTTGCGGAGGCGCGCACGCCGGACGCGCGGACTGCACGAACGATCACCGGGCTCCGCGTCGATCGCTGGTCTGGTCGATGCAGTCGTGATCGACGAGCCGCACGCAAGGCTCGTGGTTTCGGAGGTGGAGCACTTTGCTTGCCGGGAAGACGATCGGGCTGCTCGCGGTGCTGGCTATCTGCGGTGTGACCGCGGCCGTGGGCGTGCTGGTCTCGTCGCGCGAGTCGACGACGCAACGTGCGGCGCGGGTGCCGGCGCCGAGGCTCGGCCCGCTGCCGAGCGCTTCGCCGCGTGCCCGACTGACGAGCACCAGCGACGTCCGCACAACGGCTCTCCATCGCGCGCACCTCCAGGCGGCGGATCGCGTCGAGTGCGCCAGTTGCCACGACATGCGCGCGAACGACTTCCGTGCGCCGCCTGTCGCGAGGTGTCTGGGCTGTCATGCCGGCCACGAGGCCGCGGTCCATCGCGGCGCGCCGGAAGCCGACTGCCTCACCTGCCACGACTTCCTGCGCCCGAAGGATGCGACCAAGTGGGCGCACCAGTGCGAGAGCTGCCACGAACGCGCACAGGGCCCGCATCCGACGATCGCGATCCACGGCAAGCAGGACTGCATCGAGTGTCATGCCGTCCACCCGGGGCGAGACACCCAGCCGGCCGAGTGCCTCGGCTGTCACGACACACAGGCCACCGGCCACCCGGCTGGCGGTGCAGGCCGTGCAGCATGCCTGGTCTGCCACGCGCCGCACCGTCCGGCTCGCGAGGCGCTCGCGCGCTGCGAGTCGTGTCACGTCGCCGGGGCGAGCGACGTACCGGCGACGGTGCGCATCCCGGAGACCGCGCTGTTCCCGGGTCACGATCGATGCGTCCAGTGTCACGCCGGCCACACGTTCACGCGGGCGTCGGTCAAGGCCTGCCGTGACTGCCATGGCGACAAGCACGTGCTCGCCTCGGACAAGGTGGCGGCGCACGCGGCCTGCACGAGCTGTCACGATCCACACGCCGCGAAGGCGGCGCCACCGGCGGCGCGATGCGCGACGTGCCACGCCGCGATCGCTGCGAGCTCGAAGCATCCGCGCGATCCACTCGGCCGCGACTGCATCGGGTGCCATCCGCCGCACCAGGACATCGGGCCGTCGCGCATCGTGCTCGGCTGCAGCGATCGCTGCCACGCCGACAAGCGCGAGGCTGCGCACGGCACGGCGACGTGCGGCGACTGTCACGTGCGCCATCGCTTCATTCCGAACCAGACCGCGCCGGCGCTCTGCCTGGGCTGTCACGCCAAGCCGATCGGACACGCGCCGGCGATCGCGACCTCCGACGGTCACGCGCGCTGCACGAACTGCCACCTGACGGCGGCGCATCGCCCGGCGGCCGCGCCGGCGCCGTGCGGCACGTGCCACGAGGCCGAGGCCTCGACCGTGCCCGCTGGCCACGCCAACTGCAAACAGTGCCACGACGTTCACTCGGGCAAGCGCCGCCCGGAAGCCGCGACCTGCGAGGGTTGCCATCGCGATCGCACGAACACGCCGCACGTTCGCGTGCCCGGAAGCTGCAACGCCTGCCATCGCGCGCACGGCCCGAACGGGCCAGCGACGCGTCCGGCGTGCGTGCAGTGTCACGCGCCGGCAACCCTCACCGGCCTGCACCTCGTCCTCGCGCACCAGAACTGCACGGCCTGCCACTCGGCCCACGCACCCGACATCACGGGACGCGAGCCATGCCTGCGGTGCCACACCGACCGCCGCGCGCACGAGCCGACGGCGCGAACCTGTCAGGCCTGCCATCCGTTCGGAGCAAAGCAGCGATGACGGCGCGCCGACTCGTCGTGACGATCGTGCTCGCCGCAGCGTGCGAGCCAGCGGCGTCCGTCCCCGAACAACCGCTCGCGTTCGATCACGCGCTGCACATGAGCATCGATCTCGAAGGCCACAAGCTGCGCTGCGTGGATTGTCATGCTGGCGCCGAGCGCGCCGAGCATGCCGGGCTGCCCGCGATGCGCGACTGCCTGCGCTGCCACGTGCGGCCGCAGGGCAGCGGCAGCCCGCGCGAGGCCGAGGTCCGCGCGCTCGCCGCGGCCGGCCCGGTTCACTGGGTGCAGATCACGCGCAACCCGGGCCACGTGTATGCGCCGCACCTCGCCCACGTCGGGATCGCGAAGCTTCCGTGCGAGGAGTGTCACGGCGACATCGCCGCGCGCACCTCGCCGCCGACCGAGCCGGTCGAGCGCCTGCGCGACATGAACGCTTGCATCACCTGCCACCGCGAGCGCGGCGCATCGACCCGGTGCGGCGCGTGTCACCGCTAGGAGAACCCATGAGCCGAAACCCCACCGATCGCCGACCCGACCCGACGAGGAGGCGCGCGCTCGCCGGGCTCGGCGCGGCGGCGGCCGCGCTCGTGCCGGCGTGCCGTCGCGTGTGGTCGCCACCCGAGCAGGATCCGACCTCGCGCTCGCAGATCAAGCCGTACGTCCCCGGCGCGGAGGACTTCGCGACGTACGAGGAGCGCTGGTTCGCGTCGTCGTGCGCGCAGTGCCCGGCCGCCTGCGGGATCCGGGTTCGCGTCGTCGAGGGCCGCGCGGTGCGGATCGAGGGCAATCGCGACAACCCGCTCAACCGCGGCGGCATCGGTGTGCGCGGGCTATCCGGGCTGCAGGCGCTCTACGATCCCGATCGCGTGTCCGGCCCGCTGCGGCGCGTGAACGGAGCGCTCGTGCCGATCTCGTGGGACGACGCGCTCGGCCAGCTCGCCGCGGCGTTGCGCGAGCTGCGCGCACACGCGCCCGAGCGCTTGCTCGTGATGTCGGGTCAGGAGCGCGGCTTCACCCACGAGCTGCTCGCTCGGCTGTGCGCGGCGTTCGGCACGCCGAATTTCGTCGACGGCACGCCCGGCCACAGCGCCCCGCTCGCGCGCGCGATGGAGCTGACGCTCGGCGTGCGCGACATCCCCGCGTTCGGCTGGGCCAGCGCGAACGCGATCCTCAGTCTCGAGGCCGGCCTGCTCGAGGACTCCTGCCGTTCGATCTACCTCACGCGCATCGCCGCCGAGCTCAGGCGCGAGCGCCGCGCCCGGCTGTTCCACGCCGGCCCGACGTTCGATCTCGCGGCGTACAACGCGGATCGCTGGCTGCGCATCGAGCCCGGGACCGCGGGCGCGCTCGCACTCGGCGTGTGCCACGTGCTGCTGCGCGAGGGCACCTACGATCGCGAGCTCGTCGACCGCGCCGGCGGGCTTGCCGGGTTCCGCGATCTCGTCGCGAGTCTGCCGCCCGAGCGCGTCGCGGCGATCACCGGCGTCGACGCGGCCGCGGTCGTCGAGCTCGCGCACGCGTTGTGGGCACGGCGCCCCGTGCTCGTCGTGGTCGACGAGCGCAGCCTCGCGTTCAGCAACGGTGTCGACACCGCGCGCGCGGCCCTCGCGCTGTCCGCGTTGCTCGGTGCGGTCGAGAATGGCAGCGGCGGCTTGCGCCTACCGCCGTCGCCGCCGTACGCGCCGTGGCCGGCGATCGCCAGCGACGACATCGCGCGCCGCGGGCTCGCCGCGCCGCGGCTCGACGGCGCCGGCGCCGTTCCCTACGCGGGTGCGCGCGCCGTGCTCGACACGCTGCCCGAGGCGATCGCCGCATCGCCTCCGGCGATCGCGCTGCTCTACCACGCGAACCCCGCCTACGCGCGCGCACAGCCGCGGCGCTGGCGCGACGCGCTCGCACACATCCCGTTCGTCGTCAGCTTCTCGCCGTACGTCGACGAGACGGTCGCGTCGGTCTCGCACCTCGTGCTGCCCGATCCGACGTACCTCGAGCGTTTCGAGGATGCGCCACCGGCGCCGGGGTTGCCGCGTGCGGTCGCCGGGATCCGCCGGCCCGTCGTCGCGCCGCTTCACGACACGCGGCCGACCGGCGACGTCGTGCTCGAGCTCGCGCGGCGGCTCGGCGATCCCGTGGCGCGCGCGCTGCCGTGGTCGACCGCGCGCGACGCGTTCGAGGAGCGCCTGCTCGGTCTGCATGCCGCGGCTCGCGGGACGATCGTCGAGGCGAGCCCGCGCACGTTCCTCGATCGCCTGACCGAGATCGGCTTCTGGGCCGAGGCCGAGGACGGTCCCGCACGCGTCGTCGACGTCGAGCTCCCGACGAGCTGGTCGCCGCCGGTGTGGGACGGCGATCCGGCGCGGTACCCGCTCGTGTTGCTTGCGTACCGTCCGCTCGGCTACGCCGAGGGCAGCGGCGCCAACCAGCCGTGGTTGCGCTCGCTGCGCAGCCGCCCCGGGCTCGCCGACTGGACGCTCGCCGTGACGATCTCGCCGTACGACGCGCCGCCCGGGCTCGAGACCGGAGACCTCGTGCGCGTGACGAGCCCGTCGGGCTCGCTCGTGCTGCCGGCCCACGTCGATCCGCGGCTCCAGCCTGGCTGCGTCGCGATCCCGACCGGTGGCGGCCACGAAGCGTTCGGGCGGTGGGCCCGCGGGTTCGGCGTCAACGTGATGGAGCTGCTGCCGGCGCGCGCCGCACCCGACACCGGCGCATCGCTGCTGTGCGCGACGCGCGTGCGAATCGCGCGCGCGGAGGAGGGCTAGATGTCGTCCGATCGTCGCACGTTCCTGCGCGGCCTGGTGGCGCTGCCGGTGCTCGGCGCGCTGCCGCACGAAGCGCGAGCGGCCACGCCGCCCGGCCGACGCCGCCACTGGGGCATGGCGATCGATCTCGATCGCTGCGCGGCGTGCAACGCGTGCAGCGTCGCGTGCCGGGAGGAGAACAACGTGCCGTCGTTCGGCGCGGATCCTCGCTTCGACGGCGCGCGCCCCGAATGGATGAGCCTGCTGTGGCAGGAGCCCGAGCGGCCGGAGGGCCTGCCCGAGCTGCTGCCGCTGCCGTGCATGCACTGCGAGGATCCGCCGTGCGTCAAGGTCTGCCCGGTGGGTGCGACGTACAAGGATCCGGACGGCATCACGATGCAGATCTGGGATCGCTGCATCGGCTGTCGCTACTGCATGGTGGCGTGCCCGTACTCGCGGCGCTCGTTCAACTGGAGCGAGCCGACGTGGACCGAGAGCGAGCAGCAGATGCTCAACCCCGACGTCGCGACGCGCCCGCATGGCGTCGTCGAGAAGTGCACGTTCTGCCACCACCGCGTGCGTGCGCTGTGCGAGCGGGCTCGGCTCGAAGGTCGAGACCTGCGCGACGACGAGGTGCGGCGGCTGCCGGCGTGCGCCGCGGCCTGCCCCGCGGACGCGATCACGTTCGGCGATCTGGAGGATCCCGAGAGCGAGGTGTCGGAGCTCGCCGCGAGCCCGCGCGCGTTCCGCTTGCTCGAGCACCTCGGCACCAAACCGTCCGTCTACTACCTCAAGAAGGAGCGGGGCTAGCCATGAACCGCATCTTTGCCACGCCACGCACCACGCCGCGGCCGAGCCTGCTACCGACTCCGCGCCTCGGCTGGTACGTCCTCTTCGCCCTCGGGATCGGGCTCGTCGCGCTCGCGGTGTACGCCTACTCGGTGCAGCTCGAACGCGGTGACATCGTGACCGGCATGCGCGATCTGGGGCGCGGCGGCGCCGCATGGGGCATGTACATCGCGATGTACGTCTACCTCGTCGGCGTCAGCTTCGCCGGCATCACCGTCGCGAGCATCGCGCGGTTGTTCAAGCTCCACGTGCTCGAGCCGGTCACGCGGCTCGCCGAGCTGCTCACGATCACGGCGCTCGTCGCTGGCGCGATCGCCGTGCTCGCCGACCTCGGTCGGGTCGACCACGGCCTGCGGTCGCTGCCGGAGCTCGCACGGCCGTCGTCGCCGTTCTACGGCACGTTCACGCTCGTGGTCGCCGGATATCTATTTTCGAGTGTGGTCGCGTTCTTCGTGACCGGACGCCGCGACGCCGCGCGCATGGTGCACGACGGACCGCGCGTGCTGCGCTGGTTCTATCGCGTGTGGGCCAGCGGCTACCGGTTCACCTCCGAGGAGAACGCCCGCCACGGACGCACCACGTTCTGGCTCGCGATCACGATCCTGCCGCTGCTCGTCGTCGCGCACTCGACGCTCGGCTTCATCTTCGGGCTGCAGGCCGGCCGGCCCGGCTGGTACAGCGCGCTGCAGGCGCCCTCGTTCATCGTGCTCGCCGGCGCGTCCGGCATCGGCATGCTGATCCTCGCCGCGGTCACGCTGCGCCGCATGCTCGGGCTGCGCATCCCCGACGCGTCGATCCACTGGCTGGGCGGCTTCTTGTGGGTGCTGTGCCTCGTCTACCTCTACTTCACGATCGTCGAGGAGCTGACGGCGACGTACGCGGGCCCCGCGCTCGACCGCCACGTCGCGCACACGATCGTGACCGGCCAGTTCTCGCGATCGTTCGTCGTCGCCGTGGGCTGCCTGTTCGTCGGCTTCTTCGTGCCGTTCTTGCAATACCTGCGCGCGAAGCCGTCGGTCACCGGGATCGCGATCGCGGCGGCCTTCGTCAACGTCGGGGCGCTGGTCAAGCGCTTGCTCATCGTCGTGCCGTCGCAGACCAACGGCGCTTACCTCGCGCTCGAGGAAGGTCATTACTCGCCGTCGTGGATCGAGTGGGCGCTGCTCGCCGGCACCGCCAGCCTCGTGCTGGTCATGGTCCTCGGGTTCGCGCGGATCTTTCCGCTCGTGCACGGCGAGGAGCCCGACGTCGACCGCGACGCGCCGCTGCCGCGCGATCCGATCCGCAAGCTCGCGTGCCTGCTGTGGGCCGCGATCGCGGTCGCGCTCGTGTTCGTCGGCCTGACCGACTCGTTCCGGCTGTGGAGCGGCGACGAGCTCGATCCGCGGATCCCGTTCGCGCCGGCGATCTTCGCGACCGGCGTCATGATGCTGTTCGCGACCGCGATCGTGTACGAGGTGTTGCCCTCGCGGCGCCGCCGCAAGCGCTCGCCGCGCATCGTCGATCTCGCTCGCACGCGCGCCGCGCCTCGCGTCGCGCTCCCAGCCCCGATTCGCGCCACCGAACGCCATCACAGGAGTCAGCCATGACCGAAGCCACGCACGATGTTCCTCGTCCACCCACGAACAAGCTCGGCCTCAGCGTGGTCTCGCTGATCGTGCTGGGGCTGATCAGCGGGGCCGCCACCGCGGTCGCGCTCGCGATCAGGCTCGAGCGCGACCTGGCGCTGGTCGTGACCGGCGGTGGCCTCGCGCTCGGCTTGTATCTCGCGTTCGCGCCGCGCGTCGCGAGCCAATGGGAGCGGGGCGTCGTGCTCCGTCTCGGCAAGTTCACGGGCCTGCGCGGGCCGGGGCTGTTCTGGATCATCCCGCTGCTCGATCGCGTTGTGGTCTGGGTCGACGTACGCATTCGCACGACCGGATTCGCGGCCGAGCGCACGCTGACGCGCGACACCGTGCCCGTCAACGTCGACGCCGTGCTGTTCTGGCAGGTCGCCGACGCGGAGCGCGTCGCGCTCGGGCTCGAGGACTACGAAGAAGCGGTCGCGTGGGCAGCACAGACCGCGCTGCGCGAGATCATCGGCAAGACCGATCTTGCCGACATGCTCGCCGGTCGCGACGTGCTCGACGCGTCGATGCAGAAGCTGATCGACGAGCGAGCGCGCGCGTGGGGTATCACCGTCAAGTCGGTCGAGATCCGCGATGTCGTGATCCCGCAAGCGCTCGAGGACGCGATGTCGCGCCGCGCCCAGGCCGAGCGCGAGAAGCAGGCGCGCGTGATCCTCGGCGATGCCGAGACCGAGATCGCGCAGAAGTTCTCCACCGCCGCAGGGATCTACCGCGACGACGCGATCGCGCTGCAGCTGCGCTCGATGAACTTGCTCTACGAGGGCATGAAGGAACGCGGGACGCTGATGATCGTCCCGAGCTCGATGGCCGATTCGATGGGCCCGGGAAGCCTCGCCGGGCTCGCGGCGCTCGCCACGCAGCCGCAGCCAGGTCAGCCCGCGCCGAAGAAGTAGGCTGGCGACGGCGCAACGCGTGCGAGCGAGGTCGGGCGGAACGCACGCGATGCGCGATGTCCTCGCGCCAGCAGTGGCGCCTGACTTGCATCCTCAGAATGGAGGAGGCTGCCGATGCTGCCGATGACGCAGACGTTCGAGCACACCATCGTGAAGAGTCGCGGCTGGGTCGACCACGTTGCAGCCGAGCTCGGTACCGCCGATCCAGATCGCGCGATCCACGGGCTGCGCGCCGGCCTGCACGCGATCCGCGACTGGCTGCCGCTGCACGAAGCGGTCGCGCTCGGTGCGCAGCTGCCGCTGCTCGTGCGCGGTCTCTACTACGAGAACTGGAAGCCGGGCACGCATCCGCCGGGCCGCGATCGCGACGCGATCCTCGGCGCCGTCCGACGCGAGCTCGAACACACGACGCTCGTCGCCGGAGACGTCCTGCGCGCCGTCATACGCGTGTTGATGCGCCACGTGTCCTCCGGCGAGATCGATCACGTCATCGCCGTGCTGCCCAAACCCATTGCCGCGCTCTGGTTCGATGCGATGTAGCAATACGAGGGAGGGCCCTGCGTCGTCGAAGAGCGTGTGGCGGGCGATCGCGGCGCGAAACTTTCACTACGCGAGCTCGCGGCCTACTTGCGGTGCGGCGTGCTAGTCGCGGGAGTCCATCGCGACCCGCGCTGACCACGACGTCCCGCCTCGCGAGGTCTCTCACCAAAGCGCTCGATGTCCAGGAGCTCGGGTAGACACTCGACGAGGCTGGTGGCGGCGTAATTGACCCGCGGCGTGGCATCGCGCGGACGCTGGAGCGATACTGCGCGCGATGTTGCTGACCGCCCACGGAGCGGCCCGGTTGCTGGGGACGTCGGAACGCCAGATCTACAGGTGGGTCGACGACAACGAGATTCCGTGCCGCCGCGTGCGCGATCAGCTCCGCTTCAACCCGACCGACCTGCTCGAGTGGGCCACGACCCAGCGCATGGCGGTGCACGTGGAGGCGTTCGAGGATGACGATCCGGCCGACCGGCCGCCGAGCCTCGCGGCGGCGCTGCGTCAAGGCCGCGTCCTCGACGGCGTGGCCGGCGCCGACCGCGAGGCCGTCTTGCGCGCGATCGTCGGCGAGCTGCCGCTGCCGGACACGTTCGATCGCGAGTTGCTCATCGAGGTGATGCTCGCGCGCGAAGCGAGCGCGGTGACGCCGATCGGCGACGGGATCGCGATCCCGCAAGTTCGCAACCCGATCGTGGCGGCGCGTGCGCAGCCGGAGATCACGGTCTGCTACCTCGCGACTCCGATCGCGTTCGGCGGTGCCGACGGGACGATCCGTACGATCATCGTCGCGGTCGTGCCGACGGTGCGCACGCACCTGCGCATGCTCGCGAGGCTCGCGCGCGCGCTCGCCGACGAGACCTTTCGCGCTGCGCTCGACCGGCGCGCCGCAAGAGACGAGCTCGTCGGTGTCGCGGAGCGGATCGAGGCCGCGCCCCCTGTCATGGAGGCTGAGTGATCGACGAGCTGGACCTGTCGTCGTGGCTCGTCGTCGCCGGCGTCGCGCTCTCGCTCGCGAGCGGTCTGATCTCGCTGTCGAGTCCGCGCCGCGCGGCAGCGTTGCTGGTCATCGGCTGTGGCGCCGCGATCGCGGGCAGCGTGCTCGCGATCGCCGGCTGGACGAGCGAGCTCGATGCGCCGTGGGACGTACCCGGCGGCCGGCTCCGCGTGGGTGTCGACGCGCTATCGGCCATGTTCGTGCTGCCGATCGCGCTCGTGTCGGCGCTGGGATCGATCTATGCCGTCGAGTACTGGGCCGACGGCGCCGGCGCGCGCAAGCTCCGCGCGTTCTACGGCGTGCTGACCGCGGGACTGCTGCTGCTCGTCGTCTCGCGCAACGGGATCCTGTTTCTGTTCGCATGGGAGCTGATGGCGGTCGCCGCATTCATCACGATCACGACCGAAGACGACAGGGCCGAGGTGCGCGACGTCGGCTACGTCTACTTGCTCGCGACCCGCATCGGCACGCTGTGCCTGTTCGCGACGTTCGCGCTGCTCGCCGCGGGAAGTAACGGCAGCCTCGACTTCGACACGTGGCGGCCAGCGCTCCACGGCCCGCTTCGCGACGCCATCTTCGTCACCGCCCTCGTCGGATTCGGCCTCAAGGCGGGCATGATGCCACTGCACGTCTGGCTACCCGGCGCGCACGCGAACGCGCCGAGCCACGTGTCGGCGCAGATGTCGGGCGTGATGATCAAGGTCGGCATCTACGGCGTCGCCCGGATCACGTCGCTGTGCGACCAGCCTCCCGTGTGGTGGGGCATCACGCTGGTCGTGATCGGTGTCGTGTCGGGCGTCCTCGGCGTCGGCTTCGCGATCGGTCAGCACGATCTCAAGCGGCTGCTCGCGTATCATTCTGTCGAGAACATCGGCATCATCGCGCTCGGTCTCGGCGTCGCGTTGCTCGGCCGCGCGCTCGGCCGCGACGACCTCGTCGTGCTGGGGATGGCCGGCGCGCTGCTTCACGTATGGAACCACGGGCTGTTCAAGTCGCTGCTGTTCTTCAGCGCCGGTTCGGTCGTTCACGCGACGGGCACGCGCGAGATCGATCGGCTCGGCGGGCTGTGGCGGAAGATGCCCAAGACCGGATTCGGCTTCCTCGTCGGCGCGGTCGCGATCTGCGGCCTGCCGCCGCTCAACGGCTTGATCAGCGAGCTGTTCGTCTACCTCGGTCTGTTCCGCGCGACGTCGGGCACACCGGGAACGGTCTGGCTCGTCGCGATGCTGGCAGCAGCATCGCTCGCGCTCGTCGGCGCGCTCGCGCTCGCGTGCTTCGTCAAGGCGTTCGGCTCGGTGTTCCTCGGTGCGCCGCGCTCGCCCGATGGCGCGGACGCGCATGACCCCGGACGTACGATGCTCGCGCCGATCTTCGTGCTCGCCGCGCTATGCGCCGCGATCGGCGTCGGAGCGCCGCTCGTCGCGCCCGCGCTCGACGCGGCGATCGCGAGCTGGGCTGGCCCGCGCGTCGCGCCGCTCGACGTCTACGCGCCTCTCCTCACGCTCGCCGCGGTCTCGGGCGGATTGCTCGTCGTGCTCGCGATGTGGATCAAGTACGCGGCCCGACCCGCGAAGCAGGACGTGCCGACGTGGGATTGCGGCTACGCGGCGCCGTCCGCGCGGATGCAGTACACGTCGTCGTCGTTCGCCGACATGGTCGTGCGCCTGTTCGCGTGGGCGCTGCGGCCGACGCGGCACGCGCCGCACTTCACCGAGCCATTCCCGCAACACGCTTCGTTCGAGAGCCACGTCCCCGACACCGTGCTCGATCGCGGAGTGCGCCCGGTGTTCGGCGTGATCGGCCGCGCGGTGGGCCGGTTACGTCCGTTTCAGGGCGGGCGGCTCCACGTCTATCTCGTCTACATCCTCGCGACGTTGCTGGTGCTGCTGCTATGGAGGTGACGACGTACATCCACTTCGCGATTCACGTCGCGCTCGTGATCGCGCTGCCGCCGCTGCTGCTCGGCGTGATCAACAAGACGAAGGCGCGGTTCGCCGGGCGCGTCGGGCCGCCATGGTTGCAGGCCTACTACGATCTGTTCAAGCTGCGGCGCAAGGGGCTGGTGCTGTCGACGACGACGACGTGGGTGTTCCGCGCCGGGCCGATCGTCGCGCTCGTCACCGCGCTGGCCGCATCGCTGCTGCTGCCGCTCGCCGGGCACCGCGCACCGGTCGCGTTCGACGGCGACTTCGTCGTATTCGCGTACCTGCTCGGGCTCGGCCGATTCTTCACGATCGCTGCCGCGCTCGATACCGGCTCGGCGTTCGAAGGCATGGGTGCCGCGCGCGAGGCGACGTTCTCGTGCCTCGCCGAGCCGGCCGTATTCTTCGGCCTGCTCGTGCTCGCGAAGGCATCGGACTCGCTCAGCCTGTCCGAGATGCTGGGTCCCAGCATCTCGGCGACCTGGGGCACGGCGGGCGCGCCGCTCGTCGCGATCCTCGCGAGCTTCTTGATCGTGCTGCTCGCCGAGAACTCGCGCATCCCGTTCGACGATCCGAACACCCACCTCGAGCTCACGATGGTGCACGAGGTCATGGTGCTCGATCACGGCGGCCCGCTGCTCGGCACGGTCGTGTACGGTGCGGCGATCAAGCTGTTCCTGTTCGCAGCGCTCGTCGTCGGCATCGCCGCGCCGCTCGGCGCGATCGATCCTTGGCTGGCGTGGCCCGCGTTCGTCGGTGCGATGCTCGCGGTCGCCGTCTTGATCGGAGTCGTCGAGTCGGTCATGGCGCGGCTCCGGCTGCCACAGATCCCGGCCCTCTTGCTCGCCGCGTGCCTGATGTCGGCATTCGGCGTGCTGCTTCTGGTGCGTTGATGATGATGTCCTCGCTCGTCGATCCGCTCGTCCTCGCCGTCCTGGTGGTGAACTTCATGCTGCTCGGCACGAGCCGGATCGGCGCCGCGATCGGCGGCTCGGCCTTGCAGGGCGTGATGCTCGGCCTGTTGACGGTCGCGGTGCACGGCACGCTCGACGCGCGCCCGGTCGTCGTCGCCGTGCTCGCGATCCTCCTCAAGGCCGGGTTGATCCCGGCCATGCTGCGGCGCGCGCTGCGCGACGCCGCGATCCGCCGCGAGGTCGAACCGCTGATCAGCTACATGAGCTCGCTCGTGCTCGGCGCGCTCGCGACCGCCGCCGCGCTCGGCTTCGCGAGCTCGTTGCCGCTCGCGAAGGAGCACGCCGGCTCGCTCCTGGTCGCCGGCTCGATCGCGACCGTGCTCACCGGCTTCATCATCCTCACGACGCGCCGCAAGGCGATCACGCAGGTGGTCGGCTACCTCGTGCTCGAGAATGGCATCTTCGTGATGGGCCTGACGCTCCACCAGGCGATGCCGATGCTGGTCGAGCTCGGCGTGCTGCTCGACCTGCTGGTCGCGATCTTCGTGATCGGCATCGTCATCCACCACATCAGCCGCGAGTTCTCGTCCCTCGACGTGACCGAGCTCGACAAGCTGCGCGACTGATGCTGGCGATCGCGCTGTTCGCGCTGCCCCTGTTGCTCGCCGCCTTGGCTGCGGTCGTTCGCGACGACGTGCGACCGCGTCTCGTCCCGCTCGCTGGCGTCGCGCACCTCGCGCTGACCGGCACCGCGCTCTACGTCGGCGACGTCGCCGCGTTCGACGGCTGGCTCGAGCTGGACGCCCTCGGCCAGCTCGTGCTGCTCGTCATCAGCGTGCTGTTCTTCGCGTGCTCGATCTACGTGCCTTCGTACCTGCGGCTGCGCCGCGACCGCCCGAACCGCCTGTTCTGCGTCGCGCTGCTGGTATCGCTCGGGATGATGACGCTGATGGCCGAGTCGCAGCACCTCGGCCTCATGTGGGTCGCCCTCGAAGCCTCGACGCTCGCGTGCGCGCCGCTGCTGTACTTCAACCGCCACGCGCGGTCGCTCGAGGCGACCTGGAAGTACATCGTGATCGGCGCGGTCGGCATCGCGCTCGCGCTGCTCGGATCGTTCTTTCTCGCGTACTCCGCGCTGTCGGCTGGCAAGGATACGTCGCTGTTGTTCGGCGATCTGGTCCACCAGGCGCCGCAGCTCGCGAAGCCGTGGGTGCACGCCGCGTTCGTGCTGCTGTTCGTCGGCTACGGCACGAAGATCGGGCTCGCGCCAATGCACTCGTGGAAGCCCGACGCGTACGGCGAGGCCCCGGCGGTCGTCGGCGCGCTGCTCGCCGGCGGCGTGACCGCGTGCGCGTTCCTCGCGCTGGTCCGGTTCGTCGACATCGCGGGCGCCGCGGGCGACGGCAAGTTCGCGCACGATCTGATGATCCGCATCGGCCTGGTGTCGATGGCGATCGGCGGCGTGTTCATGGCGCGCCAGCGCGACGTCAAGCGCATGCTCGCGTACTCGAGCGTCGAGCACATGGGGATCCTCGTGCTCGGCGTCGGGATCGGCGGGCTCGCGCTGTATGGTGCGATGCTTCACCTCGTCGCGAATGCGCTGACCAAAGGCGTGATGTTCCTGTCGGCCGGGAACCTCCAGCGCGCCTACGGCAGCAAGTCGACCGAGATCCTGCGCGGCGCGATCCGGCGCACGCCGGTCAGCGCGTCGCTGCTCCTGGCGGGATTCTTCGCGGTCACCGCGTCGCCGCCGTTCGCGATGTTCCTGTCCGAGTTCACGATCGTCCGCGGCACGATCGCGAGCGGTCACTACGCGATCGCGGCGATCTTCCTGTTCCTCGCGTTCGTCGTGTTCGTCGGCATGGGCGCCACGACGATCACGATCGTGCAGGGCAAGCCGCCGGACGATCTGCCGCCGCTCAAGTACCGTGACACGTTCGCGACCGTGTTCCCTCCGATGCTGCTGCTCGTCGCCCTGGTCGCGCTCGGCCTCTACGTGCCGGCGCCGCTCGATCGCATGCTCCACGCAGCGGCCGATCTGTTGGGGGCACGATGAAAGCGCTGCTCGCGATCCCGAACGCGTCCGCCGTCGCTCTCGACGCAGTGCCGCAGCTCGCACCGGACGCGTTTCGCCTGTCGCTCGTCACCGGTGTCGACGCCGGGCTCCGCATCAGCGCGTTGTTCGCGCGGCCCGTCGACGATCGCCTCGAGCTCGTCGCCGTGCTCGCCGACGACCGCGCCGGCCTGTTGCGCTGCGCGCGCACCGCGCTCGGCGACGAGCTGGAGTCGCTGGTGCCGTCATGTCCACAGGTCCACCTGTTCGAGCGCGAGATCGCCGAGCAGTGGGGCGTGCGCGTCGTCGGTCATCCGTGGCTCAAGCCGGTGCGCTTCGAGCCGCCGCGGCGTGGCGGACCGGCCGCGCCGATCGGCATCACCGACTACTTCACGATCGACGGCGAGGAGGTCCACGAGGTCGCGGTCGGCCCGGTGCACGCTGGCGTGATCGAGCCTGGACACTTCCGCTTCCAGTGTCACGGCGAGATCGTGATGCACCTCGAGATCTCGCTGGGCTACCAGCATCGCGGCGTCGAGCGCGCGCTGGTCGGAGGACCGAACAAGCGCTCGATCCACTACGCCGAGACGCTCGCGGGCGATACGACCATCGGCCACACGACCGCCTATTGCGAGCTCGTGGAGGCGCTGGCCGGCGGCCGTGCGGTGCCCCGGGCGTACGCGCTACGCGGCATCGCGCTCGAGCTCGAGCGGCTCGCCAACCACACCGGGGATCTCGGCGCACTCGCCGGTGACGTCGGCTTCCTGCCGACCGCGTCGTATTGCGGCCGGCTGCGCGGCGACTTCTTGAACCTGACGGCACAGCTGTGCGGCAGCCGGTTCGGCCGCGGCTTCGTGCGCCCCGGCGGAGTCGGATTCGACGTCGAGCCCGCGCGCGTGACCGAGATGCACGATCGCATCACAGCCGCCTCGCGCGACGTCGCCGAGGCCGCCGGCCTGCTGTGGCCGACGGGAAGCGTGATGGCGCGGTTCGAGGAGGTCGGGCGGGTCACGGGCGAGCAGGCGCGCACGCTCGGGCTCGTCGGGCCGGCCGCGCGGGCGTGCGGGCTGCGCCGCGACGTCCGCAAGACGCACCCGGCGGGCATCTTCCAGCTCGTTCACCTGCCGATGTCGACGGTCGAGAGCGGCGACGTGTTCGCGCGTGCGTACGTGCGCTGGCTCGAGATCGAGCGATCGGTCGAGTACATCCGCACGCAGCTGCACGAGCTGCCGCGTGGACCGATCCGGCGCGAGCTCGCGGCACCGCGCGGCGCGATGTTCGCGGCGACGCTCGTCGAAGGTTGGCGCGGCGAGATCTGCCACGTCGCGATCACCGACGACGCCGGCCGGTTCGCCGCGTACAAGGTCGTCGATCCGTCGTTCCACAACTGGACCGGCCTCGCGATCGCGCTGCGCGACCAGCAGATTTCCGACTTCCCGCTCTGCAACAAGAGCTTCAATCTCTCCTACTGCGGATACGACCTCTGATGTGGCGCATCTTGCTCGCCCGTGCCCGCCAGGGCCAGCGCACGATCGGATTCCCCGACGAGCCACCGACGCTTCCCGATCGGCTGCGCGGCCGACCGACGCTCGATCCCTCGCGCTGCGTCGACAATTGCACCGCGTGCGCCGATGCGTGCCCGACCGGTGCGATTGCCGCCGAGCCCGGCAAGCTCGCGCTCGATCTCGGACGCTGTCTGTTCTGCACCGATTGCACGTCCGCCTGCCCGGCGGGCGCGATCTCCTACACGAGCGAGTACCGGCTGTCGGCGCGGCGTCGCGAGGATCTCGTCCTGGGCGACAACGGCGACGCGCTCGCGCCGCGCCAGCGCGCGCTCGACGAAGCAACGCGGCGCATGTTCGGGCGCTCGCTCAAGCTGCGCGTTGTCAGCGCCGGCGGCTGCAACGGCTGCGAAGCCGACGTCAACGTGCTCGGCACGATCGTGTTCGACCTCGGACGGTTCGGGATCCAGTACGTCGCGTCGCCTCGTCACGCCGACGGATTGCTCGTCACCGGAGCCGTCTCGGCCAACATGCGGCTCGCTCTGAAAAAGACGTACGACGCCGTTCCACCCCCGAAGATCGTGATCGCGGTCGGCGCGTGTGCGATCTCCGGAGGCCCGTACATCGGCCATCCCGAGGTCGAAGGCGGCGCCGGCGCGGTCGTTCCCGTCGATCTCTACATCGCCGGATGCCCGCCGCATCCGATCACGATCTTGGACGGCCTTCTCGCGATGCTCGACCGAATCCCTCCAAGCCGTCGCGCGACGTGACATACGCGCGCGGCTCGTCGCAGAGCGGCTCTAGCACCAATGCCGCTCACCTAGCGGCTGGGACTTCGGACTTCGGACTTCGGGCTTCGGTCAGCGCACTCACGAGGCCCTGCAGAGCGCGTACGACGCGGTCGTAGCGTCGTAGGAGATCCATTCCGGTGCTGGACTCTACAAAGC
>DATJXL010000308.1:0-45639 GCA_035500135.1 Kofleriaceae bacterium
CGGGGCCGAACCCCTCATCGAGGCTCCCCCACAGCGCGGCGGCCGCATCGGCCGGCAGGCCGCGCAGCTCGAGCTCGGCGATCGACGCGCCGACGCCGGCCGCGAGCGGATCGCGGCCGACCACGACGATGCGGCCGAGCGCGGTCGGCCCGAGCACGAGCGGCGCGAACAGGCTCGACGCCTCGTCGACGCGCAGGTGCTGCACGTCGTCGATCACGAGCACGCGCGCGGTCTGCGACAGCGTCTGAGCCAGCGTGCCCGGCACGCAGCGCAGCGCGCGCTCGGCGCGCGACCTCACCGAGGACGCTCGATCGCCCGCGTAGCACTCGACGATCGTGCACGGCGCGCCGAGCGTGGGGGCGAGCTCGGCGACCAGGCGCGACTTGCCCGAGCCGAGGGCGCCGTGCAGCGACACCAGCGGCACGATCGCGAGCTGGTCCTTGAGCTCCGCCAGCTCGTGCTGCCTGCCGACGAACGGCACCGGGCCGATGGGGGTCATGGGGCTGGTGATCTTGGAAGTTCTGCGCCGCTGCATGAGATTGCGAGCGACGTGTCAGCAAGGGGTGAGCCAGTATCGGTCAGAGATCGGCCGCGACAGAAGTCTTGCCGATGCCCGAATCGTGCAGGGGCATTGTAGCCCCGCTTGCAACCTTCACATTTGCTGATGCCCCAGGACTGCGGCGCCAAGTCCCAGCTTGGCGACCCCGGGCGTCAGTCAGTGCCAGCGAGCGCCAGAAGCTGGGCGACGGTCCACGGGGCGAGCTCGTCGCGTCCCTGGCGCAGCAAGCGCTCGATCGCAGGATACGCGGTGACCGCGTCGTCGACCAGGCGATCGCGCCCGGCCTGGTAGGCCCCGAGCGTGATCAAATCCCGGTGTTCCTCGTAGATCGCGAGCCGGGCGCGCACGCGAGCCGCAGCCGCGACGTGGGTGGCGGCCGCCACGCGCGGCATCAGCCGCGACACGCTCGCGACGACGTCGATCGGCGGGAAGTGGCCGCGCTGCGCGAGCCGGCGATCGAGCACGATATGGCCGTCGACCAGGCCGCGCACCTCGTCGGCGATGGGCTCGTCGAGATCGTTGCCAGCGACGAGCACGTTGTAGATCGCGGTGATCGCACCGGTCGAGGTCGCGCCGGCGCGCTCGATGAGGCGCGGCAGCAGCGCGAACACGCTCGGCGGATAGCCGTGGCGCGCCGGCGGCTCGCCCGCCGACAGCCCGACCTCGCGCTGCGCGCGCGCGACGCGCGTCAGCGAATCGACGAGCAAGAGCACGTTTGCCCGTCGGCGCTCGCGGAACCACTCGGCGATCGCGGTCGCGACGTGCGCGGCGCGCAGACGAACGAGCGGCGGCTCGTCGGAGGTCGCGCACACCACGACGGTGCGCGCGCGGGCCGGCGCGAGCTCGCGAAGCCAGTCGTCGACCTCGCGGCCGCGCTCGCCGACCAGGCCGAGCACGATGACATCGGCTTGTGCGCCGCGCGCGATCTGCGCGAGCAGCGTCGACTTGCCGACGCCGGCCGCGGCGAACAAGCCGACGCGCTGGCCGCGCGCGAGCGCGAGCATCGCGTCGATCGCGCGCACGCCGGTCGGCAGCGGCACCGGCTCGCCGCGGTCGAGCGGCGACGGCGCCACGCGATCGACGGCCCACGTCTCGCCGACGAGCGCCGGCCCGCCGTCGCGCGGCACGCCGAGCCCGTCGACCACGCGGCCGAGCAGGTCGTCGCCGCAGCGGATCGCGAGCGGCTCGCCGGTGCGCCACACCGCGCTCGCCGGCGCGATGCCCGCGAGCTCGCCGAGCGGCATCAGGACCGCCTGCTCGCCGCGAAAGCCAACGACTTCGGCAGCGAGCGGCGCGCTGGCTCGCCGGTCGATGTCCGGCACGACTTCCGCAGCGAGCGGGGTACCACCGCGGCGATCGATCCGCACGAGCTCGCCGAGCGCGACGCCCGGCACGGTCGCGCGCACGACGAGGCCGACGACCTCGTCGACCTTGCCGTGGCCAACGCCTTCCGGCGCACCATCGCGCGCGTGCAACGCATCGGCGCGGGCCTCCGCCGCGATCCGCGCGGCGTCGGCCTTCGCGGCGTCGAGCAGGCGCGCGGCCTCGGCGCGGGCGTCGTCGAGCAGCTCGGCGGCGGTCGTGCGAGCGTCGTGCTCGTCCCCGCCGATCACGCGGCCGGCCTTCACCAGCTCACGCTATCATGCGCGCGCATGCGCCGCAGCGTCTGGTTCGTGCTCGCGTACGCCGCGACCGCCGTCGCGAAGCCGTCCGCGAGCAAGGTCGGGCCCGGCAGCTGCCCCGCCACGATGGTGCGCATCCCGACCGCCGACACCAGCTTCTGCATCGACCGCACGGAGGTCACGGTCGCGGCGTACGCGAAGTGCGTCGCCGCATCGGCCTGCCCGCCGGCGCCGGTCACGGTCAACGCCTCGTGGGTCAAACCCGACGATGCGAAGATCTGGGCGCAGTGGTGCAACGGCAACCGCGCCGACCGCGCGAACCATCCGATCAACTGCGTCGACTGGGACGACGCGCGCGCCTACTGCGACTGGGCCGGCGGGCGGCTACCGACCGGCGCGGAATGGCAGCGCGCCGCGCAAGGCGAGGACGGCCGCACGTTCCCGTGGGGCGATCACGCGCCGACCGCGCAGCTCGCGAACGTGTGCGACGAGCAAGCCGTCAAGCTGGTCCGCGCCGCCGGCTTGGCCGCGATGCCCGCGATGTTCGAAGGCGACGATGGCTTCGCGACGACCGCGCCGGTCGGCAGCTTCACGGCCGGCGCCAGCCCGTACGGCGTGCTCGACATGGCCGGCAATGTCTGGGAATGGGTCGCCGATGGCCGTGATGGCGAGCGCGCGTATCGCGGCGGCGGCTGGCTCACGTACGAGGTCGAGAACATCTCGACCGAGCACGCGCGGTTCGACGTGCCCGCCTTGCGCCTCAACGCGCTCGGCTTTCGCTGCGCGCGTTAGTTAATTGGCTCAATCGCAGGTCGTGATCTGGCAGGCGTTGTCGACGCACGACCAGTGCGCGCACGACTCGGTGCCGTCCGAGCAGCCGCGGCAGAACTGGGGAAGCAGGCCGCTGCAGTCCGAGTCGGCGTTGCACGCGTCGGCCGACTGACGCGGCAGGCAGCACGCGACGCCCACGCCGGTGCCGCACGAGTACTGGTCCGCGTCGCCGAGCTCGCCCTGCGAGCAGATATCGGGAACGAGCGGCACGCAGCTACCGCCTGCCGCCTGGCACGAGCCGCCCTGGATCATCGGGAACCAGCTGCCGTCGCCGCCCGACAGCGAGAGCTCGAGCGTGCCGTCGGAGTCGAGCTTCCACTGGTAGCGATCGAGGTCGCTGCCGTCGTCGTTGTAGAAGCGGATGTAGTGCTTTCCGGTCGACGAGTGCGTGAACAGGTACGTGCCGGTGTCGACCTCGGGCGGGCACGTGCCGCCGCCCGCGCACGCGACCTGGACCGAGCGCATGAACGTGTGGTCGCTGAGCGAGAGCGTCGACAGCTGGCCGATCTTCGGCGACGCGTTGCTGTAGTTGCCCGACGGGTCGTCGCCGTCGGCCTTGCCGACCGGCGAGTCGAGCTGGTCGGTGCCGGCCGGCGCCTGGGTGGCGCAGCCGACGAAGACGAAGAGAAGCGAGGCTAGGTGGACGCGCATGATGACGCGCCGCATTGCCACGTTCGTGCCACTCGTAACCCCGCTCGACGCAACGAGTCAGTCGTGGCAAACCGCCTAGCCGGCCACGACTTCGCTAGCCGTCGAGCGCAGTTCTCAGTGGGACCCAGCTCGGTGCCGCGGCCATCCCGTGGGTGGCTAGCTCGGCTTCCACCCCGAGCTCGCGCGGCAGGCGGACCGCGAGCTGACGCGCGGTCAGCACTCCGGCGTCGCGAACGTACGGCGCGATCGCGCGGACGCCGATCACGCGGAGATCGGACGTGCCGCGGCAGCGCGCGATGACTTCGCGCGCCGGCCCGAGCTCGTCGCGGCGCGGCGCGCCCGGCGTCGCGAGCGAGGTCGCGTACGCGAGCTGCATGCGGCCGACCGCGGTCAGCCACTCGGCCAAGCGCGTCATCGCGACGACGTCGGCGAGCGATCGCGGCCGCGCGTGATCGACGAGCGGCGGCAACGGCGGCAGCTCGGCGCACGCCCAGCGCGCGAGCCAGACGTCGACGTCGTCGCGCGGGCCGCTCGCGAGCACGTCGCGCGCCCGCGGCGGCAGCTCGGCGAGCGCGGCCTCGATCCACGACGGATGCACCGCGCGCATGCCGGCGGGCAGCGGCGCATGCGCACCGGCGAGCCAGCTCCGCGCGAGCGCGAGGCTCACGGCATCTCGGAGCCGGTGCCGGTCTCGGCGCGCCGGCGACGCCGCGCCGGCCGGAGCTTGTAGCGCAGCAGCTTGCCGCCCGGGCCGCGCGGCAACGCGTCGACGAACTCGATCCAGCGCGGGTACTTGTACGGCGCGAGCGAGCGCTTCACGTATTCCTTGAGCTCGGTCTCGAGCTTGCCGTCGCCTTCCCAGCCGACGTTGGTGACGACGAACGCGAGCGGCTTGATCAGGCCTTCGTCGTCGTCGGCGCCGATCACCGCCGCTTCCCACACCGCCTCGTGCGCGGTCAGCGCGCGCTCGACCTCGACCGGCGCCACCCACTTGCCGCCGACCTTGAACAGATCGTCGACGCGTCCGCAGTGGTGATAGAAGCCCATGCGATCGACGAGGAAGCGATCGCGGGTCGTGAACCAGCCGTCGCCGCGCAGCTCGGCGTTGCCGGTGTTGCCGCCGCCGCCCCAGTAGCCGGTGAACAGCGAGCCGCATTGCAGCTCGAGCGTGCCGATCTCGTCGACGCCGACCGGGTCGCCGTCTTCGTCGACGAGCCGCACCTGGACGCCGGTCAGCGGCTTGCCGCACACGCCGGGCCGGGCGCCCGGATCGTCGCTGCGTCCCGCGAGCGCGAACTGGAAGATCTCGGTGAGGCCGTAGCCGACGACGACCTCGGTGCCGAGCACGCTGCGGATGCGCGGGATCAGCCGCTCCGGCATGCCTTCGGCGCCGGCGACCGCATGGCGCAACGCACCGAGCGGCCTGGCGACGCCCTCTTCTTCCGCATCGTGCGCGAGCTGCGCGTACACCGACGGCGTCGCGAACAGCACGGTCGGCTTGTAGCCGCGCAGCGCCACGAACATCGGATCCGAGTGCGGTTGAGCCGGAAACAGCAGCGACTCGGCGCCGAGCGACAGCGGCAGGAACAAGCCGGCGCCGAGGCCATACGCGGTCGACAGCCGCGCCACCGACAGCACGCGATCCTGCGCGGTCATCTGCAGGAGCTCGCGCGCGAACGACTCGCGCGCGGCCTCGATCGTCTTCTGCGTGTGCGGCACCGCGCGCAGCTCGCCCGGGCCCGAGCCGGCCGAGTACAACAGCAGCGCGACGTCGGTCGCGCCGCTCGGCGCGGCCGGCTGCGGCTGCGCGGCGTCGAGCAGCGCCGCGAGATCGTGGCTGCCCGCGAGCTTCGCGCCGACGCAGATCACCTCGCGCAGATCGGGCGTCTCGGTGCGCACGGCGTCGAGCACGGCCTCGTGATCGACATCGACGACCGCCATGACCGCGCCGCAGTGGAGCACGTACTCCTGCACGTCTTCGGAGGTCGCGAGCTCGGAGACCGGCACCGCGATCGCGCCGGCGTGGATCGTGCCGAGGATCGCGGCGGCCGCCTCGAGCGTGTCGCGCATCAGGATCAGCACGCGCTCGCCGCGGCCGAGCTTCAAGCCGCGCAGCGCGGACGACATCTTGCCGACGTGCGCGGCCAGCTCGTCGTACGTCCACGCGCGATCGCCCTCGCGCAGCGCGGTCCGGGGCCCCGCCCCGGCCGCGAGCGGGCCCTCGAACAGCCACGCCGCCAGGTTCCCAGCCGAGGACATGCGGAGCTATGGTACCTGCGGTCGGGCCGGAGGACAAAGAAAGGCCTCAGGCTTCAGGCTTCAGGCTTCAGGAACAGCTCGATGCGCATCGTCGCAGGCCAATTCGGCGGCCGTGTCTTGCGGGCACCTCCCGGCGCGGACACTCGGCCGACGTCGGAGAAGGTGCGCGAGGCGCTGTTCGCGATCCTGCCCGACGTCGCGGGCGCGCACGTGCTCGACCTGTTCGCCGGCTCGGGCGCGCTCGGCCTCGAGGCGCTGTCGCGCGGGGCCGCCCACGCCACGTTCGTCGACTCCGGCAAGGCCGCGCTCGCCGCGATCCGCGCGAATCTCGCGGCGCTCGGCGTCGCCGACCGCGCGACCGTGATCGCCGGCGACGCGGTCGCGGTCGCGGCGCGCCTGGCCGCCGCGCCCCGATCATCAGCGTCCCCGGGGTGGAGCCTCGTGACGATCGACCCTCCCTACGCTTCGGACCTCGCGGAGCGCGCGGCGTCGGCGCTCGCGCGCGCGCAGCTGGCGCCCGGCGCGGTGATCGTCATCGAGCACGATCGCCGTCACGCGCCTCCCGACGCGATCGGATCTCTGCTACGAACAGACCAGCGCCGCTACGGAGACACCTTCATCTCGTTCTACGGCGTCTCGCCATGAACCCCTCGACCGCTGTCTATCCCGGCACGTTCGACCCGATCACGAACGGGCACCTCGACATCCTCGAGCGCGCGCTCAAGCTGTTCGACCGCGTGATCGTCACGATCGCGACCAACCCGCGCAAGGCGCCGTTGTTCAGCGCCGACGAGCGCATCCGGTTCATCCACGACGCGATGCCGCATGCCGGCGCGCGACTCGAGTTCGAGAAGTTCGACGGCCTGCTCGTCGATTTCTGCACGCGCCGCGGCGCGACCGTGATCGTGCGCGGCCTGCGCGCCCTCGCCGACTTCGAGTACGAGTTCCAGTTCGCGCACATGAACCGCCGGCTCGCGCCCGCCGTGGACACCGTGTTCTTCATGACCGACGAGCGCAACCACTACGTGTCGAGCTCGCTCGTGAAAGAGGTCGCGAGCCTCGGCGGCGATGTCACCGGCCTCGTGCCGGCGCCGGTCGTCGCCGCGCTCGCGCACAAGTACGGAAGGAAATGATCCAGATGTCTTCGTCGCATCCGCTCAAGCTCGCGTCGCGTCTCGATCCGATCAAGCCGTCGATCACGCTCGCGGTGACCGCGAAGGCGGCCAAGCTCAAGGCCGACGGCATCGACGTGATCAGCTTCGGCGCCGGCGAGCCCGACTTCGACACGCCCGATCACATCAAGGATGCGGCGCGCGCGTCGCTCGACAAGGGCGTCGGCAAGTACACCGACGTCGCCGGCATCCTGCCGCTGCGCAAGGCGATCGCCGCCGAGCTGTCGGCCGTGCACAAGACGACGATCGAGCCCGACCAGGTGCTGGTGTCGACCGGCGCGAAGCACAGCCTCTACAACTTGTTCATGGCGCTGCTCGATCCCGGCGACGAGGTGCTGATCCCGGCGCCGTACTGGGTCAGCTACCCCGACATGGTGATGCTCGCGGGCGGCCGGCCGCTCGTGATCGAGACGACCGCCGAGGACGACTTCGCGGTCACCGCGCACGAGGTCGCCGACGCGTGCACGCCGCGCACGCGCGCGATCATCCTCAACAACCCGTCGAATCCGACCGGCGCGGTGTACACGCGCGCGCAGATCGAGGCGCTCGCCGACGTGTGCGTGCAGAAGAACCTGCTCGTGATCTCCGACGACATCTATCGCCAGCTCGTCTACAGCGACGCGCACTATCACTCGATCGCCGCGCTCGGCCCGGAGATCGCGAAGCGCTGCGTGCTCGTCGACGGCGTCAGCAAGACCTACGCGATGACCGGCTGGCGCATCGGTTACACCGCCGGCCCGTTGCCGCTGATCAAGGCGATGTCGAAGATCCAGGGCCAGTCGACGTCGAACCCGACGCACATCTCGCAGATCGCGGCGCTCGCGGCGCTGACCGGCCCGCAGGATTGCGTCGCGACCATGCGCAAGGCGTTCGACGAGCGGCGCGTCGAGATGCTGAAGCTCCTGCGCGCGATCCCGGGCGTGCAATGCCGCGAGCCGAAAGGCGCGTTCTATGCGTTCCCCGACGTGTCGACGTTCGTCGGCAAGAAGACGCCGGAGGGCTCGATCCTCGACGACGACGTCCAGCTGTGCGACTGGCTCGTCGAGGTCCACAAGGTCGCGGTCGTGCCCGGCTCGGGCTTCGGCGCACCTGGGTTCGTGCGGCTGTCGTACGCGACGTCGATGAAGAACATCCAGGAAGGCGTCGCGCGGCTCGGCAAGGCGCTCGCCGCGCTGCGCTAGATGGCGGCGTCGCGCGCGGCCGCGCTCGCGGCGCTCGCGGCCTGCGTCGTGCACCACAAGGTCACGGTCGCGGTCTCCGATCTGCACGAGGCACTGCCGGTGATGCGCGATACCGGCAGTGCGACCGTGACGCTGCACGAATCGAGCGACGATCACGACGATCACGCGGCGCCGGCCACGCTGTCGTTCGATCAACCCGTGCTGATCCTCGGCAAGTGGAGCCCGCTTCGCGAGGTCACCCAGCTGTGTCCCGCGTACGCGCCGTTCCGCAGCGACAAGGTCTCGGGGCAGACGTGCCCGCTGGTCGAGATGCGCGATGACTACCTGCTCGTGCGCGAATACGACACGCGCAGCACGAGGCGCGCGGTCTACCGCACGATCGGGGGCGTCGCGCTCGCCGCGCTGGTCGGCTCGGTCGCGTGCGAGGCCGGCTGCCGCGACGGCTCGACGGCGAAGGACGTGTCGACCGGCGCGCTGATCGGCCTCGGCGTGCTCGCGGTCGGCGGGCTCGTGTGGGCGATCGCGAGCTGCGTGGGCCACGGCGGCGAGCCCGGCTGCCGCGACTGAGCTATCGTGCGCGCCATGAAGGTAAGCCTCCTGGTAATCGCGGTGGTGGCTGGTGCGTGCAGCGACAGCACTTCCGGGGCGTCCCTGCCCGCGGTGACGTGCGACGGTGCGAACATCTCGACGCAGGCCGGCAACTGCACGATCGATTTCGGAGTGTGCAGCGACGAGAAGAGCTACCTGCTCGCGTGCACGATCGGCAACGCCGGGCTGAGCTGCACGTGCGAGATCGAGAACGTGTCGAGCACGACCGACTTCGTCAACCTCGCGGGCGCGACGTGTGACGCGACGCTGATGGAGCCCGAGCTCGTCCAGGCGTGGCTCGACTGCGGCATTCGGATGACCCTGTCGTCGTAGTAGAGTCCGCGCGATGTCCCGTGACTTCGCGTTTCCTGGCACCCGGCCGCACTACGCGCGCGACCGCGTCGTCGACATCCAGCACATCGCGCTCGTGCTCGACGTCGATCCCGGCAAGCACATCGTCTCCGGCACCGCGACGTTGCGCGGCGTCGCGATCGCGGCCGGCGCCCGCAGCGTCGAGCTCGACGCGGTGGAGCTGACGGTCGAGCGCGTCACCGCGAACGGCGAGACCGCGAAGTTTCGCCACGACGGCAAGAAGCTGCGCGTCGAGCTGCCTGCGCCGCTCGCGGCCGGCGCGGCGCTCACGCTCGCGATCGCGTATCGCGGGGCACCCCGGCGCGGCCTCTACTTCACCGCACCCGACGACGGCTACCCCGACAAGCCGCGCCAGGTGTGGACGCAAGGTCAGGACGAGGACAGCCGCTACTGGTTCCCGTGCTTCGACTCGCCGCACGAGAAGGCGACGAGCGAGCTCGAGGTCACGGTGCCGGCGCAGATGTTCGCGGTGTCGAACGGCACGCTCGTCTCCGACAAGACCAAGGGTGCGAAGCGGACGCTGCACTGGAAGCTCGACGTGCCGCACAGCTGCTACTTGATCACGCTCGCGGTCGGCGAATTCTCGTCGATCGAGACGCGCTGGCGCGACACGCCGGTCGTCTACTACGTCGTGCGTGGACGCGAGCGCGAGTGCGAGCGCACGCTCGCGCGTACGCCGCAGATGATCGAGCTGTTCTCGCAACGGTTCGGCGTGCCGTATCCCTACCCGCGCTACGCCCAGGTGCTCGTCGCCGATTTCATCTTCGGCGGGATGGAGAACACGAGCGCGACGACCCTGACCGACACGATCCTGCTCGACGAGCGGGCCGCGATCGACTACGACGTCGACGCGCTGGTCAGCCACGAGCTCGCGCACCAGTGGTTCGGCGATCTCGTGACGTGCCGCGACTGGGGCGAAGGCTGGCTCAACGAGGGCTTCGCGACCTATGCCGAGTACATCTGGCGCGAGCACCACGAAGGGCGCGACGCGGCCGATCTCGAGCTCGAGGAGTGGGCCGACATGTACTTCGGCGAGGATGCCGGCCGCTACCGCCGGACGATCGCGACCAAGCTCTACGACGAGCCGATCGACATCTTCGACCACCATCTCTACGAGAAGGGCGGCCGCGTGCTGCACATGCTGCGCGCGCTGCTCGGCGACGATGCATTCTGGCGCGCGCTCTCGCACTACTTGAAGAAGCACGCCCACGGCCTGGTCGAGTCGCGAGACCTCGCACGCGCGGTCGAGGACGCGACCGGCAAGGTCGTCGACTGGTTCTTCAGCCAGTGGGTGATCGACGGCGCGGGCCACCCCGAGCTCGACCTCGCGATCACGTGGGACGGCGACGCGCGCGTGGCGACGGTCACGGTCGAGCAGCGGCAGCGGATCGACGCGAGGACGCCGGTGTTCCGCCTGCCGACCAAGCTGCGGTTCCGCGTCGGCGACCGCGAGACCGACGTGCCGATCGAGATCACCGAAGCGCGCCAGACGTTCCACGTGCCGCTCGACGGCGAGCCGACCCAGGCGATCTTCGATCCCGGCCACGTGCTGCTCGCCAAGCGCGAGATCACCAAGCCCGAGCCGATGTGGGCCGAGGAGCTCGCCCACGCGACGCTGGGGGTCGATCGGTCGGCCGCGGCCGAGGCGCTCGCGAAGCGCGGCGGGCCGGCCGCGGAACAAGCGCTCGCACGTGCGCTCGACAAGGACGTGTTCTGGGCCGTGCGCGGCGCGGCGGCCTCCGCGCTCGGCTCGCTGCGCACGCCGACCGCACGCGACGTGCTGGTCAAGCGGCTCGAGGCCGAGGTCCATCCGCGCGCGCGCCGCGCGATCGCGCGCGCGCTCGGCGAGCACGTTCACGATCAGGTCGCCGGCGCCGCGCTCGGCAAGCTCGTGCAGAAAGGCGACGCGAGCTACTACGTCGAGGCCGAGGCGTGCCTCGCGCTCGGCAAGACCCGCACGCCGCGCGCGGGCGAGCTGTTACGCGCCGCCGCGGCGCGCGAGTCGTACAACGACGTCATCCGCCAGCACGCGTATCGCGGGCTCGCCGAGGCCCGCGACGACGGCGCGGTCGGGTTGCTCGTCGATGGCACGAAGTGGGGGCGCCCGACGCAAGGCCGGCGCGCGGCGGCATCCGCGCTCGCCCAGCTCGTGCGCGGCCGCCGCGATCGCGAAGCGCGCGACGTGCGCGAGCGCGTCGAGCTGCTGCTCCCCGACAAGGACTTCCGCGTCCAGGCCGCCGCGGTCGAGGCGCTCGCCGTGATCGGCGATCCCGCGGCGATCCCCGCGCTCCGGCGCATGATCGATCGTGAGCTCGACGGCCGGCTGCGCCGCCGCGGCAAGGAAGTCATCCGCGATCTCGAGGAGGGCGCACCGCTCGCCGAGGACGTGCGCCGCCTGCGCGACGAGGTCGGCGAGCTGCGCACGCTGGCGGCGGGCCTGCGCGAGCGGCTCGATCGCATCGATGCCGGCGCCGACGCGAAGGTCAAGACCGACAAGACCGACAAGAAGAAGAAGAAAAAGCACCGCCGCTGACGCCGCTGACGCCGCTGACGCCGCGCCACACGTGTGAACGCAGCGATACTGCGGGACCTGCAGCGCGGGCCTGCCAAACCCACCGCGGCGAGCGCCAACTGCGCGTTCCGTCGACGTCGCGCACGTGGTCCGCTGCTTGCTGTTAGGTCGGTTCGAGAAAGGACTCGGACCATGAAGAAGATCGTTAAGATGATCGCGGGCGTCACGCTGCTCACCGTCATCGCCGGCGCGCTGACCGGTTGCTACGTCGAGTCGAGGCGACCGTACCGTCCCTACTACCACGCGTACTATCGACCGGTCGTCGTCGTTCCGGTTCGCTAGCGCGTCCTGAACGGTCCGGAGTGAGTGGTTCCGCTCGCGACGCCTGCAGTAGGCTGGCGTGCGAGGGGAATCATGAAGCTGCGGCCGGATAGCGTGCCGAACGAAGCGACGTGCGCCGAGAACGAGGGCTGGTGGTACGTCGGCGAGCTGCGCGACGGACACCCGTTCGGCGCCTGGCGCACGTTCCGAGCCGACGGCACGCCGCTGTTCGAGGCGCGGTTCGACTCGAAGGGCCGGCTGCAGGGCACGTACAAGCGGTTCCATCCCGACGGCTCGGTCGCGCGCGAGGCGACCTACGCGGCGGGCAAGCCGACCGGCGAGCACGTGTACGTGCGCGCGACCGGCGCGAGCGGCGACTTCTTTCCGAGCGGTGACGCGCGCGTGCATCGCATCGTCGTCCAGCACGACGACGCCGGCAAGGAACGTGGTCGGCTCCTGCTCGACGAGCGCGGCCGCGAAGTCGGCGCGGCGCCGAACGAGCTGCACGGCACGCTCGACGGCGAATTCGCGTCGGCGTCGCCCGACGGGTTTCTCGAGAGCGGCGCGTTCGCGCGCGTGCTCGCGACGTTCCCGCGCGCCGAGCCAATGCCCGCCGACGACCTGCTGCTGCCGGTCGCGCGGCCCCAGCGGCGCGCGATCACGCCCGGGCGCTTTCAGGACCTGTACGGGCGCGCGATGCCGCCGGCGCTGCGCGCGTGGACCGAGGCGATGGCGACCAACCCGAAGCTCCTCGGCGTGCGCGCGGTCGCGGACGAGGACCTCGTCGGCAGCGGCAACTACGCCGAGGCGTTGATCGCCGAGCACCAGCGCGCGCCCGGCCGCGCGAGCGCGCTGCGCGAGCTCGGATCCGGCGTGTACCCGATCGCGCAGACCGCGGATGGCCGGGAGCGCTACGTGCTCGCGCTGTGCGAAGCGAGCAACGGTCAGCCGACCGACGCGGTGTATGTCGTCGTGGTCGCGACCGAGCAGCTGGTCGCGCCCGACGCGCGCTCGCTCGACGATTTCGCGTACGCGATCGCGCTGACCAGCGCGGCGAGCGCCGGCGCGGTGTCGCGCGGCGCGCTGAAACCCGCGTACGAGCGATTGCGCGGGCGCGTCGACCTGCGCCTGCCGATGCGCGCGCTCGAGCAAGACCTGCTCGCCGATGCCGACGACGACGAGATCGAGGGCGACGAGGAACGCGATCACCGCGCTGGCTTTCACTTCCGACGCGGCCAGCAGCTGCCGCCGCACTACGCGTATCGCTGGCTGTGGGTGCTGCGCTTGCTGCGCGGTCACGCCGAGGCGGCGGCCGAGATGTTCGATCTGGAATTCGAGGGCGGGCTGTCCGACGAGCGGTTCGCGAACGTCTGCAAGTCGATCACGCGCGAGCCGTTCGTCGCGCTGTACTGGCTGTTCCGCTCGCTCGCGTTCCAGGATCCGAGGCTCGACCAGCTGCTCGCGATCGCCGCCGACTCGGCGTCGCTGATCGTGCGCGACATCGCCGCGCTCGTGCGCGAGCTCGCCGGCGGCCGCAAGCAGCTCGGCGACGTCGCCGACTTCGCCGACGTGCTGAGCCGGTTCCGCGCGCTCGATCCGGCCTCGAACGGCAAGCAGGACGAGGCCGCGAGCGAGGGCGACGACGAGGGCGACGACAGCGGCGGCGACGGCGATGACGACGACGATGACGATGACGATGACGACGAGGACGACGACGACGAGGACGACGACGACGGCGACGACGACGAGGCCGACGAAGGCGACGACGATGGCGCCGCCGTCGCGAAATCGAAGTCGAGACCGAAGGCCGAACGCCCGCCGGTGCCGCCCGAGCTCGCGTCCGCGGTCGCGGTGATCGACTGGGCCGCTGCACAGGGCTTCTCGCGCGAGAACCTGCGCATCGATGACGAGCGCGACGCGGCCGGCCTCGGGCTCGCGCTGCGCGCCGATCCACGCGTGCTGCCGTTCCTGATCCATCTCGCCGACCAAGCGCCGTGGATCGGTGCGCCGATGATCGAGCCGTGGCTCGACGGCGATCGCGCGGACCTCGCCGAGCTCGCCGCCGCGGCGCGGCGCTGGCTCGAGACCGAGCGCGACGTGCACCTGTGGGCCACCGCGGGCGCGATCCTCGAGCGCGCCGGCACACCCGCCGACGCCGCGCTGCTCGCGAAGCCGCTCGAGGAGGCGTTCGACGCGCTGTGGGCGCCGAAGCAGGGCTTCGACCACGCAATCACGATGTCGATGCTGAGCGATTCGCTCGAGCCGATGTGCCGCGCGATCGGCAAGCTCGGAGTGCCCGACAGCTTCGTCCCGGCGCTCGTCGGCGTGGTCGACGCCGAGACCCACATCGTCGACGACGAGCGCGGGCCGTGCGCGCAGGCGCTCGCGGCGGCCGGCAAAGGGCTCGACGCGATCGTCTCGGGCGTGCGGCGGCAGCTCGCGAAGGGCCACGGCCATCGCATCACGGCCGGCCAGGTCCTCGCGATCGGCGAGCTCGGCAAGCACGAACCGGAAGCGAAGCGCGCCGAGCTGGTCGAGCTGCTGCAGTCGATCAAGGAGCCCGACGACGAGCTCGGGCTCGCGCACACGATCGCGCTCCACGACCTCGGTCAGTCGGTCGCGGTCGCGGCGGCCGTCAAGGCGCTGCTCGACGCCGAGCGCTACAGCGCGAGCGACACCGCGAAGCAACGCGTGTTCGCGCTCGGCTTCGTCGAGCGCCGGCCCGACGTCTCGGGCGAGCTCGCGCTGCCGTTCGTGCTCGATCACGAGCTCACCGTGCACCGCGCCGCGGTGCGCGCGCTGCGCGCGAAGGGCCTGGCCGTGCCGCCGTTCACGCTGTACGACCCGATGCACGTCGCCGAGCTCGCCGCACGCGGCCGCGACGCGATCCACGCCGGGCTCGACGACAAGCGCGGCCTGTATCGCTCCAACCTCGCGCTGTGGATCGGCGACCACCCCGATCCGTCGTCGCGCGACGCGCTCGTCGCGGCGGCGCGCCGGGTCGCCGCCGACCCGGCGTATGGAGATGATGGTCCGATCCACTACGAGCTGCGCTGGACGGTGCGCGCGCTGCTCGCGATCGGCGGCGCCGACGCGTGCTTGAACGAGCTGCTCAAGCACGGCAACCGCGACGTCGCCGAGCCGCTGCTGCGCTATCCCGACCGGCTTCCGGTCGCGGTCGCCAGCGGCATGGCGCACGTGTTCGTCAACGACGAGCACTGGCGCAAGAGCACCGCGAAGAGCTGGCTCGTCAAGCACAGGACCGATCCGGCGATCGCGGCCGGGCTCGCCGAGCACGGCCTCGAGGTCGAGGACATCGCGCGCGCGGCGAAGGAGGACGAATGAGGACGATCCCGAAGATCACGTCGCGCGTCGTGCACGGCGGGAGCGACGACCACGGCTTCGTCGGCTCGATCGCGATCGCGGGCGATCGCGTGCTCGCGTGCGGCGGTGCCGGCCACCCGATGCTGCTCGCTTCGTTCGACGGCGGCGCGACCTTCGCGTCACGGCCGACGCCGGTGACGTCCGGCCTGCGCTGGGTCTCGATCGTCGACGACGCGCTGTACGTCGCCGGCGAGTACGGCATGGTCGCCGCGTCGGTCGATCACGGCCTGACGTGGACCGCGATCCCGCTCGGCACCGAAGACTGCATGAAGAGCGTCGGGCGCGGCGCCGACGGCACGTGGTGGATCCTGAGCCGTGAAGGGCTCGTGTTCCGCTCGCGCGACGGCCGCGGCTACGAGCCGGTCGCGACGACCGCGCACAGCCTCGACGAGACCGACGAGGACGACGCGCACGTGCGCTCGTTCGTGGTCGACGCGGGCAACGCGTCGCGCTCGGTCACGCTGTCGGCCGAGCACCCGCTGTGCGACTTCGCGGTCGCCGCGAACGGCACGTGGCTGGTGTGCGGCGACCACGGCCAGCTCTATTCGTCGAGCGATCGCGGCGAGAGCTGGGACATGGTCGAGGTGCCGACGAGCGAGGATCTCGAGGCGATCCTCGTCACACCGCGCGGCGTATTCGTGGTCGGCAACGAGGCCGTGTTGCTCTACTCCGACGACCACGGCGAGACGTTCGTGCGCGTGCCGAACGACATGACCGGCCATCTGTGGGCGCTCGCCGCGCGCGGCGACGGCACGCTGCTCGTCGGCGGCGACGAAGGCGCGATCTGGGAGCTCGCGATCTCGCCGGCCGAGACGATGCAGATCGAAGACGACGAGGACGACGAAGATAGCGATGACGACGGCGACGAGGACGATGACGAGGACGACGACGACGACGACGACGACGACGACGACGACGAGGGCGACGAGGGCGACGAAGACGGCGCCGCCGAGGCCAGCGCGCCGTGGCGCGAATCGGTCGACGCCGCTTCCGCGCGCTGGATCGCCGAAGGTCACGCGTTCAGCTCCGGCCTCAACGCGTACGTGAGGCGCTGCTACGAGGTCGGCCCGAACAAGGCAGGCCACGAGCCCGAGGAGACGCGCCAGGACATGGCCGATTACGTGCGCCAGCAGCTCGCCCTACTCAACGCGGCAGGCCAGCACCGGCGCGCGCGCGAGCTGTTCCCGCCCGCGTACGAGCCGTTCGACTACGAAGCACTCGGCCGCGGCATCAGCGACGTCAAGCTGCTCGGCGACCGCATCGTCGTCCGCGTCGGCGGCGAGGTGTACGAGGTCGAGCGCGATCGCATCACGCCCGTGCCTGACCTGCCGATGTTCGCGACGTCACCCGATCGGCGGTGGATCGCGAAGGCCGGCGACGACGGGCTCGCGATCCACGACGGCTGGACCGGGCCGCGCGTGCGGACGATCCCGCACGTGCTCGCCAGCGTAGAATCCGCGACCGTCACGCCCGAAGGCGATGCGGTGCTCGCTGCGACCGAGTCGGGCATCTTCTGGCTCACCGAGCGCGGCAAGCGCCGGCTGCTGCCCGATCCCGCCGCAGGCGACGTCTCGGTCGATTACCCGCACGCCGCGATGTCGCCGAACGGTCGGTTCCTCGCGCTCGGCACCAAGGACACCGGGCACGTGCTGATCGATCGCCAGACCGGCGTGCTCGCCGAGTACGACGCGGTGTCGTCGTATCCGTGCTTCGCGGCGTTCCACCGCGATCGCCCGGAGGCCGTGTTCAGCTCGTGTCACGCGCTGTACGGCAGCGGCTCGCTCGCGGTCTCGCTCGACGCCGTGCTCGCCGAGCGCAAGTCGGTCGCGCGCGCGATCGAGCGTCGCACCTGGGTGCACGCGATCGGCTCGTTGCCGAACGGCTACGTGTTCGCCGGCGGCGGTGGCTACCTGTGGGGCGTCGACTTCGACGGCAAGCAGCTGTGGTACCTGTTCCTCGGCTCGACGATCACGGCGCTCGATATCTCGCCCGACGGCAAGCGCATGGTCGTCGGCAGCTACGCCGGTTATGTCGTCGCGCTCGATCTCGACGCGCCGACGCCCGATCCGTCGCTGCTCACCGACGCGCCGGTGCGCGAGACCGCGCGCTGGGTGTTCTGGACCGGCCACCCGCCGCTGATCTGGTGACCCGGAGTGACGTGGACGCCGCTGCTCACCGGCGCCGATGCCGATCGCGCACGCGAGGCGATCGCCGGCGTCGCCCGCGCGCTGCGCGAGCCCGATCCGGCGTGGCAGGTCGGCGCGTCGCTCGCGAACGGCGACGCCGGGCTCGCGGTGTTCTACGCGTACCTCGGCGACATCGACACCGCGGCCGCATGCATCGAGCGCGCGATCGACGCGGCCGCGCGCACACCGATGGTCGCGTCGCTGCACCATGGCTACGCGGGCATCGCCTGGGCGACCGAGCACCTGGTCGGGCGCGTGATCGCGGCAGAACCCGGCGAGGACCTGAACGCGGATATCGACGTCGCGCTACGCGACGCGCTCGACGACAACTACGATCTCCTGACCGGCGCGATCGGGATCGGCGTGTACGCGCTCGAGCGCGGGCCGGTCGCACGCGATCTGCGCGCGCGCGTCGTCGCGCAGCTCGCCGCGCTCGCGCAGCGCACGCCGCACGGCGTGTCGTGGCTCACGCCGCCGGCGCTGCTCGATCCCGACGTCGCGGCGGAATTTCCGCGCGGCGTGGTCAACCTCGGCCTCGCGCACGGCGTGCCCGGCGCGATCGCGCTGCTCGCGGCGTGCGGTGACGAGCCGACAGCGCGCGAGCTGCTCGACGGCGCCGTGCGCTACCTGCTCGCGCAGCGGCTGCCGACCGGCGGGTTCCCCGACCTCGCCGGCGTGACGCACCCCGCGCGCCTCGCGTGGTGCTACGGCGACCTCGCGATCGCATCCGCGCTCGTCTTGGCCGGCGATCGCGCCGGCCGGGCCGAGTGGACGCGTGCCGGGCTCGACCTCGCCCGTGCGACGATCCCGCGCGCGCCCGAGACGACCGGCGTGCGCGACGCCTGCCTGTGTCACGGCGCGGCCGGGCTCGGCCTCATGTACGCGCGGCTCGCGCCGCACGCGCCCGAGCTCGCCGCCGCCGCCACGCGCTGGTTTCGCGAGGCGCTGGCGCTGCGCCGGCCCGACAGCCCGGTCGGCGGGTTCGAGCCGGTCGTCAACGCGGCCGACCACGTGCCGCTCGGCGACACCTCGGTCGGACTGCTGACCGGTGCCGCCGGCGTCGCGCTGGCGCTGCATGCCGCGATCGGCAGCGAGCCGCCGGCGTGGGATCGCGTGCTGCTGCTGTCGCTTTCATGACAGCACGCCACGAGCATGTCATCGCCGTCAGGGTGTTGTACGGAACGTGCAGATACGTCGGCTGTTCCCGCCAGCGATCGTAGGGAACTGCCGACAACGCAAGTGCAGTGAACTCGAGTGCGCCCGTGCGCAACGTGACATCGCTTGCCTGGCCCCGAGTTTGAAGAAGCGACGGCTCGTCCAACAAGGAGCCGTCATGAAGAAGATCAGCAAGAAGCTTTCACTCAACCGCGAGACCGTTCGCGTCCTCTCCAACTCCGACCTGTCGGGCGTCGCCGGCGGCGGCGCCGAGCCGACCACGACGGTACTCCGTCACCACAGCGTCGCCGCCGACGCCGCCGTGCGCTGCGTCAGCAACACGATCATGAAGGTGCCGCCGCCCGCGTTCGTGAAGCCCTGAACGCACTGCCACCCGCCCATTCCCATCCACTTCGATTCGACAAGGAGACTCGCCATGAAGAAGATCAGCAAGAAGCTTTCGCTCGTCGCCCAGACCGTTCGCGTCCTGTCGTCCGACCAGCTGTCGGATGTCGCCGGTGGCGGACATGCCGTCCCGACCACCACGATCATGCGCGTGAGCTTGACGCGGGCCAACGCCACCCCGATCGCGTGCCAGGCGACCGGCGGCGTGCACACCGCGCCGTGCCGCTATCCGGGCTGAGCCGCTGCCGTCAGGTCGCGCACGAGCGCGGCCAGCGTGGCCTGCGCGCGCGGCAGCTCGTCACCGCGCAGCGTGACTCCGCCGACGACCGCGTGGCCGCCGCCGCCGTACTTCGCGCATAGCTCGCCGATGTCGTGGCGGCGCGGCTGCGTGGTCCACGGGTTCACGCCGACGGTGATCTTGATGCTGTCGCGCGTGCGCGTGCCCGCGACCACGTACAGACACTTCGGAAACAGCAGATAGCCCAGAAACCCCGGGCTGCGCGCGCCGACATCGGCGAAGCGATCGAACACGACGACATCGTCGTGCCAGCGCGCGAGCGCGCGCAGCGCGTCCATCTCGTGCGCGCGCTCGGCCTCGACCACCGCGAGCTGCGGCGCGATCTCCGGCCGCTCGGCGACCTCGGCGAGCGAGCTCTGCGCGAGCCAGCCGACGTAGTGCGCGGTGTCGAGCCGCGACCGGCCGTGCGCGAGCCACGCCGCGAGCCGCTGCGCGGGATTGGTCAGCGCGACGGCCTCTTCGGCGTTCGCGAAGCGCGCGGCGTCGATCTTGTCGGCCCACGTGACCGCGTCGGCGAGGTGCGGCGGCGGCTGCCACTGCCAGTGCTCGGCGAGCGCGCGCCGCATCAGCCCCGCGCACGACGGCGCTCTCGGATCGAAGAACCACGTCGGCGAGTGTGCGCGGTCGTAGACCTCGCGCAGCGACGCGGGCTGGAACGCGGTCGGGTGGTGATCGAACCACCACTTCATCTTCGGATCGGCGCTGAATCGGAAATCCACGCAGGCGTGGTCGTCGGCGTCGAGCGGCACGCCTTCGAACGGGTTGCCATCGCGGTGGCTCATGCCGACGGGCCGCGCTTCGACGCCGCGATCGATCGCGTCGCGATAGAACGCCGCGAACAAGGCGGCCGAGGTCGTGCCGTCGAAGCACGCGTCGTGGAAGAAGATCTTGAGGACGCGCGACAGGCACTCGAGATCATACATCAGCGCGCGCGGGGTGATACAAAGGCCTCATGGACCCGCAGCACGGTCACGATCTACTGCTCGCCGCTCACCTGATCGGGGTTGTTTTGTGGGTAAGCGGCCTCACGACCATCTTCTGGATGCTGCGATTCCACGATCATGCGCCCAAAGAAGTGCACGAGAAGCTGACGCTGATGGAACGCGCGTTGGCGATGTCGACCGACATCTCCGCCCTGTTCGCGATCGGCTGCGGGGTCGCGCTCGCGTTCTGGCCGATCAACCTGTTCAAGGTGCATCCCGCGGGCTGGCTCCACATCAAGCTCGGGGCGGTGGTCCTCGGCATCCTGTCGACGCACGGCCTCCTGCGCGCGCGCATCAAGCGCTACGCGCAGGGCGAGCTCAAGCCCGTGCCGATGTGGATTTGGTCGCTGTATCTCGGCTGCGTCGCGATCGCGATCTTCGCGGCGACGACGAAGCTCGCAACGTTCGCCGAGTGAACCGCACGATCCTGCACGTCGACCTCGACGCGTTCTACGCGTCGGTCGAGCAGCGGGATGATCCGGAGCTGCGCGGCAAGCCGGTCCTGGTCGGCGGCTCGGTCAAGCGCGGCGTGGTCGCGTCGTGCTCGTACGAGGCGCGCGTGTTCGGCATCAAGAGCGCGATGCCGATGGCCGAGGCGATGCGGCGCTGCCCGAAAGCGATCGTCGTGCGCCACCGCATGGATCGCTACGCCGACGCGTCGCGCCAGTTCTTCGCGATCCTCGGCGATTTCTCACCCGCGGTCGAAGGCCTGTCGCTCGACGAGGCGTTCCTCGACGCGACCGGCAGCGAGCGCCTGCTCGGCGACGGCGCGACGATCGGCCGCACGATCAAGCAGCGCGTGCGCGACGAGCTGGCGCTGGTCGCGTCGGTCGGCGTCGCACCGATCAAGTTCGCGGCCAAGATCGCGAGCGACATCGACAAGCCCGACGGCCTGCGCGTGATCACGCCGGCCGAGCTCGTGCCGTTCTTGCACGGGTTGCCGATCACGCGGCTGTGGGGCGTCGGCGACAAGACCGCGGAGGTGCTGCACGGCATGGGCCTGTACTCGATCGCCGACGTCGCACGCTACCCCGAGGCCGCGCTCGTCGCGCGGCTCGGCGCGATCACCGGCGAGCACCTCGCGACGCTCGCGCGCGGCGAGGATCCGCGGCCGGTCGTGCCCGATGCCGGCGCGGTCTCGGTCGGCCACCAGGAGACGTTCGAGCACGACATCGACGACAAGGGGGAGCTCGCGGTGATCCTGCTCGATCAGGCCGATCGCGTCGCGTCGCGGCTGCGCGCCAGCGAGCAGCGCGCCCGCGTCGTCGTCTTGATCCTCAAGTACGACGACTTCCGGCAGATCACGCGGCGCACGACGCTCGAGCATTCGACGAGCGACGGCGGCGTGCTCGCGCGCACCGCGATCGAGCTGCTCGCGAAGGTGCCGCTCGAGCCGCGGCGCGGCGGCCGCGCGCGGCTGTGCGGGATCTCGGCGACCCAGCTCGAGTCGCGCGACGCCCCGCGCCAGCTCGGCTTCGACGAGGCGGAGCGAGCCAAGGGCGAGCGCCTCGGCGATACGATCGACAAGGTCGCGGCGAAGTACGGCAAAGCCGCGATCCGGCGGGCGGTCCACCTCGACGGGGACGAAGATTAGCTTCCCAAAATGGTCGGCCCGCGTGTCTTACTGGCAGAGGCAACGATGACACGAACTTTGCCAGTGCTGGCGTGCGCGCTCGCGATCCCGATCGCGGCGCACGCCGATCCGCCCGCGCCGGCGCCCGAGGTCGCGACCTACGCGGTCGTCGTCGGCTCGAATGCCGGAGGACCCGGCCAGGCCGAGCTGAAGTACGCGGAAGACGACGCGCGCAAGATGGGCGCGCTGCTCGTCGAGCTCGGCGGCTATTCGCCCGATCACGTCGCGCTCGTCTTGCACCCGAGCCCGGAACAGCTGCGCGACGCGCTCGCCCAGCTCGGGCAGCGCGTGCACGCCGATGCCGACGCCGGCCGCCAGAGCCGCGTGTTCTTCTATTACAGCGGGCACGCGCGCGCGACCGCGATCGATCTCGGCGCCGGCGAGGTGCCGCTCGACGAGCTCCGCCAGCGCCTGTTCGACGTGCCGGCGACGCTCACCGTGGTCGTGCTCGACGCCTGCCAGAGCGGCGCGTTCTCGCGCGTCAAGGGCGCGCGCGCGGTCGCCGACTTCTCGATCAGCTCGCGCCAGCACCTCGATGCCAGCGGCGTCGCCGTGCTCGCGTCGTCGAGCGGCAGCGAGCTGTCGCAGGAGAGCGAGGAGCTGCGCGGCTCGTACTTCACGCATCACCTGCTCGTCGGCCTGCGCGGCGCCGGCGACGCGAACGGCGACGGCCAGGTCTCGCTCGACGAGGCCTACCGCTACGCGTACCACCAGACGCTGCTCGCGACCGCCGAGACCGCGGTCGGCGGCCAGCACGTCACGTTCGAGGCCGATCTCAAGGGCCACGGCGAGGTACCGCTGTCGTTCCCGCGCGCCGCGACCAGCGCGATCGTGCTGCCCGCGCCGCTCGAGGGCCAGGCGCTGGTCGAGGACAAGCGCGCGCACACCGTCGTCGCCGAGACGTACAAGGCGAAAGGCGCGGCCGTGCGCGTCGCGGTCGCGCCCGGCGACTACGAGGTCGTCGTGCGCCACGGCTCGGTCGTGTCGCACTGCAACGTCAACGGCGGCGGCGAGGTCGATCTCGATCGCTGCAGCACCGAGCAGATCCACGCCGAAGCGACCAAGGGCGTGCTCGGGCCGCGCTGGCAGCGCCCGACGCGCATCGAATTCGGCGCGCTCGTCGGCAACGAGCGCGCCGACGCCTACACCGCGACGCTCACGAACTTCGGATACGGCCAGGGCCTGTTCGCGATCGACGGCGGGCTCTATGCGCTCGGCGTGCGCCAGATCAGCGACTACATCTGGGTCGGCGGGCTCGCAAGCTCCACGGTCATGCCCGAGTGGACTCGCACCATCAGCGGCAGCTCGATCGACGAGACCTTCGACTGGTCGACGTACACCGTGGCGGGCCTCGTGCGCGGCGAGCTGCCGTTTGCCGATCACGGCATCGGCTCGCACTTCTCGGCCAACGCGCAGCTCGATGCCGGGCTCGGCATCGGTCGCACGCGGCTCGAAACCGGTGCGCAGCACATGACCACCACCGACACGTACTTCGGCCCCTCGTTCGGCGTCGGCTGCGGCCTGCACATGCGGGGCTGGCTCGGCCTGTTGCCCGGCGCGGGCATGTCGCTCGGCTACGAGTACGACTACGCGCCGGTGATCAAGAACCTCCTCGGCGACACCCACGCCAGCGGCGGCCATCGCCTCACGCTCGGCCTCACCTACGAGTTCTAGCCATGACGAAGAAACACCTGTGGATGGGCATCTTCTTGCTGATCGCGGGCTCCCAGCTCGGCGCGACCGATTGCGGCCAGGTGATCCGCGACTCCGGCTTCGATCTGTGGTGCGGCGACTCGCTGTGCGCGTGGAAGCTCGAGCGCGGGCAAGTCAAGAAGGTGCCGACGTGGAACGAAGGCGATCCGGGCGTGTCGCTCGTCGGCGACGACGTCGCGATCGAGCAATTGACGCCGGTCGCTTCGAGCGATGCGAATGGCGGCTGCATCGAGTTCGATCTGATCGCGAACGTCGATGCCGACACCGATGTCGAGCTCAACGTCGATCTCGACGGCGATGGCTCGATCGATCACTCCGAGCGTATTCCGAGCTCGAAATGGCAGCCGCTCACGTTCGTGCTGCCGATCCAGGGCAGCTACGACGGGATCCGCTTCGAGATCGCGAAGACCGGCAACGGCAACGCGGTGGTCGCACAGATCCAGGCGCAGACGTCGACCGGCTGCGGCGGGCTGAGCCCGATCCTGGCCGGCCCGATGCCCGACGGCGCGACGACGTGCGACGTCGACACCGACTGCGCCAGCGGCCACTGCGTCAACAGCTCGGGCCTGTTCGGGCAAGGCACCTGCGTCGGCTGCCGCGGCGATTCCGACTGCAGCAGCGGCGACGTGTGCGGGCTCGGGTCGCCGCTCACGCCCGTGCTCGCGATACCGCAGGAGTGCGTGGCCCCGGCCGGCAAGCAGCTCGGCGACGACTGCGGCGAGGGCTCGGAGTGCGCGACCGGAATCTGTTCGGTCCGCGTGTGCTCGACGTGCGCCGGGGCGACCTGCACCGACGGCGAAGCGTGCGGGCCGGCATGGCCGAGCGAGGGCAGCTTCGGCTTCACCCCATACGTGTGCTCGCCGAACGCCGGCGTCCGCAAGTTCGGCGAGCCGTGCGCGAGCAACGACGACTGCGCGAGCGGCACGTGCAACGGTACGCCGCGCTCGCAGTGCGACGACGGCCGCGCGTGCGCGACCGCCGCCGACTGTCCGTTCGGCGGCATCGACACGACCGATCCGCTGCAGCAAGGCCCGTGCAACCCAGTCGGCATCCAGGGTGGAAGCTGTCAGTGATCCGCAAGCTGCGTATCGCGCGTACGGGCCCGCGCTCGTGCGCAAGGCGCAGCGCGTGCTTCGCAACCGCGACGACGCGGTCGATGTCGTGCACGCCCTGTTCGTAGATCTTCTCCCGAAGTGGAGCTCCGACGTGGACCTTCCCTACCTCTACCGAGCCGTGACCAATCGCTGCCTGAATCTGCTGCGCGATGCCGGCACGCGCGCCCGGTTGCTCGCGCAGCAGGGCGACGCCGCGGCGCCGCTCGGTCGCGTGCGGCTCGAGGACGAGGTCGTGGGCAGCGCGTTGATCGCGGCGCTCGCGCAGCGGCTCGACGAGGGCCACTTCGAGGTGCTGGTCGCGCGCTTCGTCGACGACATGACCCAGGACGAGATCGCGCAGCAGCTCGGGCTGTCGCGCAAGACGATCGGCAAGCGCCTCGATCGCATCCGCGACGAGGTGATCGCGCTGCGCGGAGAAGAGGCGTCGGCATGACCGCGTGCACCGCCACCCCGATCTCGTGGCTGCGGCTCGAGCAGCACGCGATCGTCCGCGATCCGGACGTCGACGCCCACCTCGCGACGTGCGCGGCGTGCCGCGCGTGCCTGGACGAGATCCGCGGCGACAGCGTGGCGCTCCGGGCGCTGCCGGCGCTGCCCGCGGCGCCCGCGAAGAAACGCGCGTGGTGGACGTGGGCCGCGCCCGCGCTCGCGCTCGCCGGTGCGGCTGCGATCGCGGTGATCGTGCTGCGCCCGCGGCCACGCGACGAGCACGGCGAAGACGTCGCGCGCGTCAAGGGCGTCGGCGAGGTCATCGTCGACGTCGTGCGCGAGCGCGGCGGCGCGATCACCGACTCGGCGCGCACGTTCCGGCCCGGCGATCGCTGGAAGGTCGTCGTCACCTGCCCGCCCGACGCGCACGCCTCGCTCGAGGTCGAGGTGTACGACCCGCACGGCGTCGATCGCCCGCTGCAGCCGGCGCAGCTGCCGTGCGGCAACCGCGTCGTCGTGCCGGGCGCGTTCGAGCTGACCGGACGCGACCCCAACCGCGTGTGCGTGCGCGTCGCGAGCCCGGAGGGCGGCGCCGACGGCGTCGCGTGCGTTACGGTTTCACCCGAGTGAGCCAGCTCGCGCTGGTCGCCGCCGGCCCGACCGCGACGCACGCGAACGGCCCCTTCGTCCACTCGACCGCGCGCAGGTCGCCGTCGGTGCGATCGACCTGCTCGGGCGGGATCCCGCGCACGTGCTGCACGAGGTACGTCACCTCCGAGCCCCCGGCGACGAGCCGCACGATCGCGGCATTACGGTTGAACAGCTCGATCCGGCTCGCGCCGACGATCGACGTCGCGGCCGGCAGCGGCACGTCGCGCCCGACCACGCCGATCGCCCACGCGCGCAGCTCGGGCGCGGTCGGCGCCGCGAGATCCCACGGCGGCGGGTCGCGATGTTCCTCGATCGCCTCGGTGACGAGCACGTTGTGGCGCGCCGGAAACAGCGCGTAGATCGCGACGACCGTGCCGATCAGCACGGCGAGCGTGAACACGAGCGAGACCGACACCCGGCGGTGCGGCGGCCGCGGCGGCGTGACGAGCGCGGCGTCGCCTTCGACGGGACCGGTGGCCTCGGCTTCGACGAGCTTCACGCTGATCCTCATGGCGGAAAGCCCGGCGGCGCACCGAAGCGGCGCACGAACTCCTCGCGTACCTTCGCATGGAACGCGGCGAGGTCGACAGCTTCGCCCGGCTCGATCTCGAGGTGACGGCACAACAGCGCGCCGGCGGCGTGCCGGCGCCCGAGCTCGGCCGCCGCGGCGCGCACGTCGAGCGCGTGCGCGTAGTGAACCATCGCGCTCTTGCCGGTCGGATAGTCGATCAAGCCGTCCGCGAGCCGCACTTGCAGCACGCCCGCGGCCGCCGGCGCGTGCGCGGCGGCGTCGGCGAGCGGATACCAAGAGCAAAACCTCATCGCGACCGTGTAAGACTAGCGCCGTGGAGCCTCGCGCGCGCGAGCAACGGTTCGACTTCGGCGGCAACGCGCGCGCGGTCGACGAGCTCGTCCATGCCGATTCGCTCGCCGTCGCCGGCGCGACGACCGACGGCGCGCTCGACGCGATCTACATCGATCCGCCGTTCGGCACCGGCACCGTCCGCCGCGGCCGCGGGCGCGCGCACGCGTACTCCGATCGCGCCGACGATCCCGAAGCGTTCGTCGCGTGGCTGCTTCCGTACCTCGCGCACTCGCGGCGCACGCTCGCCGCGCACGGCTCGCTGTTCGTGCACCTCGACTACCGCGCGGTGCACTACGTGAAAGTCGCGCTCGACCGGCTGTTCGGGCGCGAGCTGTTCGTCAACGAGGTCGTGTGGTGTTACGCGGTCGGCGGCAAGAGCCGGCGCGGCTTCGGCCGCAAGCACGACACGATCCTGTGGTACGCGCGCACGCGCGACTGGGCGTTCCACTCCGACGCCGTGCGCGTCGCGCGGCGCGGCGGCTCGCACATGCGGCTGGTCGGCGGTGTTCAGGAGAAGACCGATCGCAGGACCGGCCGCGTCTATCGCTATCCGGTCGCCGCCGGCAAGGTGCCCGAGGACTGGTGGGTCGACGTCGAGACGCTCAACCACTCCGACCGCGAGCGCACGGGCTGGCCGTCGCAGAAGCCGGAGCGGCTCGTCGAGCGCCTGCTCGCCGCGGTGACGAGCCCGGGCGCACGCGTGGCGGATTGGTTCGTAGGCTCGGGCACGACCGCAGCCGTCGCGCAGCGGCTAGGACGCGGGTTCATCGCGGTCGATCGCGAGCCGGCCGCGATCGCGGTCGCGACGAAGCGCCTCGTCACCCAGGGCCGCGCGCTGGCGGCCCAAGGAACGCCCCCCGCATCGCTCGTCGTCCGTGGATAAAGATGTAAGCTGCCGCATCGCTTGCCGGGGCAGTGCGCCTCGGGCGAAGATTTGCAGAGTCCGGTTCTGATGACCGCCGTTTCCACAGACGACGCCCCGCGCGTGACGCTCGAGGCGTGGCTCGTCACCGACGTCGGCGTCGTGCGCGATCACAACGAGGACTCCGCGTGCATGGAGCCCGTGGCCGGCTTCTTCATCGTCGCGGACGGCATGGGCGGGCACGCCGCCGGCGAGGTCGCGTCGGCGATGGCGGTCGAGACGGTCAAGAAGACGCTCGAGGGCGCGCGCGGCGAGATCGACACGTTCAAGAAGGGCCCGGACGACGCCGGTCGGCGCCAGATCGTACAGCTGCTCCAGAACGCGGTGCTGCAGGCGCACCAAGCGGTGTACCAGCGCGGCCAGAACGAGCAGGACAAGGCCGGCATGGGAACGACACTCGACGTCGTGCTCGTCGCCGGCGGCGAGGCGTTCGTCGCCCACGTCGGAGACAGCCGCACCTACCTCGTGCGCGACGGCAAGTCGTCGCAGATCACGACCGATCACACGGTCGCCGAGGTGCTCGTCATCGAGGGCAAGCTGACGCTCGAGGAAGCCGCGGTGTCGCCGCTGCGCACGATCCTCGTCAATGCGATCGGCGTGTCGGCGGATGTCGGCGTCGAGATGGCGCACGTGACGTTGCGCCGCGGCGACAAGCTCCTGCTGTGCAGCGACGGCTTGCACGACTACTTCCCGATCGAAGAAGAGATCGCGCAGCGCCTGACGACCGACAAGCCCGGCGACGCGCTCAAGGAGATGGTCGAGCTCGCGAAGACGCGCGGCGGTCACGACAACATCACCGGCGTCGCGGTGCACGTCACCGAGCTCGTCGACGCGGCGGGCACGCTCGGCGCCGGCGACGACAACACGCAGCCGGTCGACGCGATCAGCGGCAACCCGTTCATGGCCGACGAGCCGACCCAGACGCAGATGGAAGGGGACGGCCCGACGCCGCCGGCGATGCCGCCGCACGACTTCCGCGCGACCCAGCCGATGCGCGCCGTCGTCGGCGCGAGCCAGGCCGGCGGCGATGCCGACGATATCGGCAACGAACCGACGATCCCGCCGACGCTGCGCGACAAGCTCGTCGAGAACAAGGCCGAACCCGCGGAGAAGGCCGACGGCGACCGCAAGGAAGATGCCGCGCCGGCGGGCGAGCTCGCCACGGCGGATACCGGCCAGATCTCGGCCGCTCCGAAGAAGGATTAGGACGCGTGCTAGTTCGCGTCGAGCTCGGCGAGCAGCTTCCTGAGCGGCTCGACGTCGTCGGATGACAACTGCGCCGCCTCGGCGAGGGCGAGCGCGCGTGCGGCCGGTGCGCGGGCGTCGGCCTTGCGACCGAGCGCGAGCTCGGCGCGCCCGAGTCCGGCGAGCGGTTGCACGAGGTCCGGCGAGTCCGTGCCGGAGACGGTCTGGATCGCGGCGATCGCGCGCCGCGCGTCGGCCGCGGCATCGGCCCACTGCTTCGCCGCGAGGTCGCTCGCCATGCGCGACGACCACGTCGAGCCGAGCAACGGCGACTGATGCTCGATCTCGAGCGCGATCACGGCATCGAACGCGGCGCGCGCTTCCACGAGGCGGCCCGCCGCCGCGAGCGCTTCGGCGCGCGTGGTCGCGACCGCCTGCGCGACCGGGTTCGCGTCGCCGAGCGTGCGTGCCGCGACCTGCGAGGCGCGGTCGAGGTAAACCAGCGCGCCCCCCGGATCGCCGCTCTTGATCAGCGAGTCGGCCATGTTGTTCAGCGTCGCGACCAGGGTCGCGCTGCTGGGCCCCTCGACGCGCTCGTCGATCGCAACCGCGCGCTCGTACGCCGCGCGCGCCTTGGCCGCCGCGCCGACGTGAGCGTAGCAAGCGCCGAGCGTGCTCAGGATCGCCGGCACGTCGGGATGATCCTCGCCGACCAGGCGCTCGAGCCGGACGAGCGCGTCCTCGAAGTGCGGGATCGCTTTCGCGTACGCCCCGGCGCGCGCGTACGACGCGCCGATCGACACCTGGATGCGCCACAGCTCGGGCGAGTCGCGTCCCACGAGCTGCTCGCCCGCCGCGAGGGCCTGCTGCTGCGCGGCGATCGCCTCGTCGAGGCGTCCGGCGACGACGTCGACGATCCCTTCGATCTGCAGCATGCGCAGGTCGTGCTCGGGATCGATCCCGGCGCGCCGCGCGTAGCGGCGCGCGAGCTCGAGCCAGATCTGCGCCTCGCCGAGCTTGCGCTGCGACGCCGCGACCGCCGCGCACATCGCGGCATCCGACACGACGTCGTCGCGATGGCCGTCGATCGATTCCCACACCGCGCGCGTGCACGTCGGCCCGGATTCCTCGAAGTTGCCCGCACCGGCGAGCGAAACGCCTTCGAACACGAGCGCCTCGGCCTTGAATGGCGTGTAGCGCAGCAGCTCGGCCGCGCGCTCGGCCTGCTTCGCGGCATTGATCGCGGCGAGAAATCGGCCGGTGACGAGCGCCGCCTTCGCGTCGGCGAGTGACTGCAGCACGTGCGCGACGACCGCGGCGGGCTCGGTCGGCGGCCGCCCCGGCGCGCGCAGCGCCGCGACGTCGCTGCAGCGCGCGATCGGTTCGAGCTCGGTCGCGAGCTTGTCGGCGGTCTGCACGAGCGAGGCGTCGGCGTTCGTCAGCTGGCCGGCGAGCGCGCGCAGCTCGTCGCGCCGGCGGTCGAGGCATGCCTGGCGCAGCGACAGCGCGTCCTCGGTCTGCTCGCCGCGCACGCGCGTCGCCTTGCAGTTGTCGACCACCGCCGCCACCCAGTCGCTCGCGTACGCGTCGATCGCGTGCTCGAGCGCGGCGTACTCGCGCGCCGCGAACGGCCGCTTCGTGGCCTCGAACGCGGTCTTGATCTGGAGCTTCGTCGGCGCGTCCCACGCGCCGGCGAGACGCGCGTCGAAGCCCGTGCACACCTCGGCCGGCGCGTGCGAACGCACCACCAGGCCGATCGCGACGGCCGCGCCGACCGCGCCGACCGCGCTGGTCGCGAGCCAGCCGCGCCGGCGCGTGCCGACCGCGCGTGCGAGCTCGATCAAGAGCTCGTCCATCGACGCGAAACGCGCCGCACGATCGCGCGAGATCGCGCGCGCCACGATCTTGTGGACGCGCGCCGGCACGTTCGTGTCGGCGGGAACCGGCCGTGGCTTCGCATCGGCCGGTGGATCGCGCGGGAACGGCCGGTCGCCGTAGAGGCCCTCGTAGAGCGCGACGCCGAACGCGTACTGGTCGCTGCGCGGATCCGCCGGTTCGCCGCGCCGCACCTCGGGCGCCATGTAAGCGGGCGTGCCGATCACGACACCGGCGATCGTCAGGTTCTGCGACAGCGGGCTCTCGACCTCGGTCGCGTGATCAGGCGGCTCCGGCGCGCGATCGGCCTGCAGGCGCGCGAGTCCGAAGTCCATCACGCGCACGCGGTCCTTGCCGACGAGCACGTTGTCGGGCTTGAAATCGCGATGGACGAGCCCGCTCGCGTGCGCGGCGGCGAGCCCGCGCCCGGCCTCGATGAACACCGCGACGACCTCGCGCCACGACCGTGCGCGCTCGCCGAGCCACGCGCGCAGCGACGGCCCGTCGACGAGCTCCATCGCGACGAACACGCGATCGGGCGGAAGCGTGCCGACGTCGTAGACCGCGATCGCGTTGGGATGAGACAGCCGCGCCATCGCCTGCGCCTCGCGCAGGAGCCACGCCTGGCCGCCTTCGTGCTCGCTGACCGCGGAGGCTTGCAACAGCTTGATCGCGACCTTGCGATCGAGCTCGGGATCGTACGCCGCGTAGACGACGCCCATCCCACCGGCGCCGAGCTCGCCGACGACCAGGTAGCGCCCGACCGCCGCACCGCGCGCGAGCCGATCGTCGGGCGGCCTCGAGACCGCCCCCGGCCCTTCGCGCTTGGTCGCGTCCTCGACGTCGGTGCTGTGACCGCTCGCGCTCACCCACCTGCGAGCTTCGCACGTCTGGTCAGCCGGCGGGCTTGACGACCCGTACGCGGGTCTCGGCCGCGAGCTCGAGGCGCTCGCCGGTGGGCGCGGGCTCGACGACGATCACGTCGCCGCGGCGCGCGTCCTCGAACGCGCGATTCGCATCGGTGCGGTGCCGGCGCAACAGGCGCACGTCGACCCGGCCGGCGTCGCCGCACCCGACGAGCTCGAGCTTGCCCTTCGCGGCGTGCGGCGCGCTCACGACGCGCAGCGCGCCGGCGTGCGGCACGAGCGGCAGCGGCGCGCGGCGCAACACGAGGTACGCGAGCTTCAGGCCGGAATCGCGCAGGTGGGTCGTGCGCGCGAGCTCGGCGGTGCGCGGCGGCAGCGCGAGCGTGCGGTGCTCGTGACACCAGTCATCCGGGTCGGCGAGCGCGGTGCACGGCGCGGCGGTGCGCGTGCACGGCGCGAACACGTGCGCACCGCGCGCGACCATCGCGTCGCGCACGTCGTGAAGCGCGCGGGCGGTGTCGCGCAGCGCCGGCTCGATCGCGATCAGCGCGCCGTCGTCGGCGAGCACCGCGAGCGCGCGCTCGACGAGCGGCACGCGCGCGGCTGCCGGCAGCTCGTTGAGCACGCTGCCGAGCACGACGAGATCCGCGCGCGGGATCGCGGTCGACGCGACCTCGGCGACGCGCGCGGTGACGTCGAGCGCGAAGCCGCGGCGCGCGGCGAGATCGCGCAGCGCGGCAGTCGCGATCCGCAGCGCGTCGCTGTCGCGATCGATCGCGAGCAGCTCGAGCTCGCGAGGCGGCAGCGACGCGACCAACCCCAGGCTCATCGCGCCGCAACCGGCGCCGAGATCGACCACGCGCAGCGGCGACCGCGCCGGCAACGCGCCGCGCCCGGCGAGCTCGGCGAGCGGGATCGCGATCTTGATCGCGTCGGCGATCGTGAAGAACGCGGCGCGTGCGGCGAGATCGCCGGCGGCGTGCTCGGCGAGCCGTTCGCGCTCGCTCGTGTAGCGGCGCGAGCGATCGACGATCGCGCGCCCGAGCGGCCCGGCTGCAAGCGCGGCATCGCCGACGACGCTGCGCGCCGCCGCGTACACCGCGTCCTCGAGCTCGACCGGGACCGTCCAGATCATTTCGAGATGTCCAGCGTGACCTCGGCGAGCGCGCCGGCGACGACGTCGACCTCGCCGCGCGCGGTGCGCGGAGTCTTGTCACCGCGCACGAACAGCCGAGCGACGACGGCGTGGCGGCCGACCGGCACGTCGCGCAACGTGGCCTGGCCGTTCGCCTCGGTCACCGCGACGAACGGACCGGCGGCGGCCGCGATCCACGCCGTGTCGCCATCGGGCGCGCTCAGCCGGTAGGTCGCGCCGCGCTGGACCGGGACGTCGACCTCGTGGCCGGCGATCGGCAGCTGGATCGCACGCGCGTGCCCGCCGGCGGCGTCCTCGATCGTCAGCGCGACCGGCGCGTCGGCGGTCGTGGTCACCGCGACGCGCTCGCCGGTCACGACCGCGTGCGGCGCGAGTGCGCAGCGCTCGAGCACGACGCGCGCGACCGTGGACGGCGGTGCGCCGGCGGCGTCGATCGCCACGAACGCGTCGGGCACGCCCCACGTCGTCGTCGGCGCTACGGCCGGTGCCGCCGCGGTGCCGCACGGCGTCCGCGCGGGCGAGCGCCGGAGCTCGATCGGCACGGCGTGCCACTCGACGCGGATCTGCACGTCGCCCGTGCCGGGCGCGACGTTCGTCGCATCGGCATCGCGGGCGGCGACGGGCTCGGCATGCCGCTCCGGCTCGACCTGTTTCTGCGCCCCGCTGGAGCATCCGACGATCACGATCGTGCACGCGACCCGTGCACGTGCATGCACGCGATCCGACGCGATCACCACGACCGCAGCTCGGCGACCACGACATCGGCGTCGGCGCACAGATCGTTCAGCCCCGTGCCGCGGTAATCGGCACCGGCGAGCGCGATCCGGTGACCGCGCGCCGCGGTGACGGCGGCGCGCACGCGCTCGGCGTGGCCGAGCTGGTATTGCGCGATGCCCGCGTCCCAGCGCACGACGCTCGCGTGCGTCGGCTCGAGATCGCGGGTACCGAGCGCGTGCGCGACGTCGCGGCGCGCGAGCGCGATCAGCTCGGCGTCGGTGAGCGACGCGGCGTCGGGATCGCGGCCACCGCCGAAGATGCAGCGCAGCAGCGCCTGGCCGGCGGGCGCGCGATCCGGCCACACCGTCGATTCGAAGACGGCGCCGAGCACGCGCAGGTCCTCGCCCTGCGCGACGAGAAACCCGAAGCCCTCGCCGGCGCGCGGCACCGCGGCCTCGGGCACGCCGAGGTACACGAGCGCGACCGGCGCGCGATAGAACGGTTCGAGCTTCGCCGCGAGCTCGGGCAGCGCGTCGACGACGAGCGCGGCCGCATCGGCGGCGGGCAGCGCGAGCACGCACGCGTCCCAGCGCTCGCGGTCGACGATCACGCCGCCCGATGCCGGCGCGATCTCGTGCACGCGGGTGCCGAGGTGGACGCGCGGCCCGAGCGACGACGCGAGCGCGTCGGCGAGCGTGCCGACTCCGCCGGCCGGCGCGAACATCCCGCGCGGCAGCCGCTCGCCGCCCCGCGCCCGCTTCGCGAGGGCGCGCACCGCCTGCGCCGCGGACCCGCGCACGAGCCCGCCGGCGCGATCGAGCGCCGCGAGCTTGGGAAACCCGGCCGCGAGGCTGACGTCGCGAGCGTCGGCGGCGAACACGCCGGTCACGAACGGCGCGACGATCGCACGCGCGGCCTCGGCGCCGAGCCGGCGCGACGCGAACGCGTACATCGATTCGTCGTCGCCGCCGGCGTGCGCCGGCGCGAACGGCTCGCGCAGGAGCGCGAGCTTGCCGCGCCAGGTCAAGAGGTCGCTGCGCGCGAGCTCGATCGGATTCGTCGGCAGCGCGCGCAGCCTGCCGTCGAGAAAGATCCACCGCCGCTTCGCGCGCGGCGACGCCCGATCGACCGCGACGCCGAGCTCCTTGCACAGCGCGAGCGCGCCGCGCGGCGCGTTGCCGAGAAACGAGCTCGCCGCGTGCTCGCGCGCGAAGCCGGCGACCCGCGACGTGCCGACCACGCCTCCCGGCCGCGGGCCTGCCTCCATCACCTGCGCGTCGAACCCAGCCGCGACGAGCGCGCGCGCCGCGGTCAAGCCGCCCATCCCGCCGCCGACGACCGCGACCCGCATCACGAGCTCGACGACAGCTCGCGCACCGCGGTCACCATCGCGCGCACGTGCTCGGGATCGGTCTCGGGCAAGACGCCGTGGCCGAGGTTGAAGATGTGACCGCGATCGCCGGCGCGCGCGAGGATATCGGCGACGCGCGCGCGGATCTCGGCGGGCGGCGCGAACAACGCGCCCGGATCGAGGTTGCCCTGCAGCGCGACGCCGTCGCCGACGCGCCGGCGCACCTCGTCGATGCCGACGCGCCAGTCGACCCCGAGCACGTCGGCGCCGCTCGACGCGTAATCGTCGAGGTACGGCGCGCAGCCGTTGACGAAGTAGATGATCGGCACGTTCGGCCGCGCGGCGCGCACGATCTCGATCGCGCGCTTCGCGTAGCGCAGCGGGAACTCGCGAAAGTCGCCGGGCGACACGATCCCGCCCCAGCTGTCGAACAGCATCACGCAGTCCGCGCCGGCCTCGATCTGCGCCGCGAGATAGGTGCCGCACGTGCGCGCCAGCTTGTCGAGCAGCGCGTGCGCGTCGGCCGGCGCGCCGAACAACAGGCGCTTGGTATGCGGATAATCCTTGGAGCCGCCGCCCTCGACCGCGTAGGTCAGCATGGTCAGCGGCGCGCCGGCGAACCCGATCAGCGGCACGCCGCCGCGGCTCGCGAGGCCGGCCTTGATCAGGCGCACCGCGTCCATCACGAACGGCAGCTCGCTCACCGGATCCGGCACGGCGAGCGCCGCGATCTCGGACGACGTGCGCACCGGCTTGCCGATCTTGGGCCCGACCTCGGGAAACTCGACGTCGATGCCCATCGCGGGCAGCGTGATCAGGATGTCGCTGAACAGGATCGCGGCATCGAAGCCGAGCTCGTCGATCGGCTGCAGCGTGACCTGGCAGGCCAGCTCGGGCGTGCGGCACACTTGCAGGAACGACGACCGCGCGCGCACGGCCCGGTACGACGCCTGATACCGCCCGGCCTGGCGCATCATCCAGATCGGGGTGCGCTCGACCGACTCGCGCCGGCAGGCCCGCAAGAACAAGGGATCTGGCATCGAGTCTCGTGTACCACGAGACTCGTCGATCATCGCCTCGCGGCATGCCGCTCGGCCATACGGATCGCGCCAACGCGCTGATGGCGTGTGCCACGAGGTGATATCGTCGCTGCGATGGCCAGCGCGATCGCGATCGCACCGCGCGGCGCCACCGGGCCGCTGCAGGCCCTCGTCGATCGCCTCACCGGCGCCGGCATCACGGTCGCCGTCGTCGACGACATCGGCTCGGCCGCCGAGCTCGTGCGCGAGACTCCCGACGCGCCGCCGTGCGTGCTCCTCGACCTGCGCGACCTCGCCGCCGGGAGCGACGTCGAGGACGTGCGCGCCGCGACCGGGGCGATCCTGCGCGTCGCCGAGGCGATCCCGCGCATCGCGCCGGTCGCGGTGACCGGCGCCGCCGATGCCGCGCTGATCGTCGCGTGCATCCGCGCCGGCGCAGGCGACGTGATCGATCTGCAGCTCGAAGGCACCGCGCATGCCCGCGCCGTGGTCGAACGCGCGTGCGCGCGCCAGGCCGCACGCGTCGCCGACGCGCGCGAGGCGTACCAGCTCCGCGTGATGATCGAGGAATTGTTCCGCGATCTCATCCGCACCGAGCGCCGCTCGCTCGATCTCGAGGGCAAGCTGCTGGCGGTCGAGCGCGCGAGCTCGGGAGAGATCGCGCTGCCCGCCGAGACGCGCGGGCCCGCGATCCTGCTCGTGGAGAGCGATCGGGTGGTCGCCGACGAGCTCGCCGAGCGGCTCGAGCAGGCCGGCGTGACCACGTACTCGTACCCGAGCGGCGAACAGGCGCTGCGCGAGGTCGACGAGGCGATCGGGGCGCAGATGTTCGATCTCGCGCTGGTCGCGGCCCAGTTGCCCGGCCTTCCCGGCCTCGCCACCGTCCGCGAGCTGCGGCTGCGGCGTAGCGATCTGCCCGCATTCCTCGTCACCGCGGTCCACGACGCCGAGCTCGCGGCCGGGGCAGCCGACCTCGGGGTGGTCGGATTCGTGGTCAAGCCGTTGCCCGACGTCTCCGAGGTCGTCGCACGCCTCGCCCAGCTCGCGCAGGACGCGTGGAGCCGCGAACGCGAGCGCTTTTACCTGCAGCGGATCAAGGCTCGCCACGAGCGCGTGCTCGCCCGGTACCGGTCGTTGCCTCGGGAGCCATGACGTGACTATATTTCGGCGATCGTAGATGGCTGCAGCTGCGCTCAGCATCAAGCTCCGGTGCGCCTCGTGGCAGCAGCTGGCGACCATCTACCGGCGCGATCTCACGCGCGGCTCGATGTTCCTCAAGGCCACGAACCAGCCGCCGATCGGCACGCTGGTCCGCATCGACCTCGAACTGCCGAGCGCGAGCGTGATCGAGCTGTCGGGCGTGATCGTGAAGCACGTCGTCGACCCCCAGCGCGGCAGCGGCGTCGATCTCAAGCTCGAGCCGCTGCCGACCAGCTCGGTGTGGCTCATCGAGAGCGCGCTCGCCGCCGAGACCAAGGTGCGCGCGCAGTCGGCAGGCATCGCCGAGGCGGCGTCGCCGACGTCGACCGGCCCGGTCGCGACCGTCACCGAGGGCGAGGATGTCGCGGAGGCCGAGACCGAGCTCGTGCGCGCGCTCGAGGCCGAGGTCGAGTCGCTACGCAAGCTCAACCCGTTCCTCGTGCTCGGCGTCGGCTACGAGACGACCGACGCCGACGTGCGCGCGGCGTTCGGCGAGCTCACGAAGCGCTACCACCCGGATCGCTTCGCGCGCTACCAGTCGCAGAAGCTGCGCCAGATCGCCGCCGAGATCTTCATCCTGATCCGCGACGCGTACCGCAAGCTCATCGACGACAAGAGCCGCGCGGTCGTGCTCGCCGGGATCGCGCCCAAGCAGCTACCGCGTGCGGCGAGCGACCCCGGGACGCCGCGCCCGCGCGTCGCGACGCCCGCGAAGGGCATCCCGACCATCGCGCGCACCGACCGCGTCGCGGTGCCGCCGATCCCGACGCCGCGTCCGCCGACGCCGGTGCCGGTGGCCGCCGAAGACCAGAAAAAGCACGACGCACCGACAAATCCCGGCCAGTACGACGCGCCGACCAACCCGAGCGGCAAGAGCGCCGAGCTCGCGCACACCGAGCTCGCGAAAGCCGACCAGCTCGCGGTGCCGGTGGCGCAGGTCGATCGCAAGAGCGGGCCGGTGCGCACGATCCCGGCCGCGGTCCAGAACGACCCCAAGCCGCGCCCGCCGGCGGTCACGGTGCCGATGGCGGGCAACCGGCCGGCGAACGTGCCGTCGATGCCCGAGCCTGCGGCCGAGGGCGAGACCGCCGCGCTCGAAGCGCTGATCGAAGACGGCAAGCTCGAAGAGGCGCTCGCGGGCTTTCGCGGCCTCGCGAAGAAGAACCCGCAGGACCGCACGTATCGCGCCGGCATCGAGCTGTGCGAGGGCTTGAAGGCGCTGGTGCAGCGCGATCGGCTCGAGGCCGCGCAACGGTTCGAGGCCGCGCTCGAGCTCGATCCGTCGAACGAGCGCGCCGCCCGCGAGCTCGCCGACATGCGGCGCCAGGCGACGAACGAACGCAAAGGCCTGCTGTCGCGCCTCATGGGCAAGAAGGAGCCGCCGCCTTGACACGGAGAGCTCGTCTCACCTCCATCGCCGGCTACGACCTTCGCGCCGCGGACAGCTCGGCGCGTACGTCCGATGCTCGCGCGTCGCGGGCGCCGAGCCCGCTCCTTGCCGCGCTTCGGGCGTGCACCAACCCCGCCGATCTGCCTCGCCTCGCTCGGTCTCGCGCGGCGCTGGAGGTGCGATGAGCTCTCGTCTCCTCGGAATCGATCTCGGCACGACGAACTCGTGCGTCGCCGTGCTCGACGAGCGCGGTCAGCCGCGCACGCTGGTCGCCGCCGACGGCGAGCGCACGACCCCGTCGTGGGTGTCGTGGAACACCGCCGGCGAGATCGCGGTCGGCGCGCGGGCGCGCCGCCAGGCGGTCACGAACCCGTCGGCGACGATCTACGGCGCGAAGCGTTTGATCGGCCGCAAGGTCAACGCCGAGGACGTCGCGTGGTTCGCGAAGCTCGCGCCGTTTCGCATCGTCGCCGCGCCCAACGGCGATGCGTGGGTGCGCGTGCACGGCCAGCCGATCTCGCCGCAGGAGGTCGCGGCCCACGTGCTGCGCCGCATGCGCCAGATCGCCGAGGAAGCGCTCGGCGAGCCGGTCACGCGCGCGGTCGTGACCGTGCCGGCGTACTTCGACGACGCGCAGCGCCAGGCGACGCGCGATGCCGGCCAGATCGCCGGCCTCGACATCGTCCGCATCTTGAACGAGCCGACCGCCGCCGCGCTCGCGTACGGCGTGCACCGGAGCGGGGAAGGCCGCCGCATCATCGCGGTGTTCGATCTCGGCGGCGGCACGTTCGACATCTCGATCATGAGCGTCGAGAACGGCATCTTCGAGGTGCTCGCGACCGGCGGCGACACCGCGCTCGGCGGCGAAGACTGGGATCGCCGCATGCTCGAGCGCATCGTCGACGACGTGTTCGATCAATATCGCGTCGATCTCACCGGCATCGCGATGGCGATGTCGCGGCTGCGCGAGGCGTGCGAGAACGCGAAGAAGGCGCTGTCGACCGACCGCGAGGCGATGATCCAGCTGCCGTTCCTCGCGAACGACCAGCACGGCGCGCCGATCAACTTCGAGCGCAAGATCACGCGCGACGAATTCGAGCGCCTGACCGCGGAGCTGACCGCGCGGCTCGAGGCGCCGTGCCGGCGCGCGCTCGCCGACGCCGGGCTCAAGCCCCAAGACGTCGAAGAGGTGCTGCTCGTCGGCGGCATGACGCGCGTGCCGGCGGTGCAGGCGTCGGTCGAGCGCATCTTCGGCAAGAAGCCGAGCAAGGGCGCGAACCCCGACGAGGTCGTCGCGCTGGGCGCGGCCGCGTACGCCGGCATCCTCGCCGGCGACTCCGACGACGCCGCGCTGCTCGACGTCACGCCGCACGACATCGGCATCCGCGTCGGCGACAGCGGGTTCTCGGTGCTGATCCCGCGCAACTCGATGCTACCGGTGCGCGTGCGCAAGCTGTTCGCGACGACCGCCGCCGATCAGAAGTTCGTCTCGATCGAGCTCTACCAGGGCGAGTCGCCGGAGATCGCGAAGAACCGCAAGCTCGGACAGGTCGTGCTCGACGATCTCCCGCCCGGGCCCGCCGGCAGCGTGCGCGTCGAGCTCGTGCTCACGATCGACGTCGAGTCGCTGCTCGGCGTCACCGCGCGCGAGCTGCGCACGGGCAAGGAAGCGAGCGTCACGATCCGTCCGTCGGGCGGGTTGTCGCAGCGCGAGATCGTCGAGATCATCACGCGCCGCCGCCAGGACCACTCGGTGGTCGGCAAGCTGCCGCACGAAGGCGGCGGCAACGTCGCGCGCGTGGCGACGCGCGAGCAGATGGCCGTCAAGCCACCCGACGACGACAAGACGTAATGGCCAAGACCGATCGCGTCGAACCGGCGGTACTCGAGGTGGCCGACGCGGTCGGCGCGCTGATCGAGGCGTGGGGTTTCAAGCGCAACATGGGCCGGATGTGGGCCGTGCTGTACCTGGAGGATCACGCGCTCACCGCGGCCGAGCTCGGCGAGCGGCTCGGTCTCTCGACGGGCGCGGTGTCGATGCTGCTCGCGGAGCTGTTGCAGTGGGGCGCGGTGAAGAAGGCGTGGGTCGTGGGCGAGCGCCGCGAGCACTACGAGGCCGAGACATCGATCTGGAAGATGGTGTCGCGCGTGTTCCAGGAGCGCGAGCTGCGCTGGATCCACACGGCACGCGACGCGTTCGAGCGCGCGCAGCGCGATCTGCCGGCGGCTGGCACCAGGGATTCGCGCAAGAAGCTGATCGCGGAGCGCGTGGCCGGCCTCGTCCAGCTGTCCCAGGTCGGCGCGCACCTGCTCGAATCGGTCCTCGAGGGCGAGGCCGTCGACAGCCTGCCGATCAAGACCGTCGGCGAGCTCGCGAAGGCCGCCGGGCGCGCGAAGCCCGAGTCGTAGCCGAGGCCAGCCGAACTTTGCCCTTGAGTCGGACTGCCCCTCTTCGTAGGCTGCGGGCATGTTTCGCGCGATCGCATGTGCCGTTCTCGTCGCCGCTTGCGTCCAGAACCCGCCTCCGCAGAGCGCGTCGGGGCCGCCCGGCCTGACGCAGCCGGCGCCCAAACCGGGCTCGAAGCATGCCGACGAGGTCCACTGTCACGAGGTGAGCGACACCGGCTCGATGTTCTCGCACACCGAGTGCACGACCACCGAGGAAGAGCGCGACCGCAACGAAGAGACCGAGCGCGTGCTGCGCCAGCAGAGCGGCGGCGCGACGCCCAGCAACTGCTGCGCGAGCCCGCACTAACGAGCACGGCGCTAGTCATCCGACGGCGGCGCGGCCCGTCGTTTCTTGGTCGGATCGTCGCCGGGATCGACCGTCGACTCGCGCGCCGAGTCCTGGCGCTCGCTCTCGATGCGGATCTCCTTCGACGGGTCGTCGAGGCTGTCGCCGCGGCGTGCGACCGGCACCTCTTTCGACGCGTCGTCGAGCGTGAGCAGCGGCATCTCGTCGCTCAGCGTGGGCGGGCCGATGAAGATCTGCTGCGCGGTGTCGTCGGGGAGCGCGTGCCACGGCGCGATGATCATGCGGAACGCGTTCGACACGTCGCCGACGTCGAGCTCGGCGGGCGACGGTGTCACGCGCTCGGCGCGAGCGAACGCACGCTCGCCCGACGGCGTCACCGGCGACGGCGTGAACGAGACGTCGCTGACCTCTTCGTCGACCATCGGCGCCATCGCGGGCGCGCTGTCCTCGGCGACCGAGACCGACGACACGCGCGCGCTGCCCGGCGTCTCCGACGCCCACGCGGCGACGTCGCGCGGCTTCGCGCGGCCGCCCGGGTTGCGCGCGCGGACCACGCCGAGGGCCTCGCGCATCGCCGCGGCGGAGGCCCAGCGCTGGTCGACGCGCCGCTCGAGCGCGTTCAGCACGATCTCGTCGAGCTCGGCCGGGCAAGCCGAGTTCCACTTCGAAGGCGGCGTGATCGGCGCGGTGCGCACCTTCGCGATGATGTCCTCGTCGGTCTTGCCCTTGAACAGACGGCGCGCCGCGATCAGCTCCCACGCGATCACGCCGGCCGAGAAGATGTCGGCGCGCGTGTCGAGCTCCTCGCCGTCGATCGCCTCGACGGACATGTAGCCGAGCTTGCCCTTGACCAGGCCCGAGTGCGTCCGGAAGCGTGTGCCGGCGACCGCCTTCGCGATGCCGAAGTCGATCAGCTTCAGGTGACCGTCGTCCGCGATCAGCAAGTTCGACGGCGACAGATCGCGGTGGAGGATGCGCAGCGGCTCGCCGTACGCGTCGGTGCCGTTGCTCGCGTAGTCGAGCGCGTCGCACAGCTCGTCGAGGATCGCGAGCACGATCGGGATCGGCGCCGGCGTCTTCGACATGTACGAGGTGCGCATCAGCGCGAGCAGCGGGATGCCGTACACGAGCTCCATCGCGATGAAGTACGTGCGCTCGATGCAGCCGAGCTCGAAGATCTGCGCGATGTTCGGATGGCGCAGCGAGCTCGCGAGCTTGGCCTCGTGGATGAGGTGCTCGATGAATCGGCGGTTGCCCGCGAACTCCGGCAGCATGCGCTTGAGCGCGACGTCGCGAAACACGCCGCGCGCGACCTCGATCGTCGCGCGGTGCACGGTGGCGGTGCCGCCTGCACCGAGCTGCTCGTGCACGCGATACGGCCCGAACCGATCGAAGTGAGTCACCGCGCTTGCGACCAGGGTAGCACCAACTCGAGCGCGCATCGGCTACCTTTGCCGCGTGATCCGCGCCCGCAACCTGACGAAGTACTTTCGCGTGCACCGCCGCCCGCCCGGGATCGGGGCGGCCGTGAAGTCGCTGGTGCATCGCCACTACGAGACGGTCAAGGCGGTCGATGGCGTCAGCTTCACGATCGAGCGCGGCGAGCGGGTCGGCTTCCTCGGCCCGAACGGCGCCGGCAAGACGACCACGTTGAAGGTGCTGTCGGGCCTGTTGCACCCGACCGGCGGCGAAGTCGACGTCGACGGCTTCGTGCCGTTCCGCCGGCCGCGCGAGCTGCTCGGCAAGATCACGCTCGTGATGGGGCAGAAGTCGCAGCTGATCTGGGACCTGCCGCCGGCCGAGACGTACGCGATGAACCGCGCGATCTTCGACGTGCCGCGCGATCAGTTCGAGCGGACGCTGAAGGAGCTGACCGAGCTGCTCGACCTCGGCGCGCTCGTCGACAAGCCCACGCGCCAGCTCTCGCTCGGCGAGCGCATGAAGTGCGAGCTCGCGGCCGCGCTGCTGCACCGGCCGACCACGCTGTTTCTCGACGAGCCGACGATCGGCCTCGACGTCGCGATGCAGGTCGCGGTCCGCGACTTCGTGCGCGAATACAACCAGCGCCACCACGCGACCGTGCTGTTGACCTCGCACTACATGGACGACGTCGTCGCGCTGTGTCCGCGCATCATCGTGATCGATCAAGGCAAGCTGATCCACGACGGCGACCTGCGCCAGCTGATCAAGACGATGGACCCGCACAAGCGCGTGTCGTTCACGCCGACGAACCACGTCGCCGACGACGAGCTCGCGAAGCTCGGCACGCTGATCGGGCGCGACGGCCAGCGCATCACCGTCCGCGTCACCGAGCGCGAGCTGCCGGCCGTGGTCGGCCACGTGCTGTCGTCGTTGCACGGCGCCGACCTCGCGATCGAAGATCCGCCGCTCGAGGACGTGCTGCGCGCGATGTTCGGCAAGACCGGCAAGGGAAACGCCGAGGCCGCGTCGTGATCCGCACGCTCAAGGCCTTGCCGACGCTGCTGCGGATCGGCGTCGCCGAGACCGTCGCGTACCGCGCCGAGTTTCTGGTGTGGATCCTGACGATGACGCAGCCGCTGATCATGCTCGGACTGTGGACGTACGTCACGCGCGACGGCGCGTTCCGCGGCATGACGTCCGAGGATTTCACCGCGTACTACCTCGCGAACTTGATCGTGCGCCAGCTGACCGGCAACTGGGTCGCGTGGCAGCTGATGGAAGACATCCGGCTCGGCACGATGTCGATGCGCCTGTTGCGCCCGATCCATCCGTTCTACGCGTACGCCGCGAGTCACGTCGCCGCGATCCCGTTCCGCACCGTCGTCGCCCTGCCGCTCGCGATCATCTTGCTCGCGAGCTCCGGCGCGCACGCGCTGACGCACGACCCGGTGCAGATCGCCGCGTTCGTGCCGTCGCTGGTGCTCGCGTGGCTGATCACGTTCGCGGTGATGTTCGCGCTCGGCTCGCTCGCGTTCTTCTTGACCCAGACCAACGCGCTGTCCGAGGTCTACTTCGCGCTGTTCCAGATCTTCTCGGGCTACATGCTGCCGCTCGCGATCATGCCGCGGCCGATCGCGGTCATCGCCGACTGGCTGCCGTTCAAGTACACGCTCGCGGTGCCGCTCGCGATCCTGACCACCCAGCTCGACGGTCACGAGCTCGGCGCGCTGCTCGCGCGGCAGGGCGCGTGGACCGCGGCCATGCTCGTGCTCGCGATCGGCGTGTGGCGGCTCGGCGTCCGCCGCTTCGAGGCGGTGGGCGGATGACGCGCTACCTGCGCCTGTTCGGGGTCCAGCTGCGCGTCAGCGTCGCGCAGGCGATGGCATACCGCGCGAACTTCCTGGTGTCGGGCGCGATGGCGCTCGCGCAGATCGCGCTGACGCTCGTGCCGCTGATCGTGCTGTTCGACCAGCGCGAGCAGGTCGGCGACTGGACCGCGCCCGACATGCTCGTCGTGATCGCCTACTTCATCGGCGTCAAGGCCGTGCTCGAAGGCGTGGTCAGCCCGTCGATCCAGGACCTCGTGCAGCGCATCCGCGATGGCTCGTTCGATTACGTGCTGCTCAAGCCGGTCGACGCGCAGGCGATGATCTCGGCGTCGCGCTACGAGCCGTGGAACGTGTTCGACTTCGTCGGCGCGATCGCGATCGCGATCTACGCGTTCGTTCGCCGCGGCAGCGCACCGGGGCCTGCCGAGATCGCGGCCGGCCTCGGGCTGTTCGTCGCCGGCGTGCTCGCGATGTACTCGCTGTGGGTCACGTGCGCCGCCGCCGCGTTCTGGATCGGCCGCCTCGACAATCTGCAGTGGCTGCTCGGCGCGATCTTCGACACCGCGCGCTGGCCGGTGCAGGTGTTCCGCGGCGCGTGGCGGATCGTGTTCACGTTCCTCATCCCGGTCGCGATCATGACGACGTTCCCGGCGATGGCGCTGCTCGGCCGGCTCGACGTCGAGACCGCGCTCGCCACGATCGGCGGCGCGCTCGTGATGCTCGCGCTGTCGCGGCTGGTGTGGCGCGCCGCGATCCGCAACTACACGAGCGCGTCGAGCTGACGCTAGAAGCGCGCGGTCAGCGCGAGCCCGACGCCGTGCAGGCTCGCGGTCGGCGCGACGACGACCTGATCGCGCGGCGCGGTCACGTAGATGTACGTCGCGACACCGGCGACCACGGCCGCGCCGACCGCCAGGCCGGTCGCGATGTTGGTGAGCGTACTCGCGTCGTCGACCTGCTTCGTGCCGACGCTGTCGCAGAACAGGCCGGCGGAGTTGTTCGTGCAGTGCGGGCCGTTCACCGCGTCATCGTAGTGGCTCCTGGCG
>DATJXL010000309.1:0-2461 GCA_035500135.1 Kofleriaceae bacterium
TGTGTGTCTGCGACGAAGCGACGACCGAAGTCGTCGTGGTCGGGTAGCGCCGACGTTCGTGACGAGTACGAAGCCTAGTTGAAGTGACCTGACAACCCAGATGGCCCTCTCGTCGCTCGCGCGACGCGAGACACCGATCCCATCTTCTCTCTATGGCCAACCACGATTCCGACGCGCTCACCACCGGCGTGCTGCTCCTCGCGGGCGGCGCGGCCGGCTACGCCGTCGGTAGCCGAATCGTCGCTCGCTGGCTCGACGGCGAGGAAGCGCCGCATGCCGCGCAGGGACTTCCGGCTCCGAGTCTTCCCGCGTTGCCACCGGGCTCGCCGGCGGTGCCCACGGTGCCGACGCAGCCGGCACCGAGCTCGGTGTCGAGTCCACGTGCGCCGACCTCCCCGCCGAGTCCGCACGCGCCGACGTCAGCGCCGGCTCCGCAGGCGACATCGCCCGCATCGCCGAGCCCATCGCCAACGCAGCGCGTGCCCGCGGCATCGCCCCCGGCGCGCGCACCGTCGCCACCGCAGCAGCGAGCGCCATCGGCTTCACCGCCAGCGCCGTCGGCGCAGCAAGTGCCCACAGCCTCGCCGCCTGCGCGTGCACCGTCGCCATCGCCGCAGCGAGCGCCGGCGGCGTCGCCGCCCGCGCGTACGCCGTCACCAGCGCCACAGCAAGCGCCGGCGGCCTCACCGCCGACGAAGACGGCGGCCCCGCCCGCACGCACTCAGCCGCCCGCGAGCAGCTCGTCTCGCGTTGATTACCCGCCGACGGCGCCGACAACGTCGCCATCGCGCGTCGATCAGCCGCGCCCGCGAGCCGACACCCCCACGAGCGCCCCGCCCGTTGCGAAGCCGACCGCCGCGCACGTCGATGGACCGATCACGTCGCCCTCGCAGCTCGACGGTGCGCACACGACCGCGTACCAGGGGCCGCCTGCAAGCGCTCACCCGATCGATCCGTACGGACCGCCGGCGAGCGCTCATCCGATCGATCCGTCCGGCCCACCGCCAGGTGCCAAGCCGATCGATCCGTATGGTGCTCCGAAGACGAGCTCGGGCCTCACGCACCGCTTCGACGCCGTCTTCGATCGATATCGCGGCGAGATTCCGATCGAGTACCTGCGCGCGCTCGTCGACCGCGAGTCGAACTTCGAGCCGAAGCAGCGCACCGGCAGCGCAATCGGGCTCATGCAGATCATCCCGGTCGTGCTCGACGACTACAACACGCGCAACGGCACGCACTACAAGCCCGAGCACCTCGTCGATCCGAGCATCAATGTCGCGATCGGATGCGAGTTGCTCGTCATCATCATCGCCAGTTACGCAGGGCATTCGCACGTCCCGAACCTGCAGGCCGACTGGAGCAACCTGCGTTTCGTCGAGCTCCTCACGTTCGGCTGGAATGCCGGTTTCTCCGAGTCGGGCGGCGTCGGCCGCGTGGCGCGCTACCTCGAGCATCGCGGCATCACCAATCTGAGCATCGATGTCGTGTCGCAGAACGCGTCGGCCGCGGGCGCGAGCAAGCATCTCTCCAACGCGGCCAAGGTGAAGTGGTGCAAGAGCGTCGCGGCGCTGTACGCGCGCGAGCGCGCTGCGTCCGCCTCGAGCCGGTCAACCCCACGCGCATAGGAGTCGTCATGTCGAACGGCAACACCGCTCTCGCTCTCACACTCGGCGCCGGAGGTGGATTTCTCCTCTGGTACGTCCTGCGCGATCGCCACCACAAGCAGCTCGCGGCAGACACGAGCGCGCCGGCAGCCACGCCGTCGAGCGCGCCGGCCGAGCGTGCGTGCTCGCTCCGGCTCGATCCGACCGGACTCACCGTCGATGGCGCGAAGACCAACGTCGCCGACGCGGTGAAGCGCTGCCAGACCGCGGGCCGCGCCGACGTCACGATCATCAAGGACGCGCCAGCCGCGACCTACGCCGATCTGATGGTCGCGCTGGGCCGCGCGGGTGTCCCGATCTACGCGCATCGTAACAGTCGCGGTGGGCGTCGCTTGCGGCGTCGTGGCGCGCGCGACGTCGACTCGGTCGACCTGCCGGCGTTCGCCGACATGGTGCACGAGCTCGCCGATCAGGTTGACGAGGAGGAATCGCCGTGGGGGCTCGCGCGCGGGCGCATCAATGATCGCGAGATCTTGATCGCGGCCATCCGCCGCGCGCTCGCGGATACCGAGTACCGCGATCTTCCGCGCGCGGCCATTGACGAGCTCCTGCTTCGTGCACAGCGCGAGGGCTTGGTCGAGCTCGCGTGCGTCGAGTCGAGCGACGAGCTCGACCCCGACGAGCTTCGCGAGTCCGAGATCGTCGGCCCGCGCTACCACGCGGTCGTCATCGCAGAGCGTGCGCGCAACGACTCGCCGCCGGTCTCGACGTTCACGCTCGCGCTCTATCCGCGCGGCAAGGATGGGCCGAGGCGGCTCACCTGGTACACGAGCGACTCGCCGATCTCGTGGGAGGCC
>DATJXL010000310.1:0-5486 GCA_035500135.1 Kofleriaceae bacterium
CGACGCACGGCCGCCGCGGCCGATCGCCGAGCCGGCGCCGGATCGCGAGCACGGCGACATCTGGCGCGACGTGGTCGACCCGCACGCCGACGAGGTCCGCCGCATCGTCTATCGCGCGCGGTCGACGATCCAGCTCGCCGACGTCTCGCTGACCGGCGATTACGATCCGTCGGGCGAACAGCGCGCGAAGTTCTACCGCGACGCGTTCGGCATGCTTCGCTATGCGCACCGGCTCGCGCCCGACAACGTCGAGGTCCTGCTGCTCCTCGGCGAGACTGCCGACGAGCTCGGCAAGACGCGCCAGGCCCAGAGCGCGCTCGAGGAGGCCGTCCGCATCGCCGGCGCCGAGCGCGCCGGGGCCGAGGTCACCGGCCGGCTCGGCTCGATCTACTTGCGGCTCGGCCGCGTCGACGACGCGCTCCATTACCTCCGCATCGCGCAGGGCACCGAGCTGCCGGCGAGCGCGTCGGTCGCGCGCGACGCCGTGATGCTCGCGACCGCGCTCGCCGCTCGCGGCGAGTCGAGCGAGGCGATCGACGTGCTCGCGAACCTGGCGCCCGCGAACGTCGTCTACTACACGAACGAGCTCGCGTTGATCGCGTTCGCGCTCGCGGTGCAGTACGACCGCGACGACCAGCGCGGCGCCGCGCTCGAAGTGCTCGATCGCATGCAGGGCGCGATGCAGCCGTCTCAGTTTGCTTCGCAGGTCCAGGTCGGGCTGTCGTCGATCCGATGGGCGCCGCCGGAGGATCGGCACTATTATCAAGCTCTGTTGTACGAGACGATGGGCCACTACACCGAAGCGCGCGCGGAGTGGGCGCTCTACGCGGCCGCCGGCGATCTGCCCTATCGCGCCCGCGCGCTCGATCACGTCGCCGCGATCGACGCCGCTCGCCGCTCGCCGAACCGCAAGGTGGCGCAGCCGTGACTCGCGCCGGATTGCTGGCACTCGCGGCGCTGGCCGGCACGGCCCGCGCGGACATCTGGAAGGAAGCGAGCGATCCGGATCGGCAGCGCGCGAAGTACGAGCAGGCGCTGACCGACGGCGACGACTACGCCGCCCAGGCGGCCGCGAGCCAGATCGGGCGCGGAAACATGCGGCAGCTCGTCGACGAAGCCGCGAAGCAGTATCGCCGCGCTGCCGAGCTCGAGCCGACCGAGGGCGAGCCGCTGTTCCGGCTCGGGACGATGCTCTACTCGTACTATCTTGCTTGCTACGACCACACCCGAGCTGGCTCGCCGCTGTGCAACTCGCAGCAACCGATGGACCGAGCTCGCGCCGAGCAGGTGCTCGCCATCTGGAACGAGTTCGAGCAGCGCGCGCCGCTCGACCCGAGGAACAGCGTGTTCGCCGAGGACTCGTTGTCGCTCCTGTCCACGCGCGCGATCCTCGAGACCAAGCTCGCGACCCGGCCGCACATCGAGGAGGCCGCCCGCCTGTACGAGAAGGTGCTCGCCCGCGGCGAAGTCGCCTACGCGAACGAGCAGACGATCGGCAACCTCGCCGAGACCTACATGATGCTCGATCGGCTCGACGACGCGATCGCGATGTACCGGCGCGCCGGGGACCAGGAAATCTCGACCGCCTATGGCCTCGCGATCGCGCTCGATCGCGACGAGCGCGGCGCCGAGGCGCTCGAGGTGATCTACGCGCAAGGCTCGCCGGCTCCGTTCTTCAAGAAGCTCGACGAGCACGAAGTGTTCTACGTGCCCGACGGCGAGGTGTACTACTACATCGCGCTCGTCGACGAAGCATGGGACGACGTCGACCGCGCGATCGTGAACTGGAAGGCGTACATCGAATCGGGCGCCCACCCCGAGTTCCAGCCGCGCGCGCGCCAGCACCTCGACGCGTTGATCGCGAAGCAGAAGCAACATCCCCAGCACCACCGCCGCTGGATCGACGAGCTGCCGTTCTGATGTGGCGCTCGATCGCCGCGCTGTTCGTCGTCGCGGCGGCCGCGTCGGCGGCGCACGCGCAATCGACGCGTTACCCGCCCGACCCCAAAGATCCGGATCGCGAGGCCGCGCGGCACTCGAAGGTGTGGGAAGACGCGCTCGACCCCGAGCGGGCGCCGTACGACGACCTCGTGCGTACGGCGCAGCGCCTCAAGGACGACAACACGCCGAAGGATCGCCAGGACGCGATCGCGCACCTCGACACCGCGGTCAAGCTGATGCCGAACCGGCCCGAGGCGTACGCGCTGCGCGGCGAGCTCCGGCTCGCGATGCGCGACTACGCCGCGTGCGCCGACGATCTCGCGGCGGCCGAGGCGCACGAGCCGAGCGACGAGAACATCGATCGCGCGCGCGAGCGCCTCGAGCTCGGCGTCTGCGAGGCGCGCGCCGGCCGGTTTCCCGAAGCGGAGCGCACGCTCGCGCGCGCGGCGAGCATGCAGTCCGCGCGCGGCGGCGAGGCCTGGCTGCGACTCGGCGAGGTCCGGATCGCGCTCGGCAAGCTCGACGAGGCGATCGGCGCGCTCGACACTGCGGCCGAGACCGGCGATAGCACCGCGCCGTTCACGCACTATCTGCTCGCGCTGGCCTACGACCGCGCGCGCCTGCCCGGCGATGCCGCGGACCACATGATCGAGGGCTTCCGCAGCGAGCGCCCGTCGTTCTCGGCGATCGAGAACCCGATCCAACCGCTGCTCGGTGTCGGCGAGCGCGAGTACATGCTCGCGCTCGGCTATCTGTACGCACAACCGCGGCCCGAGTACGCCCTGCTCTACTTCCGGCGGTTCATCGCGCTCGCCCCGCAGAGCCCGTGGCGGCGGCGCGCCGAGGAGCACCTGCGGGAGCTCGCGGCGGTCGAGCTACCGCAAACCGTCAATCGTCAGGGCGGCAACGCGGCGATCGACGTCGATGCCGTGCGCGGTGCGCTCGCGAAGGTGATGCCGCAGATCCGCTCGTGCATGGCGAAGCTGCCCGCGACCGTGCTCGAGGTGAAGGTCACGCGCGACGGCCCGCGCTCGCCGCCGTCGCGCGACCGCGCGCGCTACCCGCTGCCCGCGCAGGCGATCAGCGTGCAGGACACGCTCGAGCTGGCCGATGGCGTCGCGCGCGACGAGATCGACGCGGCGCAGCGCTGCCTCGAGCCGCTCGTCGATCGCGCCGGGCTGCCGGTGCCGAAGGACCGCGACACCTACTACGCGGTGTCGTTCTACGCGATCAGCCCCTGAGGAACGCGACCGTCACGCCGTCGCCGCCTTCGCTCGGCTCGCCGGCGCGAAACGTCTCGATCGCGCGATGCGCGGCGAGGTGCGCGCGGACGGCCTGGCGCAGCGCGCCGGTGCCGTGACCGTGCACGATGAACGCGGTGTCGCGGTTCGCGAGCAGGCTCTCGTCGAGGAAGCGATCGACGATCGCGACCGCCTCGTCGACGCGCTGGCCGCGGACGTCGATCGTCGAGTCGATCGTGCGGGCTGTCGCGCGGCCGCCCGCGGGTACGCCGTCGACGAGCACGACGCTCGGCCCCTGCGGCTTGTCGTCGCCGGGCGCGGCCTCGCGCTCGCGCTCGGCCGCGCGCGCCGCGCGATGCGAATCGAGCAGGACGTCGGCGATCGCGACCGTCGCGTGCATGTGGCCGAGGCGAACCTCGACGGTGTCGTCGTCGGTCGGTGCGGCCGCGACCTCGCAGCGGCCGAGCCGCGGCACGATCACCGGCGTGCCCGGCACGAGCTGGTCGCGCGTCGCCGGCGTGCCGGGCGGTAGCTTGCGCTTGGGCTCGTGCTGCGCGACCGATGCGCTCGGCGCGACGAGACGGCGGTTCGCCGCGCGCACGTCATCGCTGGACGCGCTCGCGGCGGCCGCCTTCGCGCGCAGCTCGCGGCGCAGGTCCTCGATCTCGCGGCGGGCCGCGCGCAGCGCCGCGACCGCGTCGCCGTGCTCGCGCGCGGTCTGCTTCTCGTAACGCGCGCGGGTCTTCTCGCGCTGCGCGCGCGTCGCGGCGCGGTCGGCCTCGGCCGCCTCGAGCTCGGCGAGCAGCGCGGCGCGCTCGTCCTCGAGCCGGCGCCGCTGATCGGCGACGCTCGCGAGCAGATCCTCGATGCGCGCACCGCCGCCGCCGAGCAGCTCGCGCGCACGGTCGACGACGTCGGCCGGCAAGCCGGTGCGCCGCGCGACCGCGAGCGCCCCGGAGCTGCCGGGTGTGCCGAGGTGCAGCTTGAACGTCGGCGCCATGCGCTCGAGATCGAACCCGACCGACGCGTTCGCGAACCTTGGATCCGCGTCCGCGCCGAGCGCCTTGAGCCGCTCGTAGTGCGTGGTGACGAGCGCGGTCGCGCCGCGCGCAGCGAGCGCCTCGAGCACGGCCTGCGCGAGCGCCGCGCCTTGCTCGGGATCGGTGCCGACCGCGATCTCGTCGACGAGCACGAGCATGCCGGGCGCCGCGTGCGCGAGCAGCTCGCGCAGGTTCACGACGTGGCCGGTGAACGTCGACAGATCCTTCTCGAGGCTCTGCGCGTCGCCGATGTCGGTGACGACGGTGTCGAACCAGCCGATCGCGCTGCCGCTCTCGGCCGCGAGATGAAGGCCGGCGCGTGCCATCACCGCCGCGAGCCCGACCGTCTTGAGCGCGACGGTCTTGCCGCCCGCGTTCGGGCCCGAGATCACGAGCGTCTGGCCGGCCGCGACCGCGACGTCGTTCGCGACGCAGCGCCGTTCCGCGAGCAGCATCAGCGGATGGCGCGCGTGCAGGAGGCCGATCCGCGGCACGTCGTCGAGGATCGGCTCGGCCGCGACGAGATCGTCGGCGAGGATCGCGGCCCCCGCGATCGCGTCGAGCGTCTCGGCCGCGGCGAGCCCGCGCGCGAACGCGTCGGCTTCCTCGGCGATCCAGCCCGAGAACCGCACGTAGATCCGACGCTCCTCGTCGGCGATCTCGGCCTCGGCGAGCTTCAAGCGGTTGTTCAGATCGACGATGTCCTCGGGCTCGATGAACAGCGTCTGCCCGCTCTGCGACGTACCGTGCACGATGCCGCGCACGAAGCCCTTCCCGTCGGTGCGGACCGGCAGCACGTAGCGGTCTTCGCGCTGCGTGTAGTACGCGTCCTGCAAGTACGGCGCGAACCGCTCGTCGGCGAGCGCGGCCTCCATGCGCTTTTCGAGCTGAGCCTTGAGCGAGGCCGCGGCGCGCCGCAGGGGGCCGAGCGCGTCGCTCGCGTGGTCGACGAGCCGGCCATCTGCGTCGAACGCGTCGAGGATCGGGTGAAACACGTGGCCGAGGTCCGCGATCTCGGCCGCTCGCGCCGCGAGCCGCGCTGCGACCTCCGCGTGCTCGCGCAGGTGCGCGCGCAGCCGCGCGAGCGCGCGCCCGGTCGTCGCCACCGCGACGAGCTCCGCGGCATCGAGCGCCTGCGCCCGGGTCTCGGCGATGACGATCGCGACCTCGCGGCCGACGCAGTGCACGCGATCGCCGGCGAGGGCGGGGAAGGGCGTCCGGAACGAGTTGCCGCCCATCACCGCAGATGGAATGCTCACGCAGG
>DATJXL010000311.1:0-7724 GCA_035500135.1 Kofleriaceae bacterium
AACATGCACTGCGCGTTCGACGTGCAGCAGTTCGTGATCGGATCGTGCGTGCACTGGTTCGTCGCGAGATCGCATTGATCCAGCGTGCACACGTTGCCGTCGGCGCAGTCGCTGTTGCTCTGGCAACAGTTCGGCTCCTCCACGTGGATGCACGTGTGCATGACCGGGTTGCAGAAGTCGAGCGTGCACGTGTTGCCGTCGTTGCAGTCGCCCTGCGTCTCGCAGCAGCCCGGGATCATCGTGTTCGAGCACGTGCCGGTCGCCGTGTTGCACGTATCGGTCGTGCACACGTTGCCGTCGCGGCAATCCATGTCGGACGTGCAGCAGTTCGGGATCTCCTTGTGCTCGCACTTGTTGTCGGCGGTGTCGCACGAATCCTGCGTGCAGCGACTCGCGTCCATGCACATCCCGTTGGTCGTGCAGCACTCGCTGATCGGCAGGTGCACGCACTGGTGCACGAACGGCAGGCAGACGTCGTCGGTGCAGACATCGCTGTCGTTGCAATCCGCGTCGTGCTCGCAGCAGTTCGGGATCGGCATGTGCTCGCACATGCGTGGCGTCGCGCCGGTGCACGCGTCGAACGTGCACGCGTCGTGATCGTCGCACTCGGCGTTCGTGGTGCAGCAGCCGGGCGTGCCGCAGCAGTTCGGGATGGTCGTGAACACGCAGCTGTGCGTCGTCGGATCGCAGGTGTCCTGCGTGCACGTGTTGTTGTCGTTGCACTGCGAGTCCATCGTGCAGCAGCCGGGAATCGGCACGTTCGTGCACAGGTTCGACGTCGGATCGCAGGTGTCCGTCGTGCAGATGTTGCCGTCGTTGCACTGCGAGCTCGCGGTGCAGCAATTCGCGATCATCGTGTGCGTGCACGTGTTCGTCATCAGGTTGCACGAGTCGGTCGTGCACACGTTGCTGTCGTTGCAATCGCTGTCGCTCTGGCAGCACCCCGCGATCGGCGTGTTGTCGCAGGTGTTCGTCGTGGTGTCGCAGGTGTCGATCGTGCAGGCGTCGCCGTCGTTGCACTGCGCGTTGCGCGTGCAGCAGCCGGCGATCACGTTGTGGTCGCACGTGTTCGTCGACAGATCGCAGGTGTCCTGCGTGCACGGCCGGCCGTCGTTGCATTGCGCGTTGCTCGTGCAGCAACCGGGGATGTTGCGGTTGCGGCAGCTGTGCGTGGCCTGATCGCACGAATCGTTCGTGCAGATGTTTCCGTCGTTGCAGTCCGAGTCGACCGTGCAGCAGCCGGGAATCGGCGTGGTCGTGCACGTGTTCGTCATCGTGTCGCACGTCGGCGCGAGGCAGATGCTCGCCGACGTGCATTGCGTGTTGCTCGTGCAGCAGCTCGGGATCGGCGTGTTCGAGCAGGTGTGGGTCGTGGTGTTGCACGAGTCGGTCGTGCACGCGTTGCCGTCGTTGCAATCGGTGTCGACGTTGCAGCAGCCGGGAATCGCCGTCTCGTCGCACGTGTGGGTGACCGGATCGCAGACGTCGATCGTGCAGACGTTGTTGTCGTCGCACTGCGCGTTCGTCATGCACGCGGTCGCGGCGGCGACTTGCTCGTCGATCGCGGGCTCGGTCTGGCAGCCGAACGCGAACGCGACGACGACGGAGAGCGCAAGCGTTCTCACCCCCATGGCTCGCATCATATGTCAGGAAGTTGCCCGGTCGCGCGAATCCAGTGATGGATGAAACAAATGGCGACCCGAGATGAGGATCTTGGCCCCGAGCGTTTCCGCGCCTACGACCCGGACCTCGAGGTCGAGCTCGAGCTTGTCTCCGACGACTTGACCGACCCGTGGTTCGAGCTCGGCGAGTCCGAGGCTCAGCTCGCAGCGCGTCATGCCGAGGTGTTCGAGATCGATCCGGTGCACCCCTTGCGCCGGCTCGGCTCGTGGATCAGCGAGCTCGCGGGTTTCGCCTCGCAGCGAGCGTGAGCAAGAGCACGATCCGCGAGCCCGGGTATTCCCGAGCCCGCGCTGCAGCCGGCCCCGCTGCCCGAGACGCCGGTGTCGGCGGCTGGAGGCGGTCTCCGAGAAGCCGCGCGCGCTCGCACCTTATATAAGGAGGTGGCGCCGACCGTGCGCACCGCCGAGGAGCTCGCGGCGGCGGACCATCCCGCGACCAAGCCCGCCTGCGAGACCGTGCGCGCGGCGAGCCGCGCGATCAGATACGAGACACCGACGCTCCGGCGGGCGCGAACGCGTGCATGGTAGGATCGTGCGATGCGCTGATGGCGTTCTCGTCGACACGGCCCGATCGATCGCGATTGGCGCGCGTGCCGTTCGGCGACGATTGGCTCGCGCTCGCCGATCCGAGCGACCGCGCCGGCTCCGCATGCGATCCGATGGCCGTGACGGATCGGCTCGCGATGTACCGCCTGCTCGTCGAGCGCAGTGGTCCGCACGGCGCGCTCGGTGCACACGACGAGCTGTCGCCGTTCTGGGGCTACGCATCGCAGCTCGCGTGGCAGCACCGCAGCGGCCGACTCGGCGATGCATCGTCCTCCATGATCGATCCGGCGAGCTGGTGGGGCGCATGCAACTACGCGCTGTGCGTGGTGCCATACGCGGCAGCGGCCGCGCTGGGTGTGGTACCCGGGCTGCGCTTCCCGGTGCCATCGCGCGAGTACGACGCCGCGCTCGCGGCGTGGCGGATCGCGTTCGAGGTGCTCGGCGCGCAAGACGTCGATCTCGATCGCGCGCGCGTCGCAACTTGGCGCGCGCATCTCGCGAGCATCTCGATCGCGTGCGCGCGTCATCGCACCGAGCTCGCGACGCTTGCAGCTGACGAACAGCGCTTCGCGCGCGGCTGGGTTCGCATGGTGGACTTGTTCGCGGCTGCGGCGATCCGCACGGACCTGGTGCGTCTCGCCGACGAGGGCGATGGCGGCGCACTGCCTTCGCGCGTGCTCGACGCGCGCGGGATCGACGATCTCCCGCGTGCCGAGCGTTCGACCGTACGCCGCATCTTCGCGCTCGCAGATCGTCCACGCTTGCGCTGGCGCGCCGAGCTGACCTTATGGCGCCGCACGATGCGAACCCGTTCCGCGCGCGCCGAATCCTCCGCCCTGCTCTCGCTGTTCGTCGGCCGTACCCGTTCCGCGTGGCCACTTCGTCTCCGCGCGTTCGCCTACGCGACGCTCCCCGTCGCGGTCATCGATCGCTGAATCGTGCTATAGGTCTCGCTCCGCGAGCGTGGTGGAACTGGTAGACACGCAAGATTTAGGTTCTTGTGGGTAACTCCGTGCGGGTTCGAGTCCCGCCGCTCGCACGAAGAATCTTGCGCGGTTAGCGCGCCGCTACGAGGCCGGCAAAAGCCTTTTCTCCTTTGCGGGAACAACTCGGGCTCGATTTGTTCCCGCGATCGCACGCACAGGATGCAGCAATCCTGTGGGTGACGCTCGTCGCGACGTGCGAGGCGCGCGGGATCAACCCATTCGCATATCTCGCCGACGTCATCCCCCGTGTGCAGGACCACGCCAAGCGCCGGCTCGACGAGCTGCTTGCTTCCCGGAGCGTGGGCGCGCGCGCAGGTCAGCGACGTCGCTGATCGCAGCGTTACGCCTGGAGGCGTCATGTGCCGGGATGATATCGTCGCAAAACATGACCGCGTTGGCCCTGATCTACTTTGGGTTGATTGCTCTCGCGGTGATCCTCGCGATCGTCGTCGTGTTCGCGATCGTCATGGGGCGCCGTGATGCTCGAGCTAGGCTCGAGCGAGCCAGCCATCCCGCACCCAAGTTTCCGAGCGCACGGGTACGCTGATAAAGCTACGCGCACCGATAAGCGTGTTGCAGTTGCGCTCGGCGGCCTGATCCGTGTTGTTCGGTTCCCGCGCGCGCTTGCACAAGAACGGGTTTTCTTGTGGGTGCCGACGGTGAGCGTCGCCGGTTGGTCGTCAGGCTGCGATGGTACAAAGCCGTATGGTGGAGTCGAGGATCGAGATCGTGCCCGACGGGCCGCGCGAGTGGGTGGCCGGAATCGTGGACCTGCCAGGCTACGTGATGGAGGGCGATGCACCGTATCGACCCGAGGTGCTGCTCTGGGTCGACGTTGCAAGCGGTATGGTCCTCAACGCGGAGATCGCGCGGCCAGGAGAGTCTCTCGCGACGGCAGCGGAGCAGCTCGAGCGAGCGCTCGCTCGACCGCTGCGCGGTGCGCCGACGCGAGCGCCTTCGCGTATTCGCTGCGCGACACTCGAGCTCGCCAACGCGCTGCGTGGAGTCGTTCCGAGCATCGAGGTCGTCGTGGCGCCCGTGCCCGAGCTTCACGCCGTTGCAGCCGCGCTCGCTGATCACCTCGGCGCGACCCAACGCAGCGTCGACACCTACTTCGATCCGGGAATCACGGCCGAGCTGCTCTCCGCGTTCTTCGCGGCTTCGGCGCGGCTCTATCGCGCGCGACCGTGGGATGCGGTGCCGCCGGATGTCGCGATGTCACTCGACTGCGACGCGCTCGGCATCACGAACGGCATGGTGTGCGTCGTTGGCCAGATGGGCCAGAGCTACGGGTTCGCCGTGTATCCGGACGAAGCCGCGTGGGAAGCGACGCTCGACCTCGCCGACGACGGCATGCCGAAGCGGATCCCCCCGCAGATCATGTTCAATTGGGATACGCGAGGCGACATCGGCGCCGCCCGCGCGAAGGAGGTCAAGAAGCATCGCTGGGAGCTCGCCGGCCCGCGCGCCTATCCGTCGGCGCTTAGACTCGAAGGCGGCCGGGGCGCACGTCCTCTTACGGCCGTTGAGCTCGCTGCACTCACTGCGATCGCGACCGCGCTGGCAGAGCTCGTCGAACGCACGCCGGATCTGGCAGAGGTCTGGCACCGTGCGGCCCCGATCGAGCATCGCACTGCGGTGGCGATCCGCGGTGCGACGATCGCAGTCACGCTCGTCGCCCCGGCGCGCCTCGCAAATCGCATCGCTCACGCTCCGCGCGAGCCAGATCTCGCGAACGTGTTGCACGGTCCGCTTCTCGATGACGACGGCGAGCTCGACGAAACACGCTGCGGCGAGTGCGTCGCCAAGACGTGCGAAGCGTTCGCGCGCTCACCCGAAGCGACGGGCTGCGACCTGCGTTGGTCCGAGACGTTCGTCGAGCTCGCAGCGAGCCATCATGCCGCGACGGTCGGCAAGCTGTCCGCGGTAGAGCTCCAAGAGATCGTGTTCGGGCTGTTTCCTGCGAAGGTCCCGGCCCAGCCCGAGGATGCAGCGGCGATCGTCGCGACCGTGCGTGCGGTGCTCGCCTTCGTCGCGCGCGAGACTGGCGGCGATGCGCCGAATCGATGCCTCGCTTCTCTGAAGGCGGACGCCCACGAGCAGCTCGCCCGCCGGCTCGCCGACCCGACGAACTTCGGTCCGGCGAAGGCGCTGTTCGCTGCGGGTGCAGCTGCGGGCTATGACATGACGACCGAAGCCGGGATCTCGGAATGGGTTCGCGTCGTCAATCAACAGGCCGCGCCGCGCACGAAGTCACCTTCCCGGCGGCGCACGAAAGCGAAGGCAAAGAGTCCCAAGCGCACGACGCGCAAGAAGCCACGGCGGTGAGGCATGCCGACGATCGTCGAGGGCGATTCGAGTGGGATGCCGCAAAGGCGCGTGCCAATGCGCGCAAGCACGGCGTCACCTTCGAAGAAGCGACGACCGTGTTCGACGATCCGCATGCGCTCGACGCGCCGGACCGCTATGATCCGGAACGGTTCGTGATCATCGGAGTGTCATCCCGCTCGCGCCTCTTGTTCGCTGCATCTACCGCGCAGCGGAGGATCTATGAAGAAGAGAGTTGAGCCGGAGACCTCCCTCGCACGCTACGACTGGAGCCGCGCGCGCCGCGGGCATTGGGCCGGCCGGCTGCGCACGGCCCGAGCCGTGCTCGTGCAGCCGGAGATCTACGAGCAGTTCGGCAGCGACGCCGCAGTGAACGCTGCGCTCGCTGCCGTCGTGCGGCTGCGCGAAGCGATCGCGCCGACCAAACGTCGTCGTCGCGCCGCCTGAAAGTAATCGCTAAAGAACTTCGCGCGCGCTCGCACGCGCGAAACCGCCTCCGGAAACAAAGTCAACATCGCGCACGCGCAGCGGACATCGTCGATGGCGGAAACAAATCGACGAGTGAGATCACCGGCACGAAATCTCACCTCCGGCTTCGACGGCAGGATCAGGACCTCGCGCTGTTCAGGGGGCAGCGCCGCGATCGCGATCGCGTGGACCACGCTCTTGCACGAGACGAGCACCTCGTTCGGGATCACGCTGGGCCGGTCGCCGTCGACGGAAATTGACGCTGATCGCCGGGCCACAGGATGCGGCAGGCGCCGCTGCCACCGGCCCCGCCCGGCCCACCGCCGCCGCCCGCTCCGCCACCGTAGGTGCCGCCGACGCCGCCGGTGCTGCCGCTGGCGGCCATGCCCGCAGCGCCTCCGCTTCCGCCGGAGCCGCCGTTGCCCGCGATCGTCGTCGCGCCGCCGCTCGCGCCTTCGCCGAGCAACCCTACGCCGCCGCCGCCACCTCCCATGCCACCGCCCGCGGTCGTGTACAGCCCACCGCCGCCGCCGCCGCCGGATCCGGCGCCGCCCATGCTGGATCCTCCGGGACCGCTGTAGCCACCCGCGCCACCGCCGCCCGGATCCGCGTTGCCGTTGCCGCCGTCGCCGCCACCATCGCCGACGTGGGTCCCGCCCGCGCCGGTGGTCGGCCCCGCGGTCTGCCCCGACATGATGTTCGCCTTGCCGCCGCCGCCGAGCACGGTGGCCGCCGACAGCACCCACGAATCGCCGCCATCGACGATGGTGTTGCCCGGCGCGCCCGCGCCGACCACGACGGCGACCGGCTGCCCTGGCGAGACCGCGAGGTCGGAGATCCAGCCGAGCCCGCCGCCGCCGCCGCCGCTATAATCGGCCGCACCACCGCCGCCGCCGACGCACACGACGCTGATCGCGGTCACGCCGGGCGGCACGACGAACGTGTAGGTGCCCGGGCTCGCGAGCAGCCAATCGCAGCCGCCGGACGCCACCGCGCTCGTGCCCCACGTTCCGAGCGTGGCAGTGCAATCGGCTTCCGCGAGCGTGCCGCCGCTCGCGCCGTCCCCGCCGCCTCCTCCACCGCCGCCCGCGGTGGTCGGGTCGAACCCGATGCGGCCGCACGCGGCGAGCCCGGCCAGCATCGCCGTGACGAGGCGCATGCGAGCGACCGACGGCTTCGTTCGCGTCACTTCCGGAATGATATACTGATCGATGGTGAGCCGTAGGTCGCGACGCGGGATCGGGCGCGCAACCGCTGCGCTCGTCGCTTCGCTCGCGGTCGGCTGTCACGGCTCGTCCGGCGAACGCGGCGACGCCGGCGCGCCCGACGGCCCGGGCGTGGTGACCCCCGCCGATCAGTCGGAGATCTGGCTCGCGAACGCGACGGTCGACGCGCAAGGTCGGATCGTCGCGGTCGGTGCGATCGCGCGCGACGGCGCGACCGACATCGCGGTGCTGCGGTTCCTGTCGACCGGCGCCGCGGACGCGACGTTCGGCACCGCGGGGCTCGTGCGGCTCGATCTCGGCTCGCCGCTCGACGTCGGTTACGGCGTGCGAGTCGACCCGCAGGGCCACATCCTGATCGCGGGGGAGACCAGCCGCGACGGCACGCCGGACGTCGCGATCGTCCGCCTGGGGTCGGACGGCTCGCTCGATCCGGCGTTCGCCAGCGCCGGTGTCGCGGTGTTCGCGCTGTCGACGTTCGGCAACAAGAT
>DATJXL010000312.1:0-13294 GCA_035500135.1 Kofleriaceae bacterium
TCCTCACTGTCTTGCGCCTCGAGCGCGTTACGTGTTGAGGCACGGTAGTCCGTGACCTCGTGACCGAGGGAGTCAGCCGCTTTCTCGGCGCGCGCGAGAACGCCAGCCACTACATCCATTCTTGGCAGCGAACGGTGCGACGTCGGACGGAAGTGCAGCGACGTCAGCTGCTTAAGTAGTGAGGGCAGAAGGACTCGAACCTGCGAGAGACTGAACACGAAGACGAAGAGTCGCGTGGCCTTGCAAGGCTCTTCGCAGGTTAGCTGTCTGCCCTGTCCCGTCACGTCCGGCCTAATCCAAATGGGTCGGGTGCGGCGTGGCAAAATTTTGCCACGCGCCGACATCGACCTATTCTAGCGCCTCGTTCTCGTGCCCGCGCGCTTCGCCGTCGCCGGCGGCGGCGGGTGGCTGACGAAGCCGCTCTCGCCGGTGAGCAGCATCGTGCCGTCGGGCAGCGCGTACAGCGACTGCAGGCCGCGCCACGCCGGGTAGGTCTCGAGCGCGAACGCGGAGCCGTTCCACCGCGACACGAGCCCCGAGTCGTTGCCGTTGACGACGTCGTCGGTGTCGCTCAGCGCCGCGATCGATTGCGGCGACGTGATCGTGTCGACCGTCTGCCACGCGCCGCTGCCGACGCGCCGATACACGTAGGTCTGGTTCGGAGCGATGATCCACTCCGTCGTGCCGGCGAACGCGATGTCGGCGAGGTAGTCGGTGACGGTCGCCGGCATCGAAGGGTCGGGGGTGAACACCGTCGGGTTCGTCCGCACCCACGACAGCAGTGTGCCGTTGGCGCCGGTGATCGACAGGTGGTCGGCGTCCGGGCCCCACACCGCGGCGAGGTCGTTCGTCGTCCCGGTAGTGATCGGGTCAATCAGCGGTTCCACATTGCCCGACGTGTCGATTCGCTACGCGGTCGACTGGCGAGCCGATCGAGGAAGCGCGCGCCATCTCGACCCGACATTGACATTCCGACGGCGGCGGACGCTGCGCGGTTTTCGGTTCGCCAGAGATGCTGTTCCCCGCCGACTGCTTGCAGCTCCAGGATGCCGACGGTCCCGAACGCGTGCGCCCATTCGTCTTTGATTGGTCACACGTGAGGCAAGGCCGCCGTGCGGTTGTGGCGACCGGCTGGAACCCAGAAGACGTGCGGTTGCTCGTCGGAATACGGAGTTTGCCGGATGAGGGCCTGGGTCGATGGGGCGAGCAGGAACTGCTGGAATTCGCGCGCACCATCCGCGTTGACACCCGCGATCGCACCGGGCTTGACGACGATCGAAACGAGCATTCGCTGCAGCATCGGATCGGCGAGCACGAGAGGCTCGAGATCGATCTCCTCATGGCGGCGCGTGCGTGAGAACGGGTGAGCCCCCAGAACGTGTACGCGCGGAGCTTCGATGCTTCTCGGAGTGCATCTTCCTGCTTGTGGTCGCGCAGCCAGCCGGAACGATCCGGCTTGCCCGCCGCGTGCCACAACACCTCGACGAGATATCGAATGCCATCGATCTCGTTCATGACGAACGGGCTCTTCGTCGATGCGATTCGCTTGAACGCCTCCACCGCATCTTCCAGCCCGCGAATCTTCGCCGGGTCGGACGGAGGACCCACGAAGGCCATCTGGTTGCTGAACACCATGCGTGGCCACTCGCCGAGACCGTCGGTCATGAACTGTTCGGCATCGCGATGGCCGTAGTGCGAGATCGCGAGGTCGACCTTGCCGGCACGGGCGGAGCCGTACAACTCGGGGTTGGTCGATAGCTCGACCCGACGCGGCGAGGTCTTGTGGAACTCGGCGACGAGCACCTGCATCAGGTTGCCTTCGACGGCGGTCGGCACGCTCGCGACGCGGATCACGCCGGCGTTCGTCGGCGGCGCTTGAACGGCCGGAACCGGCGGGTTTGCGATCGCGTCTTTCGATGACTCCTTGCAGCCAGTCAGAGCTGCCGTACCAACAATGCCCGCCGAGCTGACCAGGAAGCGTCGCCGATCGATCTGTTGCTTCGACAAGAAGCCTCCTAGTTTTTCGAGCTTCCAGCTCGACGAGAACACGCCGAGTCACGGTTCAATGATATCTCGTTCGGCCCGATCCCTGGCGCGCCGCGCTACCGGGCCTAGGGTCACCTTACCGGCCCCACATCCGTCGCGGCGTCGCCGATAGACCGGCGGTCGCCGACGATCGGGACTGCGCGTCGAGGTCGCCCACGCGGTCGTCCTCGTCCTCCGTTCGCGTGGAGCGAAGACCTCCCGTGGGCGACGATCACCTGCGGCGAGACGTTGTCGCTCGCCGCATCCCGTGTTGCCGATCAGGGCCGGCAGTAGCCCTTCATGTTGCACTTCTGCCCCATCGAGCCGTTCGGGCAAACCGGATCGGTACTGCCGAGCATCGTGCACTTCACCGAGCACACCGGCGTCGGGAACATGTTGAACGAGTTCGTGCAGACGCCGCTCGCACACTCCGTCGACATGTCGGAGACGACGGTGCACACCGCGCCGAATGGCTGGTTGGTCAGAGCGGCGTCGGCCGGTGGAGCGTCGGGCTTGGACGCGGACTTGCTCGAGCATGCGACGACCATCACGACGAGCACCGCGACGGCGAGGCTTCGCTGCATGCGATCAGTATCGCGAGTCGTGTGCCGGACCGGTCTGTTGCCCGCGCTACAGCGGACGACGTCGGGGGTTACATCTGTGTAGCCGCCTGCGAGTGATCGAGACCGCGATACTCGATGCGAAGCGCCGTGCGTACCTCGTTGCTCGGATCGATCGTCTGCATCGTCGCACTCGCAGTCGTGGCCGTCGCACCGCGAACTTCGCGTGCCGCGACCTGCGACACGCTGTCGAATCCGCTGTACCTGCAGGTCGGCGATACGCAGCTCAACCTGATGAGGAACCTCGGTCGGATGCTGCGCGACAACACGCCCGAGCCGATCACGCTCGTGTTCACGACCAGCGGCTCGTGCACGAACATCGACAACTTCTACAACCACACCGCCCCGATCACCGTCGACATGCAGTACGTGCCGTCGACCGCGGAGGATCCGGCGTGGGATCCCGCGTTGAGCCCGACCTTGACGTGCACGCCGCCCGGCGCGGGCGTGTTCCCCGACATCGGCAACTCCGCGCTGTTCATCAGCTCGTGCACGAGCCAGCCGCCGCCTGCCACGGTCGCGCTCGAGAACGGCCCGATCCAGGCCTACGTGATGGCGGTGCCCAAGGCCTCGAGCCAGATCGCGATCACGTTCGAGGAGGCGTACTTCGTGTTCGGGTTCGGCATGGCCGGAATGGTCATGCCGTGGATCGACGAGACGCAGATGTTCATCCGCACGATCACGAAGAGCACGTTGCTCACGTGGGCGGCCAACATCGACGTGCCCGGCGCCGATTGGTACGGCATTCGTTTCGACGGCTCGCCGTCGGTGGTCTCCGCCCTCCAGAACTCGACGGAACCAGAGGCCGCGATCGGAATCCTCGGCGCCGAAGTCTACGACGCCGGTCGCTCGACCCTGACCGAGCTCGCATATCGCGCCAAGGATCAGTACGCGGCGTACTTCGCCGACTCGACCTCGACGTCGTTCGACAAGCAGAACGTGCGCGACGGTCACTACACCGTGTGGTCGCCGACCGTGTGGATGTACAACACGACCGGCTCCGGCGGCACGCCGGTCAATCCGGCCGCGAAGTACGTCGTCGACATGATCGCGGGCCATCCGGTCACGCCGACACCGACCATCGATCCCGACGTCGCCGTCGCGCGCGTCGGCCTCGTCCCCGATTGCGCGATGCGCGTGCAGCGCCAGTACGACGGCGGCGACCTGTCGCTCTATCAGCCGGCGACGAGCTGCGTGTGCAAGTTCCTCAGCATTGTCGCGACCACGACGTGCGCGACGTGCGACGTCAGCACGCCGTGCACGACCGGCGTGTGCCGCAGCGGTTACTGCGAGGACTTCTAGCCGATGTGGCGCGATCGTTCGTTTTCTTACATTCTCGTTCGGCACGGCAACCGTCGCGTAACATGGATCGCAACCGTGCTCTCGCTCGCCGCGTGCGGAAGCTCGTCGTCGAAGCTGACGCCCGACGCGATCGATGCGACGCCGACCCACGCGCTCGCGATGGACGACGTGTCGATCCTGCTGCCGCTGCCCGCCGATCCGAGCACGCCCGTGCTCGCCTCGATCACCGGCGACGGCGCGCCGGAGCCGCTCGTGTCCAACGGCTTGTTCGCGGCGCTCGTGCTCGATCCCGGCGACATCGCACCCAAGACCGGTCCCGAGATCACGTACGAGCAGATGCAGGTGGTCGCGGTGCGCCTCGATCTATGCGACCGCGACGTCGTCGGGCCGTGCGACGCCGGGGCCGATGGTCGGCTCCGTCTCGTGCTCCAGCCGATGTACACGCTGTCGGGCGCGACGGCAGCGCAGGACATCGCGATCCACGTGTTCTACGCGATTCCGGCGAGCGAGCTCGGCCGCGCGATCTCGCAGTTGCGCGGGCTCGCGGCGATCCAGAACGTCGACCCGCAGTCGCCGCTCGGCGTGAGCCCCGCCGCGATGGCCGGCGACGCCGATTACCTCGCGGCGCTACGCGCGTTCGTGCTCCAGTACGCGAAACAGTCCAACCTCGTGCGCATCACGCTGATCGGCCAGGTCGCATTCGCGGGCGCGTTCGAGTGGAACATGCGCGGCTACAACCGGGACATCTCGTACACTCCGATCACCATCCCCGGGCTCTATCCCGCCGACTTGCAGAACGCGCTCATCGCCGGCGGCGACATCACGTACCTCATCACGCCGATGGCCGACACCCCGGTAGGGTTCGCGCTGGCGGTCGACGGGCAGGACTTCGGCTCCGCGACGCCAACACAGCAGCTCGGTGCGCTGGCCGCGATCGTCCAGACCGAGAACCCGCTGCTCCACGACAACGTCGATACGCAGTGCGCCGCCTGTCACGTCGCCGAGTACACCGGGACGTACCGCGCGAACGAGCTGGCGACGAGCCTGTCGGCACTGCCGGGCTTCTACCAGACGACGCGCAACGTCGCGGTGCAATCGATCGCCGACACCGACTCGCGCGTGATCCGCGCGTTCGGCTGGATCGCGAGCCAGCCGGTGATCACCCGCCGAGTCGCCAACGCGACCGCCGAGGTGCTGGACGAGATCGACGCGCGTTTCCCGCCGTAGCGCTTCGTTCGCGAACGTAGCCGCAACTACATCCGCGCAACTTCGGAGTAACGATCGTGTTAGCGCCGCACCGGCTCGGCGACGGCCGACGCATGCGAGTGCTGGACCATGCACCTTCGCTCGCTTTCGTTCGTCATCCTCGCCGCTGCGTGCGGCAGCTCCAGCTCGAAGGCCGTCGATGCGCCGACAGGCGATGCTCCGCGCGCAGACGCCGCCCCTGATGCGCTCTCGATCGTGCAAGTCTCGCTCGGCCAGGGCGGCGCGAACGCGCTGCTGTGGGACGCCACGGCCTCGACGCTGTACTACACGGACAACACGGCGGATGCGCTCGACAAGTACACGACCGGCACGTCGGGCTCGCAGGTCGCGACGTTGCCGACCTCGACCGGCGGGATCAGCCTCGGCGGCATGCTGGAACAGGGCGACGGATCGATCCTGATCGCGAACTTCGGCTTCGGTCAGGCCGGATCGATCTTCGACGTGGCCGCCAGCGCTTCGACCGGCACGAACGTCAACGGCGGGCTGGATGCCACGCGCCGCCGCATCGGCATCGCGCGCGACAGCGCGGGCGCGATGTACACGTCGTACTTCACGGGCGGCATGGGCGTGCAGCCGGTCGGCGGCGTATCGACGCTCACGATCAACGGCACGAACGCGACCGAGACCGAGATCGCCGGTGCGACCACGAGCGCGGGCTTCAAGAAGGTGGTCGGCGTCGCGGCGACGACGACCGCGGTGTTCGTCTCCGATCAGACGCAGAGCATGATCTTCAAGATCGATCTTACGGCTTCCAACGCGGTCACCGCGTTGGCCACCGTGACCACGGCCGACCTGCTGTACATGCTTCCCGACGGCGACATGCTGACCGGCGGCGGCGCGACGATCGAGCGCATCACGCAGGCCGGCACGGTCTCGAATGTGACGCTGCCCGGCAACCCGACGTTCTCCGACGTGCGCGGCATGGCATACGACGCGACCGGGCACCGCCTGTTCGTCGTCGATCACAGCACGACTGCAGGTGTCGGCGACACGTTGAACATCATCCCGTTCACGCCTTGAATGCGTCGGTCTTGCCCTCACCACAACCATGGTGGGGGCGCGAGTGGGTGAGTCCCAGCAGCGCCAGTTACAGCATCATGATCGCGATGTATCAGCGTTGCGAACGGACGCTGCACCGAATCGCGCCGTAAGGACTTCGCGTCGGATGTGCCTGCGGCACCGCACATGCAGTTTCAGTCGGAATGGACGCCAACACTGCGGCCGCTGTTGCGGCCCGCAGAGGCTGCTGCTCGGCGCAATGACATCGCGGGCGCGCTGCGCGGATTCATGAGCGTTGGGGACGCTGCCGTCACGCTCGAGAAATGGCGGAGCGCGGTGCGCGGGTATCGCGCCGCGCTCGAGCTCGACCTGCTGCGACGCGAGCCGATCGCTGCCCTGCTGAGGCTCGGTCCCCACCTCGCGCACGAACACGAATGGCGCGAGTATCGGCGCGCCCTGGAAGGGACACCGGACTGGCCTCACTTCGGCTGCCGCTCGGCACGCATCATCACAAGCGATTCTGGCTCGATTGTCGAGTGCAACGTTGCGGGGCCGGTGTGCGAGCTCATCATGGCCAGGCATGACTTGGTCGAAGCTCACCCGGTCGAGCGCTACGCGAAGATGCCGCTGGCGATGGGGCTTCTGATCATGCGGCGCGCGTTGTGGATCACCCCTCGCTTCGAGACCCCGAACCCGAGCTGGATGCGCGTCGCATTCGGCGGTCGAGCGCCCGTCTGGTTGAACGAGCAAGGTGACTGGGAAGCGAGCCGTGCAGGCGCGTAACATGGACGTAACGCGGGCGTCCCATGGAGCGAGTAGTCAGCTCACCAGTCCGGCAGCGTAGGCACGTCAGATCCCGGATACTTGCGATGGCGCTGCGCCTGCACTACCGGACGCGGTGGAGGAAGCAGTCGCCTATTCCGCGCTGGCCGCCACGGTGAGCCTCGCGGTCGCTCGGCCACGCTTTTCGCCTCGCTTCCGCATCACGCCCGGAACGGCCGGGCTTCTCGGCGTGCTGGCGCTGCTCGCAGTCCGCCTCCTCACCCCGAGCATGCTTCTCGATGCGGCGCGCGTACAGTGGCGGCCGCTCGTCACGCTCACCTCGATCATGATCATCACCGGCGTCGTGCAGGACGTCGGCGCGTTCGACCGGCTGGCCTCGCACATCGAGACGCGCGCACGTGGGCGCAGCGCGGTCTCGACGTTCAACATCGTTTTCGCGCTGAGCTACCTGACACCCGCTCTGCTCAACAACGACGCCGCGATCCTCATCCTGACGCCGCTGGTCATCGCGCTCGCGCGCCGGCTCTATCCAGAGAATCCCAAAACGACTCTCGCGTTCGCGTTCGCCGTGTTCCTCGCGCCCGGCGTGGCTCCGCTGTTCGTGTCGAACCCGATGAACATGATCGTCGCGCAGTATGCGGGGCTCGACTTCAACTCGTACGCGTGCGTCATGGCTCCCGTATCGGTCGGCGGCGCCGCCATGACGTATCTCGTGCTGAGGGGCATCTTTCGCGGTGCACTGCGCGCGCACGCGGTGCCGGCCCCGAGCACGAGGCTGCACCGTCACGCTGGCGAGCGTGCTGCGGTCCTCGTCATGGTCGCGGTCCTCATCGCGTATCCAGTCGCGTGCTCGCTGCGCGTCGAGATCTGGACGGTAGCCGTCGCCGGCGCGCTCGCATCGCTCGTCGTGTACCGCACGTATCGGGTCGCGTCGCTGCGCAAGGCGATGTCACACGTGTCGGTCGATATCCTGATGTTTCTGTGGGCGATGCTCGCCATGGTGCAGGCGTTACGAGCCGTCGGGATCGTCGAGCACCTGAGCGCCGCGTATGCCACTGGAACCGACGGCGGCGCGCAACAGCTAGGCACGATCGGCGTCACGTCTGCGCTCGGGTCCGCGATCATCGACAACCATCCGATGGCGCTGCTCGACATGCTCGCGCTCGATACGTCGCACGGCACGCGCCCGCTGCTGGCCTCGCTGGTCGGCGCCAACATTGGCCCGCGCCTCCTCCCGATCGGCTCGCTCGCAGGTCTGTTGTGGATCGAGCTGCTGCGCCGTTCTCACATCGAGATCGGCGTGTCGCGATTCGTACGCATCGGCACGGCGGCGCTCGTGCCGACACTGGTCGTCTCGCTCTGCCTCCTTCGGCTCCTCGGATGATCGATGAAGCACCTGCTCGTCGCGCTACTGCTCGCCACACTCGCGTGCTCGTCGAAGACGACCGAACGCACGGTCCGCGTCGCCGCCGCCGCCGATCTGTCGCGCGCCTTCGACGAGATCGGCCGCGCCTTCGAGGCCAGGACCGGCATCAAACCGATCGTCGACTTCGGCTCGAGTGGATTGCTCGCGAAGCAGATCGAGGATGGAGCTCCGTACGCGCTGTTCGCCGCCGCGAACGAGAGCTATGCACATAAAGCCGTCGCATCCGGACACTGCGACGCGAGCTCGCTCGCGCGGTACGCGCGCGGCCGCCTCGTCGTGTGGACGCCTTCCGGCGTGCAAGCGCCCGAGCGAATCGAAGATCTCGCGGACGCGCGCTTCCATCGCATCGCCATCGCGAATCCCGATCACGCACCATACGGTGTCGCCGCCAAGCAAGCGCTCGAGCACGCCGGGATCTGGTCGCAGGTCGAACCGCGTCTCGTGCTCGGCGAGAACATCCAGGCGACCATGAAGTACGCGCAGACGGGCGCGGTCGACGCAGCCGTCGTGGCCTTGTCGTTGGCGGTGATCAGCACGGGCGGCAGCGCGCTGCGCGTCGATCCGAGCCTGCACGATCCGCTCGATCAGGCGCTGGTCGTGTGCGGCCAGGGCGAAGAAGCCGACGCCGCGCGGCAGCTCGTCGCGTTCATCCAGTCACCGGCGGGACGCGAGATCATGACTCGCTATGGATTCCTGTTACCCGGCGAGAAGCTGTCGGGTGCGGAGGACACGCCCAAGCCGAGCGAGCCCTCCTTTCATCTCGACGTGCGCGTCGACGGTACTTCGACGAGCTGGCAGCAGGACGTATTCGAGCGAACAGCGCGAGCCGTGGGCGCGAACAAGAACAGCGACGGCGATGCGCGAGATACCTGGTCGGTGCGCGAGCTCGTGCGCGGAACGTACGGAGCGAGCGCGCGTGTGGTCGCGGTGGTCGGCGACTCGCGAACGGCGATCGACGCGAGTGAGTGGGGCGATGTCTCGCGCACGCCGATCGTCCACAGCACGCGGCGCGGCCACCTCAACTTCTGCTGGGCCGACGGAGCCGGCAAGTGGGGCGCGACGATCGTCAAGAACGTGACTGCGCTGGAGATCCAGCGGTGACGGCATCGCGACGCGCGCTGGTCGTCGTGCTGGTCGCCGGCTGTGGCGACAACATCAAGATCGCGCCCGACGCGAGCAGCGGGCGCATCACCACGGGGACGCATCTTGTCCAGCACCCTTCGGTCGCGGGCGGCGTAACCGCGAGCGGCGATGTCGTGTTCTACGACTTCGATGAGGACGGTCATTCGATCGCGAAGGTGATTCCGATCGCCGGCGGAGACGAGACGACGATCGCGACGAGCATGGGCACCGGCAAGCCCGACATCCGGTTCGAGATTGCAGGCAACGTCGTGTTCGCGTGGACGGATCGCGGCAATCGCGTCGGGACGCTGACGATCTGGTCGCGGAGCACGGGCGTGGTCGCCGTCGGTCCCAACGTTCGGCCGGGGCGCGCTGCGGCAACCAGCGACGGCAACTATGTCGTGTACGAACGAGACGTCACGGCCACGACGGTCAACGTCGCGATGGGGCCGATCCAAGGGCCGCCAACGATCGTCGAGAGCGACAACTCCGCCGACTCGACGTGCTGGCAGACGACCGATCTCGCGAGTGTCGGAAATCGCTTGCTGGTTCGTGCGTGTCCCGGGTCGGCGACTGCGTTCACTCTGCGCAGCTACGCACCGGATGGATCGGCGAGCACGGCAGTGTCTACCTCCGCGACCTCGGCTTGGTACGGAACCGATCGCGTCGTGTATCTGGAGGGAAACGGCGCGGTCGCGAGCGCGCTCGGTGATGGCACCGGCAGCGCTTCGCTCGCTAGCAACGTAGCCGAGTTCGGCGTGAGCGACGATGGCACGACTGTGTTCTCGCGCGGCAACGACGGCTCGATCTCGTCGATCGCGACCGATGGAACAGGAACCGCACGACAGCTCGTGCCGAGCGGCGCGATGATGCTCGGCGCGATCGCGCCGAGCCACGCGAGCGCGCTCTACGCGACAACTCTGAATGACCTTGGCGCCGGCTACGTGCAGCCCTACACCGACGTGAAGACGACGTCGGGCCTCGTCCTGGTGCCCGGCGCGACGAGCTGTCCGAGCTGCCTGATCAGCTCGTTCACTTCCGACAGCCGGTACGCGCTCGTGCTCGATCCGATCGACAACTCGGAGACGGCCGACGGCGAAGGCCCGATCCACGTGTTCGATCTAACGACCGGAACCACGGTGACGTCGTTCGGCTCCACGATCTTCGATGCACTTTCGATCGACGGCACGAGGTTTCTGTTTCTCGACGCCGTGCGCGACTCGACGCAGGTCACCGGCTGGCTGTACGGTCTGACCTCGCGCGGCGTGCTTGCCGACGATTCGACGACCACCATCGCGACCGGGGTCGAAGCTCTCGCGACCGACGATTCGGGAACGACCGTCGTGTACTCGATGTCGGAGAACACGGACGACAACTACGCGGGCGTGTGGGTGTCGCCTCTATAAGAACGCCGGCGCGCTCGAGGCGACACAGCGAGCCCGAGCGCGACCATCACAAGCGGCCAGATTGCGGCCCGCGAGTCGCTCGCCGCGCATGCGCAGCCGGCCGGCTTCGACGGAGCATCGGCAGCGATCGCGGGATAGAAGTAGGTCGCGGCTGGGTTGCCGACGGCGTCGATCGCCAAGAACAGCACGATAAGCGGCTCGGTGCTCCCGAGGCCGCCGATGTGCATCGACGTTGCAGACGGATCCGTGACGTTCGCACACAGGAACGACGGATCGAGCTCGGCGATGCCCTGCGGCGGCGTGATGTCGATGTTCGCATCGGCGGTGCCCGTGGAGTCAGTCGCGATCGCCGACGGCACGAGCGGCACATCCTGGGACTCGCCGCACAGGTTGCGGGCGGTGACATACGCGGCGGTCGGCGGTGTTTGCGTCGAGGCCGGCGAACCAGACATCGTCGCGCACAGCGCCTGATAGAGCGCGATGTCTGAGCGATCTGGCGGCGGCGTCCACGTGAGGTCGATCGAGCCCGGGCCAGCGTGCGCGGCGAAGTTGGTGGGGAGTGGCGGGGCTTGGGCATCGGTCGCGATCGGCTGGCCGACGAAATAATCGAGCGTGCCGTCCCCGTTACCGTCGGCCATCGCCCACTCGCCGCTCGTAAGCGTGCGGAACTGGCAGGTGTCGGCGCCCGTCTCGGGTTCCATCAAGTCGTAGTCGGGAACCGATGGCGTGACGCCGGAAGATGGAATCGTCGATAGATCCGGAATCGTCGCGCTCGTGATCTGATGGCAGGAGCTCGCGCGCGTCGCCGCGTTATCGCAGCCGGCGCCGACCCAGATCTCGAGCGGACGATGCACCGGCATCGTGCCGGGGGTGAGCAGTAGCTGGTAAGCGAACGAGCCTTCGACGTAGCCGGGATCAGCCGCACCCGGCTGGCTGCACGCGCAGTGCGCGAAGTTGAAGTACCGCGTCGGCGGCGTGGTCGCGCCGGCCGGTAGGTCGAGCGTGCCGAAGCTGATCGTCGCCCCTCCCGGCAGTGCCTGCGCCGTCGCGACGCGCGCCATCGAGAGCGCGCCGGATAGGACGACCACCAGTGCGACGGCGACGCGCACGCTCATGTCTCGCGATCACCGACTCGAGCTCGACGCACGAGAAAGCTCACCACGAGCGAGTTGCCGATGATCATCGTGTCGTGGGACACGACCTCCCAGCCTCCGCCAGCGAGCGTAGCCAAACCGGTGTCGAGCCCGCTCGTGATCTCGACGAATCGTCGGCTGAGGACGTCGGCTACGCCGGGCGCATCTAGCCGAGACCAGTGTTCGGGGAGCGGACTCGATTGCACGACCATGCCGTGTTCGACGTCTCTCATCGTGACCCCATAGCGTGCGATCGCGGCGTCACGTGCTCGCGCTACAGTGACGTTACGCTCGCGACTCAGCGCGCACGCGACGGTAGGCAGTCTCACCAACGCGTGTCGGTCACAGTGTGCGCAAGTGCCTGCCGCTCACGGGATCCCACAACCGAACGGTCCCGTCGTGGCTCGCCGAGGCGAGGTACTTGCCGTCGTTCGAATACGCGACCCAGGTAAGCATGGCACCGTGTCCGAGGAGCGGTTCACCGAGCTGCTTGCCGGTCGCGACATCCCAGCGCCGGATCGCGCGTTCGTCGCCGGGATGACCGCTCGCCGAAGCGAGTTGCGTGCCGTCGGGAGAGAACGCGAGGCACTGCACCCAGTCGGTGTGACCGAGGAGCGGCTCGCCGCGCTCGGAGCCGTCGGGAACGTTCCACAGGCGGATCGTTCCGTCGTCGCTCGCCGTGGCGACGAGCTTGCCGTCGGGCGAGAACGCGACCCAGCGCACGAACAGCTTGTGACCAGCCAGTGGCTGACCGATCGGTTCGCCGGTCGTCGCGTTCCACAGCCGCGCCGTACGATCCTTGCTCGCCGTTGCGAGCAGCTTGCCGTCTGGCGAGTACGTGACGCAGCGGACGGCGTCCTTGTGGCCGCGCAGCACGCGCGATGTCGCAGCCGGATCCACTGCGCTCAGATCCCACAGGCGGATGGTGGTGTCGCGACTCGCGGAGGCGAGCGTCCTGCCGTCGGGAGAGAACACCGCTGTGCGCACGACATCCGTGTGACCATCGAGCGTTGCGAGAGCGTCGCCCTCCGGCACCGACCAGATCCGAACGCTGTGATCGAAACCCGACGTCTGGGCTTGATCCACTCCCGTGGACACACCACGAGAGGCGGATACGATGGCAACGATGGGTGGCAAGCAGGGTCGCGCGAAGCGCGTGCGGCGACAGTTCACGGATGAGTTCAAGGCCGGCGCGGTGCGCCTGGTCCTCGA